>JALNWS010000118.1 GCA_023230755.1 Azoarcus sp.
CCAGGGCCGGCTCACCGTGGTCACCACCCACACCCAGGCGCGCTACGCCCTGCCCAAGGTGGTGACCGCGTTCAAGCGCGCCTTTCCCAAGGTGCACCTGAAGCTGCACCAGGGCAGCCCGGACGAGATCGTGCAGATGCTGCTCGACGGTGAGGCCGATATCGGCGTGGCCACCGAAGCCCTGGCCGACGTCCCCGAACTCGCCTCTTTCCCCTACTACGCCTGGCACCACTCCGTGATCGTGCCCGAGGGGCATGCGCTGCAGGCGGTCAGCCCGCTGACCCTGGAAGCGGTCGCCGAGCATCCGATCATCACCTACCACGAGGGCTTCACCGGCCGCGCCCGGATCGACAAGGCGTTCTCCACGGTGGGACTGGTACCCGATGTGGTGATGTCGGCGCTCGATGCCGATGTGATCAAGACCTATGTCGAGCTCGGCCTCGGGGTCGGCATCGTCGCCGCGATGGCCTTCGCTCCAGGGCGCGACGGCAAGCTGATCCAGCTCGACAGCAGCCATCTGTTCCCGGAGAACATCACCCGCATCGCCGTGCGCCGCGGTCACTACCTGCGCGGCTTCGCCTATCGCTTCATCGAGCTGTGTTCGCCCGAGCTGACCGAGAGCCGGATCGTCAATTCACTCGTGCCGAGTAGAGCCGCCGACGTCGCATGAACTGGCCCGTGATCATGGATCTCGGCGAACAGAGCACCGAGCGACTGGCTCGGGTTTTCCACGCCCTCGGTCATTCGACCCGGCTCGCCATCGCCTTCCGCCTCCGGCAGGGCGAGCTGTGCGTCACTCAACTGACGACGACGCTGGGAGGCTCACAGTCGAACATGTCCGCCCACCTGAGCCTTCTTCACGGCGCTGGCGTGCTGGGGCGCCGCCGCGAGGAGAACCGCATCTACTACGCACTCGCAAACGATCGCGTCCGGATGATCATCCAGTGGC
This sequence comes from Azoarcus sp., assembly GCA_023230755.1. Classification (GTDB taxonomy): domain Bacteria; phylum Pseudomonadota; class Gammaproteobacteria; order Burkholderiales; family Rhodocyclaceae; genus Parazoarcus. The sequence continues at coordinate 950 of JALNWS010000118.1, forward strand.
TCGCATCACAGCACCGACTCAGCCCCTGACGCGAGGACAGCTCTCCCAGGATGTCCGGCCTATCGATCAGCGGACGACCGAAAGCCCTTCTTCCGCCTCATCTGCGCGCGCGATCAGCATCCCGAAACGCTTGAGCTGCCCTCTTAGAATATTGCGCGAAATCCCGAGCAGGCGTGCGGTACGGACCTGGTTGCCGTCGCAGTAGTCGAACGCGGTTCTGAACAGGGTCTCCTCGATCTCGTCGTAGAGCGCCGGCGTGTCCTCGTCGAACATGTCTCTGAGGACCGAGGAAAGCCGACTTCTTTCGTCGCCACGAACCGGTCGCTGATCCCCCTCGCTCCCTCGCCGCGCACTCCGATTCGGCGCACTGACGACTGCCCGACCCTTCAGGCGCAGATCCTCCGGGCGAATCACGCCGCCGCGGCACACGATCAGCGCATAGTGAATGACGTTCTCGAGCTCGCGGATATTGCCCGGCCACGGATACGACAGCAGCTCACGGCACGACTCCGGCGAGAACTCGATCGGTTCGAGGTGCAGGCGCGCGCGGTAGCTTCCAACGAAATGCCGGGCCAATGGCAGGATATCGCCGGGACGCTCGTTCAATGGGGGAAGGTTGATCGTCGCAATATTCAGCCGGTAATAGAGATCCGAGCGGAAGTGTCCAGCCTCGACGGCATGAACCAGATCGACGTTGGTCGCCGCCACCAGGCGGACATCGATATCGATCGGGCGCCGCGAGCCGAGTCTGACCACCTGGCGCTCCTGCAGCACCCGCAGCAGCTTGACCTGCATGGGCAAGGGCAGATCCCCGATCTCGTCGAGAAACAGGGTGCCGTGCTGCGCCGCCTCGAACCACCCTGCCCGCGCGCCCTGTGCCCCGGTAAAGGCGCCGGCCTCATGCCCGAACAATTCGGCCTCGACCAGATTCTCGCTGAAAGCACCGCAGTTGATCGCGACGAAGGGGCCGGTACGCCCGCTACGGCTATGGACGTGACGGGCGATCAGCTCCTTGCCGGTACCGGTATCGCCAATGATCAGGACTGTTGCATCGCTCGCGGCGACCAACTCCGTGGTGGCAAGCACCTCGAGCGATACCGGATCGTGAAAAACCAGTGCCTTGGCACGGATCGACAAGGAGTGCGAGGGTGAATCCGGGAGGGTCAATACATTGGACATAGTCAGTCTCGGGGAGTGAGAACGGGCAGCTCGGCATTTACCTTGCCCTTGCGCTTCTTTCGAGCACTGGCTGATTGACTCGGCATGACGACTGACCCTGAACGCAATTTAGTTATGTGTAGATAGATGTCTGCCCCATGCGGAACTTAAGGACCGGGCCAACTGCGAGGCTCCGGACCATGCGGCATGGCAGCTAGATTAAGACCGGCGCCCTCACACACAAAGACGGAATTCCGCTAAGCAATTTCGTTCCGAGCGTTATGTTGCTTTGCACCATTTCGATACGAGGCGCGGCGCCATGCCCTTATCCATCCTGCGCCCACCAGGCGAATCGACTGACCGTAGCCCGGGTGCAATCCACTCCCGCACATCAGCTGCTGCAAATTCAACAGTTTCACCCCCGATCTTGTTGCACCTGCAGCATCCCGACCCCTGGCCACAAGCAAACGAGCGTCACGATAAAGCGCCGCGTACCCACCATACACAGCTGATTTATCGCGTTTTTTCATTCCGGTTCAGCTACAGCCACGACTTCTGGCATGCCATCTGCTGTGCAAGACCAACATCGCGCCGAGGTCGGTACAGCACGGTCATCGCTGCATTCACGGGATACGACCCAGCGCGCCAGTGCATCAGTGGAGAAAGTCATCGGATGAGTTACGCAGAACAAAACGGAAACCCGGGCAACTACACGATCGGCCTTGTCGCGGTCGTGGGCTTTCACGTGCTGCTGGGCTACGCACTTGCCAACGGCCTGGCACGCTCGGTCGTGGAAGTCCTGAAAGCCCCGCTCGACGTCAGCCTCATTCAGGAGATCAAACCCCCACCACCGCCTCCGCCACCACCGCCGAAGCCCAGGATCGTGCGAACCCCGCCCAAGGTGTCCGCACCCCCACCTCCCGCGTATGTGCCGCCGGTCGAGGTACCGGTTGTCGCCCCGGCCCAGCCGGTAATCACGGCGACGACGCCCGAACCGCCGCCGGTTGTCGAAGCCCCTCCCGCCCCCAAACCAGTCGCACCGCCGGTGGTGGACGTTGCAATCACCTGCTCCAACCACATTGCGGTGCGCAGCCAGGTCATCTACCCACCGCAGGCCGAACGCATGGGGCTGTCAGGCAACGTGGTGGTCGATTTCACCGTCGGCGCCGACGGCACGATCAAGAGCGTCGGTGTGGTTCGCAGTTCGAACGCCGTTTTCAACAGCGCAGCTACCGCTGCGGTGGCGAAACTCAAATGCGCAGGGCAGGGCCATGACGTTCGAGTTCGCCTGCCGTTTGCCTTCCGTCTGGATAGCTGATCAGCCCTTTTCCCACTTTTCAAAAGCCCCTCACAGGAGAACTTCAAATGATCAAAACCCGCATCTCCCATACGCTGGAAAAACTCTTGCTCGCCGCGTCCGCCCTGCTTGCCGCCCCCTTCGCAGCGGCCCAATCCGAACCCGCCGGCGATACCGTGGCGGTGACCAATCCATACGGGCTCGAGGCCTTGTGGGCCGGCGGTGATTTCGTGGCAAAAGGCACGCTTGCGATCCTCGTCATCATGTCGATCGGCAGCTGGTTCATCATCATCACCAAACTGATCGAGCAATCCCGGCTGCTGCGCCAGGGCAAAAAGGCAAACCGCAGCTTCTGGGCGGCCGGCGACATTGAAAAAGGCCTCGAGACCCTGAATCCGAAGGGTGCCTATCACTACATCGCAAAGTCGGGCGCCGACTCCACCGCCCACCATAACGGCTTGCATGGCTTCGTCGGCCTCAACGACTGGATTCAACTGTCGGTCCACCGTTCGATCGAGAAGGTCCAGAGTCGCCTGCAAAGCGGTCTCGCATTCCTCGCCACTGTGGGTTCGACTGCGCCCTTCGTCGGTCTCTTCGGAACCGTGTGGGGCATCTATCACGCCCTGACCGCGATCGGCATTTCAGGCCAAGCGTCCATCGACAAGGTAGCAGGACCGGTCGGTGAAGCGCTGATCATGACCGCCATCGGGCTGGCCGTCGCCGTACCGGCGGTGCTTGGCTACAACTGGCTGGTCCGCCGCAACAAGGCCGCGCTGGATGACGTCCGCTCCTTCGGTGCCGAACTGCACGCCGTTCTGCTTGGTGCCGAAGCCGCGAAGGCCGCCGAAAAGGCAGGCATCCAGGCCCTGCGCGAGCCGACGCAAGAAGCACCGCGAGAGCGCAAGAGCGAAGCCCGCCGCGACACGCAGCATGCGCTCGCGACCGACCTCCAGCCTGCGCACGCGGCAGCGGCATAAGCCATGGCCATTTCATTGCCCGCCGGGGACGACGACGAGATCGTCTCCGCCATCAACACCACCCCCCTGGTGGATGTGATGCTGGTGCTGCTGATCATCTTCCTGATCACGGTTCCAGTCGTCACCAACACGGTGGCGGTGGAGCTACCCAAGGAAGTCAACCGCCCCCGGGTGACCGCGCCGGAGAACATCAACATCGCCGTCACCCGCGATGGTGGGGTGTTCTGGAACGAGCAGCCGGTGGCCGGCAACGACGCGCTGGTCGAACGCCTGAAGGGGATCGCGCTGCTGGAGCCGCAGCCCGAAGTCCAGATCCGTGGCGACGGGGCTGCGCCGTACGAGTACGTGGGCAGGGTGGTCTTCGCCTGCCAGCGCGCCGGCATCCAGAAAGTCGGCTTCATCACCGAGCCCCCGCCGCGTGGCTGACGCGGGCTCACTGACTCACACAGGAAGCACAGAAAATGGGAATGAACATAGGCAGCGCGAGCAGTTCCGGTGACCCGGAGGTCATGGTGGACATGAACACCACGCCGCTGATCGACGTGCTGCTGGTGCTGCTCATCATGCTGATCATCACGATTCCGATTCAGCTGCATTCGGTCAACATGAACATGCCGATCGGCAACCCACCGCCGCCCGAAGCGCCACCCGAGGTGGTGCGCATCAACATCGACCCGGCCGGCGTGATTGAGTGGAATGGCGAAGCCTTGAGCGACGCGGGCGCACTCGAGAACCGGCTCACGCTTATTGCCGGCCAGGCGGTACAGCCCGAACTGCACGTCAATCCGGACAAGGCCGTGCCCTACCGGGTGGTGGCGACCGTCATGGCGGCCGTCCAGCGCAAGGGACTGACAAAGGTGGGGCTGGTGGGCTCGGAGCAATTCCTCTGAGCCCCACTTGGGCTGGAACGATGGGGAACGGGGAGGCTTGACGCTACACGCTCCTGATCTCCCATTTCCATGCGCCGAGACTCAGCCCAACAAGCGCCTCCGCATGCACTGCGGAGGCCGATTCGTTTATTTCTCCGGACTGAAGCGGCATCTATGGGTTTTGACAAGCGGTTCATCTTCAGGAGCTCGACGCTCACACTTGCACTGAGCCTGCTCGCAGGCGGTGCAGCCAGCCTTTATTTCCTTTCCCCCGACAGCACGACGGAGACCCCCACCGTCAGCAGCGCCGAAGGTCCGCCGCGCGCCGGTGGCCGGCAAGGCCCCGGCGGCGGACAACGCGGACCGGGCGGAGCCATTCAGCCGATCCGGGCCACCGCAGCGCGAGCCGGCGATCTGGACATCGTGCTCAGTGCGCTCGGCACCGCCACCGCCTCCAATACCGCCACCGTCAAGCCACGGGTGAGCGGACAACTGATCGATATCCGCTTTCGCGAGGGCCAACTGGTGAAGGTGGGTGATCTGCTCGCCGAAATCGATCCGCGCGAGTACCAGATCCAGCTCGACCAGGCTCGCGCGCAGCGGATCAAGAGCGAAGCCGTGCTCGGCGCCGCCCGGGTCGACCTCGAGCGCTACCGCGCCTTGCTCGCCCAGGACTCGATCGCCCGCCAGCAGGTCGACACCCAGGAGGCGCTCGTTCGCCAGCACGAGGGCACGGTCGAGGCCGATCGCGCCGCCGAGGCCAACGCCCGGCTGCAGCTGGAATTCACCCGCGTCACCGCCCCCGCCTCCGGTCGCCTCGGCCTGCGCCAGGTCGATGCAGGCAACCTCGTCAACGCGCAGGACAGCGCGGGGCTGGTGGTCATCACCCAGACCCAGCCCATCCACGCGGTGTTTTCCCTGCCCGCCGACAGCCTGGCCCCGGTGCTGCCGCGGCTCCACGGCAAGGAGCGCCTGGGGGTCGAAGCCTGGAGCCGTGACGGCCGCACGCGCCTCGCTGAGGGCTTCGTACTCAGCGTCGATAACCAGATCGACGTCAGCACCGGCTCGCTCAAGCTCAAGGCCGAGTTCGCCAATCAGGACAACAGCCTGTTTCCGAACCAGTTCATCAACATTCGGCTCAAGGCCGATCAGCGTAACGACAGCATCCTGGTGCATACCGCAGCAATCCAGCGCAACGCCCAGGGTGCCTTCGTGTTCGTGATCGACGCCGAGCAGCGGGTGCAGGCACGACAGATCCGGCTCGGCCCCGCCCAGGGCGAGCTGGTGGTGGTCGAGGACGGGCTTGCCGCCGGCGAACGCCTGGTGCTCGACGGCGCCGACCGCCTGCGCGAGGGATCCCGGGTCGACGTGCTGAGCGTGGACGGCGTTGCGCTTGCCCGCGGCACGGCAGGCGAGCAGCCTGCCGCCCCCGACGGCAATGGCGCGCGTACCACCCAGATTCCGCAGGCGGGTCTGCGTCCCACCGCCGCCAGGCCAGCCCGATGAATCCCTCGCGCCTGTACATCCTGCGCCCGGTGGCCACTTCGCTGCTGATGCTGGCGATACTGCTGGTCGGCCTGATCGGCTATCGCCTGCTCCCGGTCGCGGCCCTGCCCGAGGTCGAATACCCCACCATCCAGGTTCTCACCCTCTATCCGGGCGCCAGCCCGGACGTGGTCGCCTCGTCGATCACCGCCCCGCTCGAACGTCAGCTTGGCCAGATTGCAGGCGTCAACCAGATGTCGTCGACCAGCTCCGGCGGCGCCTCGGTGATTGCACTCCAGTTCACCCTCGGCCTGTCAATGGACGTGGCCCAGCAGGAGGTCCAGGCCGCGATCAGTGCCGCCAATGCCTTCCTGCCCAACGACCTGCCGATGCCGCCGGTCTTCAGCAAGGTCAATCCGGCCGATGCGCCGATCGTGAGCCTGGCGATCTCGTCCACCGCGCTGACCCTGCCCCAGGTGGCTGACCTGGTCGACACCCGGCTGGCCCAGAAGATCTCCCGCGTGGCCGGCGTTGGCCTGGTGAGCATCGGTGGCGGGCAGCGCCCCGCCGTCCGCATTCAGGCCAACCCGCAAGCGCTGGCCGCACAGGGACTCAACCTCGAGGATCTGCGCACGGCGATCGGCAATGCCAACGTGAATGTCGCCAAGGGCAGCTTCGATGGCCCGCTGCGTGCGTCCACCCTCGATGCCAATGACCAGCTGCGCTCGGCGGACGAGTACCGCACGCTGGTGATCGCATGGAAGAACGGCGCACCGATCCGCCTCGGCGACGTGGCAGAGCTCGTCGACGGGGCCGAGAATGAACGCCTCGCCGCCTGGGCTGGCACCCGCCCCGCGGTCATCCTCAACATCCAGCGCCAGCCCGGTGCCAACGTGATCGAGACGGTGGACCGGATCAAGGCCCTGCTGCCCGCGCTGCAGGCCTCGCTGCCCGCCACCGTCGACCTGCAGCTGCTCGCCGACCGCACGGTCACGATCCGCGCCTCGGTGCGCGACGTCGGCCACGAACTGCTGCTCGCCATCGCACTGGTGGTGATGGTGATCTTCGTGTTCCTGCGCAACATCCCGGCCACCATCATTCCCAGCGTCGCGGTGCCCTTGTCGCTGATCGGCACCTTCGCGGTGATGCACCTCGCCGGTTTCTCGATCAACAACCTCACCCTGATGGCGCTGACCATCGCCACCGGCTTCGTGGTTGACGATGCGATCGTGATGATCGAGAACATCTCGCGCTACATCGAGAAGGGCGAATCGGCGCTGGAGGCCGCACTCAAGGGCGCAAAGCAGATCGGTTTCACCATCATCTCGCTCACCTTCTCGCTGATTGCGGTGCTGATCCCGTTGCTGTTCATGGGCGACGTGGTGGGCCGTCTGTTCCGCGAGTTCGCGATCACCCTCGCGGTGGCGATCCTGATCTCGGCCGTGGTTTCCCTGACCCTGACGCCGATGATGTGCGCGCGCCTGCTGCACCCTGTGGCGGAGGAGAAGCACGGCGCCTTTTTCCGCATCAGCGGGGCCTTCATCGACCGCTGCATCGACCGCTATGCCGAAGCCCTGCGCTGGGTCCTCCGCCATCAGCCCCTGACCCTCGGCGTCACCGCTGGCACTCTGGTGCTCACCATACTGCTCTATCTCGCGGTGCCCAAGGGCTTCTTCCCGGTGCAGGACACCGGCCTGATCCAGGGCGTGACCGAAGCCTCGCAAAGCATCTCCTTCGGCGCCATGGCCGAGCGCCAGCAGGCCCTCGTGCGTGCGATTCTGGAGGACCCCGCGGTCGACAGCGTATCGTCGATCGTCGGCGTCGACGGGGTCAATGCCACGCTCAACAGCGGCCGCTTGCTGATCAACCTGAAGCCGCTGGCGCAGCGCGATGCCTCCGCGACCGGCGTCATCCGCCGCCTGCAGTCGCCGCTGGAGGATGTGGCCGGAATCACGGCCTACATGCAGCCGGTGCAGGACCTCTCTATCGAGAGCAGGGTGTCGCGCACCCAATACCAGTTCAGCCTGCAGGGGGCCAACGCCGAACAGCTCGGCGAGTGGGGCCACGTCCTGCTCGAGCGCCTGCGCGAACTGCCCGAACTGGCGGACGTGGCCAACGACTGGCAGGATCAGGGGCGTCAGGCCTACGTCGAGATCGACCGCGACAGCGCCGGTCGCCTGGGCATCACCACCGCCGCCATCGACAACGCACTGTACAACGCCTTCGGCCAGCGCCAGATCTCCACCATCTTCACCCAGACCAACCTGTATCGCGTCGTGCTCGAGGTCAAGCCCGAGTTCCAGCGCGGCCTCGAGGCACTCGACAGCCTCTACCTGGTGGCGGCCAACGGCGCACAGGTGCCGCTGGCCGCCGTGGCCAAGATCAGCGAGCGTCCGGCCCTGCTGGCGATCAACCACATCGGCCAGTTTCCCGCCGCCACCTTCTCGTTCAACCTCGCCCCCGGGGTCTCACTCGGCGAAGCGGTCGCGGCGATCCGGGCGGCACAAGCGGGGCTCGACCTTCCGCCCAGCCTGAGTATCGACTTCCAGGGCGCGGCACAGACCTTCCAGGCCTCGCTCACCAGCACCGTGTGGCTGATCGTCGCCGCGATCATCACCATGTACATCGTGCTCGGCGTGCTCTATGAGAGCTACATCCACCCGGTCACCATCCTGTCCACCCTGCCCTCGGCCGGGGTCGGTGCACTGCTGGCACTGCTGTTGTCCGGCACCGACCTGGGGATCATCGGCATCATCGGCATCATCCTGCTGATCGGGATCGTCAAGAAGAACGCGATCATGATGATCGACTTCGCGCTGGAGGCCGAGCGCGAACACGGCAAGTCCGCCCACGACGCGATCTTCGAAGCCTGCCTGCTGCGCTTCCGGCCGATCCTGATGACCACCCTGGCGGCCCTGCTCGGCGCGCTGCCGCTGATGCTGTCGACCGGGGTCGGGTCCGAACTGCGCCAGCCGCTGGGCATCACCATGGTCGGCGGGCTGATCATGTCGCAGATCCTGACCCTGTTCACCACCCCGGTGATCTACCTCGCCTTCGACCGCCTCGCGCGCCGCGTCGAGGCCGCCCGTCTGCGCCGCAGGAGTGCGTGATGAGCCTGTCCGAGACCTTCATCCGGCGCCCCGTCGCCACCGTCCTGCTCACGCTCGGCATTGCCCTGCTCGGCACGGCCTCCTACTTTCAGCTCCCGGCCGCGCTGCTGCCGCAGGCCGACTTTCCGGTGATCTCGGTCCGCGCCAATCTGCCCGGCGCCAGCCCCGACACCGTCGCCTCCAGCGTGGCCATGCCACTGGAGCGGGCGCTCGGCACCATCGCCGGCGTCAATGAGATTACTTCGCGCAGCACCCTCGGCTCGGCCGAGGTCGTTCTACAGTTCGATCTCGACCGCAGCATCGAGGGCGCCGCGCGCGACGTGCAGGCCGCCATCAATACCGCCCGCGCCCAGTTGCCGGGCGGCATGTCGGGCAATCCGTCGGTGCGCAAGGCCAGCCCCAACGACAGCCCGATCATGATCCTGTCCATGACCTCGGACACCCTCACCCGTACCGAGATCTACGATGCCGCGGTCACCATCCTGGCGCAGAAGCTCGCCCAGGTCCAAGGCGTCGGTCAGGTCAGCGCGGGGGGCAGTTCGCTGCCGGCGGTTCGGGTCGAGCTCAACCCGCTCGCGCTGGCGCGCAGTGGCGTCAGCTCGGAAGCGGTGCGCAACGCAATCGTCGCCACCAACGTCAACCGCCCCAAGGGTTTCCTGGAGGATGGCGAGCGCAGCTGGCAGATCAGCGCCAACGACCAGCTCAGAACCGCCGCCGAGTACCTACCGCTGATCATCTCCTGGCGTGAGGGTGCCGCGCTGCGCCTTGCCGACGTCGCAGCGGTCAAGGATGGTGCGCAGGAGCTGCGCAACGCCGCGATCACCAACGGCAAGCCCTCCGTGGTGCTGATGATCAACCGCCAGCCCAACGCCAACATCATTGCCACGGTGGATCACATCCAGGCCCTGCTACCCGAACTGCAGGCCGCCATCCCGCAGGCGATCCGGCTCGAGGTCTCGCAGGACCGCAGCCTCACCATCCGCGCTTCCTTGCGCGACGTGAGCAGCTGCCTGGCGATCTCGGTGTGCCTCGTGGTGATGGTGGTGATGCTCTTCCTTCGCGACCGCCGTGCCGCCTGGATCCCCGCGATCACGGTACCGGTGACGCTGATCGGCACCCTGTCGGTGATGTACCTGGCCGGCTTCAGCCTCAACAACCTGTCTCTAATGGCGCTCACGGTCGCGGCGGGCTTCGTCGTCGACGACGTGGTGGTGGTGCTGGAGAACACCACCCGCCACATCGAGCAAGGGCTGTCGCCGATGCAGGCGGCGCTGCGCGGCGTGCGCGAAGTCGGCTCGACCCTGGTGTCGATGTCGCTTGCGCTCACCGCCGTGTTCATTCCCATCATCTTCATGGAAGGCATCATCGGCCGTCTGTTCGTCGAGTTCGCCGTCACTCTGGTCGCGGCGATCATGGTTTCGCTGGTGATCTCGCTCACCACCACGCCGATGCTGTGTTCGCGCCTGCTGCGTCCTGCCAGCGGCTATCGCGAGAGCACGGCATCGCGCTACAGTGGCCGGCTGATCGCTCGCCTGCACCTGGCTTACCGCCGCAGCCTGGGGTGGACGCTGGACCATGGGCTGGTGACACTCGCCGTCCTGGCCGGCGTGGTCACGCTCAATCTTTATCTGTATGCCATGGTGCCAAAGGGCTTCCTGCCGCAGCAGGACACCGGCCGCATCATGGCCAGCATCGAGGGCGACCAGAGCAGTTCGTTCCAGTCGATGTACGAGAAGCTGGTCGAGGCCGAAGCCATCGTCCGCAACGATCCGGCCGTGGCGCGGGTCAATGGGTCGGTCGGGGGCAGCGGTGGTCCCGGAGGCGGGTCATCCAGCTCGGCGCGCATGTTCCTCACGCTCAAACCGCTTGCCGAGCGCAGCGAGAGTGCGAACGAGGTCATCGATCGTCTGCGCCGGCCACTGTCGCGCATTGCCGGCGCCAACGTGTATCTGCAGTCGGCGCAGGAGATCCGCATCGGCGGGCGCTCCAGCTCTTCCGACCAGATCTATGTGCTGCTCAGCGACGATCTCGCCTTGCTGCGCAGCTGGGAGCCGCGCATCCGCGAAGCCCTGTCCAGGCTGCCGCAGATCACCGATGTCAACACCGACCGCCGCGACCGCGGCCTGCAGACCACGCTGATCGTCGATCGCGACGCCGCAGCCCGTGTCGGCCTGACCCAGCGCGCGATCGACGTGTCGCTCAACAACCTGTTCGGCGAACGCCTGGTGTCGACCATCTACAACCCGCTCAACCAGTATCGGGTGGTGATGGGCGCGGCGCCCCACTTCTGGCAGGGCCCGGAGGTCCTCGATGAGATCGTGCTGATGGCAGCCGACGGCCAGGCCGTGCCGCTGTCCGCGGTCGCGCGCTGGGAGCCCGGACAGACGCCGAGCTCGATCAATCACCAGAGCCAGTTCGCAGCGTCCACCATCGGCTACGCCCTCGCCCCCGGGGTCGCGCTCGGGGATGCCACCCAGGCGATCACCGATGCTGTTGCCGAGCTCGGGCTTCCGCCCGGGCTGTTCGGCAGCTTCGAGGGCGCCGCACGCGCCTTCCAGTCGTCCTCGTCGAACCAGCTGCTGCTGATCGTCAGCGCCATCGTGGCGGTGTACCTGGTGCTGGGCATCCTCTACGAGAGCCTGCTGCACCCGCTCACCATCCTGTCCACGCTGCCTTCGGCTGGCATCGGGGCCCTGCTGGCGCTGCTCGCCTTCGGTACCGAGTTCACCGTGATTGCGCTGATCGGCGTCATCCTGCTCGTCGGCATCGTGACCAAGAACGCGATCCTGATGATCGACTTCGCCCTGCATGTACAGCGCAGCCGCGGACTGTCGCCGCGCGACGCGATCTTCGAGGCCAGCCTGCTGCGCTTCCGCCCGATCATGATGACCACCACGGCCACCCTCCTCGCCGCGATCCCGCTTGCCCTCGGCAGTGGCGACGGCGCAGAACTGCGCCAACCCCTCGGCCTCTCGATCATGGGCGGCCTCGTGCTGAGCCAGATCCTCACCCTCTACACCACGCCGACGGTGTTTCTCCAGCTCGACCGCTTGCGGCTCAAGCTCGGCGCCCTGCGCGCGCGGCGCAACCCCGTTCCGTCCGCTCACCCCCACCTGAATCCACCACCACCCGTATGAGACTGCACCCTCTTTCCATGGCCTGCCTCGCCGCCCTGTTGCTTGGCGGCTGCGCCCTCGGCCCCGACTTCCAGCGTCCCACCGTGGACACCCCCGCGGCGTTTCGCGCCGCCGAGGGCTGGAAGCTGGCGGAGCACGGCGCACCGACGCTCGAACAGAACTGGTGGGAGCGCTACCAGGATCCGACTCTGAACAGCTTGCTGCCACAGGTCGAGGTTTCCAACCAGAACGTGGTTGCCGCCCAGGCACAGTACCGCCAGGCGCTGGCGCTGGTAGCTGGAAGCCGCGCGCAAGCCCTGCCCGAGCTCGGTGCGGAACTGTCGGCCACGCGCAGCCAGACCGTGTCCAGCGCCTCGAGCAGCGACACCGCGGCGCCCCGCTCGCTTCAGCGTTTGAGCCTGAGCAGCAGCTGGGAGATCGACCTGTGGGGCCGCATCAGCCGCAGCATCGAGGCCAGTGCCAACACAGCGCAGGCAAGCGCGGCAGACCTTGCTGCCGCACGGTTAAGCGCCCAGGCCACGCTGGCCCAAAGCTACTTGCAGCTGCGCGTCAACGACGCCCAGCAACGCCTGTTCGGACGCACGCTCGAGGCCTATCAGCGCTCGCTCGACATCACCCGCAACCGCCACACCGCCGGCGTTGCCAGCCAGGCCGATGTTGCCCAG
>JALNWS010000119.1 GCA_023230755.1 Azoarcus sp.
GGTTGCGCGCTTCACAGGCCTGAAAGAACACATCGGGGTTCTGCGAGCTGCCGCGCAGTACCGGATGTTCCGGCGACAGCGCGCGCTCGCGCTGGGCGGCGATGCGTGCCTGCGGCAACATGTCGCGCAGAAGCTCATCCTCGACCGGAACGATCTTGGCGACTTCGTGCGAGGTGCGGAAACCATCAAAGAAGTGCAGCACCGGGATGCGTCCGGCGAGGCTGGCTGCCGAGGCAATCACCGCCATGTCCTGCGCTTCCTGGACCGAGTTCGAGGCCAGCAGCGCGAAGCCGGTGCCGCGCGTCGCCATCACGTCCGAGTGGTCGCCGAAGATCGACAGAGCATGTGTTGCCACGGTCCGCGCCGCGACATGAAAGACCGTCGGCGTCAGTTCGCCAGCGATCTTGTACATGTTGGGGATCATCAGCAGCAGGCCCTGCGAGGCGGTGAAAGTCGTCGCGAGTGCGCCGCCCTGCAAGGCGCCATGCACCGTGCCGGCCGCGCCGCCTTCCGACTGCAGTTCGACGACACGGGGAACACAGCCCCAGACGTTGGTCTTGCCCTGTGACGCCCACTCGTCCGACAGCTCACCCATGCCTGACGAAGGGGTAATCGGATAGATGGCGATCACTTCCGAAACGCGATACGCCACATTGGCAACGGCTTCGTTGCCGTCGATGGTTAGCATGAGGTTCATGTCAAATCCAGCCCTGAAGAGTGCGCGGCGTGCTCGCGTGGAAGTGTTTGCGCTGTGAATGCTGCGTCGCAGCATCACCATTCTACGAGGATTTTGGATCTCGGTCTGGTTCACGCGTCATTGATCGGCAACTGTTTCGGAACGGAGTGCAATGTCGGATGGGTGGATTGACGTTGATCCGGGCATCTTGATGGTGTTACGAGGCAACGCGCCCAGCGCGAGGCGACTCTGCGCTGCGCCGCAAGCAGTTTGATCAGCGTTGTGGACGCCGGTTCCGGCAGCTCGACTGGTCGGAGATGACGATGCTGATATGCTGAAATTCAGTCTTCGGGAGACCCACACTCCTGAAGAAATCTGGCGACGAAGTCCTGCATGTATTGCGTGCGCTCCTCAGCAGGCGCGCGGCCTCAAGCGGCCCCAGGGTGTCGTCACCCGCGTGAAACATCCAGTCCGCGATGTCGTGCACGTGCGCGGCCAGTTCCGTCACCTCAAGGTCGGCTCCTTCCTGCCCGCCAATCTGCCGTGCCATTTGCAGGAACAACTGAGCGGCGACATCCCGCGGGCCGTGGAGGAGGTGTAATTTTTCAAGGCGTGCGGGGCTCTATCATGGGGGGGTGATGGGCCATCCCCTTGGCCCACATCACCAGGAGCAATCACATGAAGCGATCCACCCGATACCTCGCCCAGCGCCTGGCCGGGGCATGCCTGGCCGCCAGCCTGCCACTGGCAGCAGCGGCAGGGCAGTTCAATGGCGAGGTCTGGGCCGACAACTGGTTCGCGCTCCATGTCGGCGAGCGCTTCGTGGGGGAGGACTCGGTGCCGATCACCACCGAGCGCTCCTTTAACGCCGAGACGCTGCGCTTCGAGGCGGAATATCCGTTCGTGCTGAACTTCACCATCAAGGACTTCAAGCAGAACGACACCGGGCTGGAGTACATCGGCAACCCCCGGCAGCAAATCGGTGACGGTGGCTTCATCATGCAGATTACCGACACCGCGACACAAAAAGTGGTGGCGGTGTCGAGCAGCGCAACGAAGTGCCTGGTCATCCACAAGGCGCCGCTCAACCCAAATTGCGTGTCCAGCAGCCAACCCACGGTGGCCAGCTGCGGTGCCACCATCATCGAAGAGCCCGCCAGCTGGAAGGCGGCCGATTTCGACACCCGCGCCTGGCAAGATGCCACGGTCTATCGCGCCGCTGACATTGGCGTCAAGGACGGCTACCACGATATCACCCGGGACCCCGCCGCACGCCTGATCTGGACGACGAACCTCAAGGCCGACAACACCTTGTTGTGCAAGCTCACCGTCACCGCACCCTGACGTAGCTTGTCCTCAAATCATCTGGAATTCGATCATGAAGAACCCATGTCCTCGTCCCGCCATTCGAGTCATCCTGGTCGCCGCCGCCGTGGTGTGTAGCAGTAGCGTCGCGCCGCACGGCATGGCCAACACGGTCGCTGCCACTGCCGCTGAGTCAAACCGTTTTGCGTTGGCTAGCGAAGCCGCGCAGGGCGGCAGTTTGCCAGACAGCTACACCTGCGACGGCGCAGGCTCGACCCCTGCACTGGCGTGGTCCCACGCACCCGTAGGCACCGTCGAATTCGCGGTGTTGATGAGTACGGTGCCGCCGGATGGCATCACCAAGTACAACTGGGTGCTGTACGGCATACCGGGTGCCACACGCCACCTGGCCAAGGACAGCCAAGGCGTGGGCACGCTGGGCATGGGCAGCAACGGTCCCAGCCTGGGCTATCAACCGCCTTGTTCGAAGGGGCCTGGCCCAAAAACCTACACCTTCACGGTGTACGCGCTGTCGGCCGCACCGGTGTTGCCCACGGGTGCGGCGGTGTCCGGCGCCAAGCTGCTGAGTGCGATGTCCGCGATTACGCTGGGTACGGCAACCCTCAGCCTCAACCACACACGATCGAATACCAGCGCCGACACACCACCACCGGTACCACCACCAGGAACCAGCAACCACAACCTCAGGTAGCCAGAGCCAGGCGTGTGCTCACGTTGCCAACTCGCTCAAAGCATCGAACACGTGCACGAGGCGGCGCTTGAAATCCGGGCCGAATGCCAGTCCGCCAAGCCCATCCCGTCGCTGCGCGTGAGCTTCCCGTCAGCGTTTCAGCGTGTGTTAGTCGTTTCATACCAGCCCAAGCAGGTCTGGGTCGAGCCGCGCGAATCGCCGGAGATCACTTTCTAGCGTCATCACGCATGACATGGAGTGCACCTCATGAGAACACGCCGGGCAGGGGGCCTGACGTGACGCTTGTCGATCCGGGGCACAAGTCCGGCCGAGCTTGGCAGATTCAGCGTCGGTGCCGAACTCGGCCAAGCCATGTTCCGAAGGTCTTGCCCGGCTTGGCACATCTAGCCCGTCTGCGTCTGGGTTCAATCAGCCCCGTCGATGAGGAAAGTTTGAACAACGATACTTTTTCAAGGACGGAACCGTATGGAACATCCGGAACAATTCAAAGCTGACTGGCCGAGTCCGTCTGTACGTCATCTTCCCAGCCCGGACAAAAAGAGGCAGCGAAAGAGCACCGCAGCTGCACGAGACCATCGCGCTGCGATTTCCCTCTTGCGAGATGAACAGGACCTGAACGAGTCATTCAGCCTGCATGCAAGGGGACTGTTCCATAATGCCGTTGAACAGTAAGGCAGAAACCTCATGCGCATCAAAGTTAGACTTGGAATGTAGCTGCTAGGCTCCAACCCTGGCTCTTGCTGCAGTCGCGCCGTCCGATCCGGGGTTTCCACACGTGGTGATCCGGCGCGTTGGGTCGTACGCTCGCGCAGCCTGTACCTCGGCCAGTTTGTTCTGCGCCAACCCGCTTTAAAGGAGTCCCCAATGAAACACTCCACCTCTTTACGCCATGGCTTGCTCGTTCTGTCACTGGGCCTGGCTACCCTGCCTGTGTGGGCTGACGACGATTGCGATGCGCCGTTGAATCGCTGGCAGACGCGTGAGGCCGTGCGGCAAATGGCCGCCGCACAGGGCTGGCAGATCCGGCGGCTGAAGATCGATGATGGCTGCTATGAAATTCGTGGCACGGATGCCGAAGGGCGCACTTTCAAAGCCAAGATCGACCCGGAAACCTTAAAAGTGTTGAAGATGAAGCAAGGCGACCACCACCGTGCCCGGGCGCGTGATCGTGATGACGAAGGTGCTGCACGGAAGACCCGATCGCCGCAAGCTGAGGGTGTCGCCGAGCCATCGCCTTTGCTGACCCCCGGCACCGCGCCGAGCGGCCAGATCAAGTAACCACCATTCCCACGGGAGCAAATCATGTCCAAACCTCTTCTGACCATTTTGGCTACCACCTGTGCGTTGGCGCTTCCCGCCCTGGCACACAGCCGCCCGATCACGCTGACTGCCCAGCTCAAGAACTACGGGGGCGACGGCGCTTACTTGGCGGCGTACCTGACCGATGCCAAAGGCGCCTATGTGCGCACGTTGTGGGTGTCCGGCGGCAAAGCTAAGTACCACAAGCACTTGTCTGACTGGAACCGCCTCTCGGCCGGTGACGCCAAGCGCCTTGACGGCGTTACCGGCGCCAGCGTCGGGGAGGGGCGCACGCTCAAGGTCACCGCCGATCTGGCGGATGCACTGATTGATGCGGGCTATGAAATCCGCATTGATGCCGCCGCAGAAGACATGCGCGATAGCCCGTCGGAGGTTCGCCTGCCGCTGTCCACCGCCAACGCCGGCAAGCCGCAGGCCGGCAAGCAGTACATCCAGTCGGCGACCTTCCAACTCCAGTAGAGGATTTCGCATGAGTTGGAAAGCAATCCACCGCTGGCTGGGCCTGACTGTTGGCACCCTGGCCGTGGTGCTGGGCGTCACCGGTGCCATTTTGGCGGTCGATCCGGTGCAGCAGGCGTGGCAGGCACCCGCCGCACCTGGCGATTTGCCCGTGGCTACGCTGGTGGAGCGCGTGACGCGCACCGTCCCCGGCGCGGAAGAAATCCGCCACCTGCCTTCGGGCGCCATCGTGGTTTTCAGCTTTGCCGGCGACCAGCCGCAGGCGTCTTACGTAGACCCGGCCGATGGCCGGGTGCTGGGTGCGTGGCAACCCTCGGTGCTACCGCGCTGGGTGAAGAACCTGCACCGTTCGCTGTTGTTGGGTGATACCGGGCGCTGGAGGGCAGCGGGTATTGCTCTGACCATGCTCTTGTTGTGCGTCTCCGCCGTGGTGCTTCTGCTGCGGCGCATGGGCGGCTGGCGTCGGCTGGCGGCGCGGGTGCGTGGCTCACTGGCGCAGCGCATCCACGTGGTCGTGGGCCGAGTCGTGCTCGGCGTCCTGTGTCTGACATCGCTCACGGCGCTGACCATGAGCGCCTCGACCCTGGAACTGGTTGCGCTGGACACCAGGACCGAACCTGCGGTGCTCTCGGTGGCCGCCGGCAAGCCTGCCTTGCCCGGCGCGCAGCTTGCCGCGCTGCAAGGCATTGCTGTGCAGGATCTGCGCAAGCTGAATTTACCCAGCGCAAGCGACCCGGAGGACGTCTGGGCGGTCGCCACTGCTCAGGGGCAAGCTTGGATCGACCGGTACTCGGGCCAGATGCTCGCCTGGCAGGACGCAACCTTGGCGCAGCGCGTCTACGATTTGGCAGTGGTGCTCCACACGGGCGAATCCGCCTGGCCCTGGGCCGTGGTGCTCGGGCTTGCGGGCGCCAGCGTGCTGCTGTTCTGGCTGTCGGGCATTGTCATGTGGTGGCAGGCACGCCGCGAGACACCACGAATCGTGGGCAACATCCCGCTGGCACAGGCCGACGTGCTCATCTTCGTTGCCAGCGAAGGCGGCAGCACCTGGGGTTTTGCGCAAGCCCTGCAAGATGCGCTGAGCCAATGCGGCCACCGCGTTCACACCAGTGCGCTGGAGAACTTTCACACCACGGCCGCCACGCGGCAGGTGTTCGTGCTTGCAGCCACCTATGGCGAAGGCCAGGCCCCGACCCACGCCAGCCACGCCCTGGAGCACATCGCCAAGCTTGGTACCAACACCAGCGCTGTACCGGTAACGGTGCTGGGTTTTGGCGACCGGCAGTTCCCGACCTTCTGCGCCTTTGCCGAGGCGCTGGATCAGGCCTTGCGCGCCCAAGGCTGGCCCGCGCTGCTGCCGCTTGAACGCATCCATCAGCAATCGGGCCAGCAATTCGCACGCTGGGGTGTTGCCCTGGCACAGGCGCTGGGGGAACCCCTGGTGCTGGACTATGTGCCGCGCTTGCCCCCCACCACCGCGCTCACGCTCATCGCGCGTCAGGACTACCCCGGTGTAACCGGGCAGGCCGCGGCGATCCTGCGCTTTACATGGCCAGCGCAGGGTTTGGGTGAACGCCTGCGTGGGCTCGGTCTGGCACGGTTCGCCGCAGGCGATCTTGTGGGCGTCGTGCCACCGGGTTCGGCTGTACCGCGCTACTACTCGCTGGCGTCGGGCTGGGAAGACGGGTTTCTGGAAATCTGCGTGCGCCAGATGCCCGACGGCCTGTGCTCCACGCACCTCCTGGGTCTGAAGGCGGGGGACAGCATCGTCGCCTTCATCCGGTCCAATCCCGGTTTTGCGCTGCCGCGAACGCGGCGGCCCGTGCTGCTGATCGCGGCTGGTACCGGTGTGTCGCCACTGGCCGGCTTCATCCGCCGCAATGACAAACGCAGGCCCATGCACCTGTACTTTGGAGGGCGCGACCCGGCGCGGGATTTCTACTTTGGGCCTGAAATTCAGCGCTGGCTCGGTGAAGGGCGCCTGGCGACGCTGCAGACGGTTTTCTCCCGCGTGCCCGACGGCGGCGGCTATGTGCAGGATGCCCTGCGGCGTGATGCCGAGCGTGTGCGTGGCCTGATGGCACAGGGTGCCATTGTGCGTGTCTGTGGCAGCCGCGCCATGGCGCGCGGCGTAGCCGAGGCGCTGGACGCCGTGCTCGCGCCGCTGCAACTGAGCGTAGCGCAGCTAAAAGCGAAGGAGCGTTATGCCGAAGACGTCTTCTGAGTGCAATGCTCCCTGCACGCGCTCCACCCTGCACGGTCCGACTATGGGCACGCGCTGGTCGGCCAGTGTGGACGCCGACACATCCCTGGATCTGCCGGCTCTGCGTCAGGACCTCGCGGCTGCCGTGGAGCAGGTGGACGCGCAGATGTCACCCTGGAAACCAGACAGCGACCTGGTGCGCCTGAACCACGCGCCCACCGATGCCTGGGTGACCCTGCCCGCTGAAATGCAGGAGGTGCTAAGCAGCGCGTTCGATATCCACCGCCTGAGCGCTGGTGCGTTTGATCCGTGCGTTGGCGCACTGGTTGATGCCTGGGGTTTTGGCGCGGCGCGCGATGCGCCCGACGCTGTGGCAATTGACACCGCGCGCCGGGCAGGGCCAAGCCCAATGCACGAGAGCCTGGAGTTCGACCGCCCGGCAGGCCGTGTCCGCAAACATGTACCCCTGCAGCTGGATCTGTGCGGCATTGCCAAGGGCTACGCGGTGGACCGCATGGCTGCCGTGCTGAAGCGGCATGGCGTGCGGCATGCGCTGGCTGCGCTTGATGGTGAGCTGCGCGCAGTGGGCTGCCAGGCCAGCGGCGCGCCCTGGGCCGTGGCGCTTGAACGCCCCGAGCCTGGGCTCCGTGCGGTGCGTGGGGTCATCGAGCTGGAGGATCTGGCCGTGGCCACCTCGGGCGATTACCGACGCTATCTGGAAGTCGGCAATGCGCGACTCGCCCACACCATGGACGCACGTCGGTGCGCGCCTGTGAACAACGCCGTGGCATCGGTCACCGTCCTGGCGAGTACCTGTATGCACGCGGACGCCTGGGCCACCGCCTTGCTGGTGGCCGGCCCCGGCGAAGGCCTTGCCATGGCGCAGCGCATGGGGTTGGAAGCGTTGTTTCTGTTGCGCGGCCCCGAGGGGCTGGTGGAAATGGGGGTAGGGCGGTTCAGCTCCTCCACTGCACCGGGAGGTGGTTGACGACTTCGAGCTTGAACGCTGCCATGTAGAAGGACCAGACTGCATTGACGTGTGGCGCGTACTGCATGGTCGGCGCGATATTCCTGATTGAATGCAAAACCCGGGCGATTTCGCCTGACGCAAGCTTCCTGCACTCCACCAATCATCTATGGCAATCCTCTTACTGGCGTTCCTTTCCAGTGATGGTTCTTGGCCGATAATGGGTGGTGGGCATGTTCGCATATACCTGTTCGGCATAGATGCCCGCGACAGTCGGGAAGCCTGGAACAAGGGAAAGGTAGCCGGTCAGACGGCACACCTCAAACCCAAAAACGTCTGGGCCATCCGCATCCATCTGCCGAACGCCCACGAAGTGCGTGACCTCGTGATGTTCAAGCTCGTGATCGACAGCAAACTCCGAGGTTGTGACCACGTAATTCTGTGCCGTCGCGATGTGACACACGGCAACCATCACGCGCGATGGTTCTTCAGCGGAAGACACAACGTCCGGTTCAGTTCGAACTGGCCGAGCCAGCGTGCACTGCGGTCACAGCCCGAATCGAGAAAGCCGGCTTGAGGCCGGAAGGCTTCCTCCTTTCTGGCCGGCTACATCGTTTTTCCCGTGTCTGAACCCGGTAATATTCTAGGATAATCAAGTGTTTGGTTGTGGCGGTCGGTCGTCGCCCTCCTGAGCCAGCCATCTGAGCGACCGCTTGAATCCAAGTCTGAAACCTGGCGGAAAGCCTGCGCGAGCAACTCGGCATCAGCAGCCGTCCAGCTTTCGCCGAGCGAACGGCGGCAGTGCAGCGAATACCTGTCGCACGGAACTCAGGACGGTCGGACGGCAAGTCCGGAACCCTTCGAATTCACCCTTTCGACCCGCCGCCGTCTCTCGGGTGCGTGATGGGATCGTGCGGGTTGGGCTGAGCGCAGAGAAGCCCACGCTTCAGCACTCCCAGCGTGGAGTATCGAGTGTTGGGCTTCCGTCGTCAGCCCAATCTGCGCTTGCTGAAGCCAAGTCCCAATAACCCGAGTCCGACGAGAGCCAAGGATGCAGGCTCTGGAACCGAGCCTCCAGGCGGCGGCCCTGGAATAAAAGTATCAGCCGTTATATTGACGTTGTAACCGTCGACTGATCCATGGTCTTCCAGCAAAATTTGCAGGAAATGGGTGCCAGCGCTTAAGCCTCCGATTGACAAGGAGTACTCACCCAGCACTACTGAACCCGGACCACGCGCGCCGAATAAATACACCCCATCCAGCCAGAGAAAAATGCCATTGTCGACCCCGAAACTCGCGTTGATGCCAGTTGCGCCTAGCGTATCGAACTGATAAATGACGGCGACTTCGGTACCTGGCGTCCAACTGTTTGGAATGGAAATCTGCGAACTGCTCCAATTGCTATTCAGATTCAGCGGGTTTGTTAACCAGTTGCCAAGAACCGAGCTGGCGGCAGACAAATTGGGAGCACTTCCGTACTGACCTGCTTTCGGGAAAAAAGGTAGATGTTGCGATCAAGTGCGAACCCACCGTTCTTGCCTTGCCTGAGGCGCTTTGCTGAATCGATATTTCCAATCTGATCCGCAATGCATTTCAGTACACCTGGTCGGGCAAAGTGGATATCAGTCTGACCGGAAAGAAGCTGGAGATTCTGAACATCAACGAGGCGGATGAAGAGCGTAATGATGAACTCGGCTTTGGGCTTGGCCTGGAGCTTACCGAGCGTCTTGTTGGTCAGCAGGGGTGGGGTTACACCAACAAGGAGACTGGCGCTGGACGTCGTGTGGTCATTGAATTCGATGTGAAGTAAGCTCGCCTCGAGTTCTTTGGTCATGTTGAATGGGGTGCCGCCGGCGCATGAAACAGCTGAGACCCATCAGCCCCAGAAGCACCAGCGCACTGCTGTCGGGTTCCGGTACGGTGTTGTACATCTGACTTTGAATCCAGTTCGAATGCAAATAGACCGGTACGTAACCAGTGAGCTCCCCAAAGGAAGCATTGAGCGAATTGTCTACGTCCCCCCACTGCGACCAAAAGGTTAATCCGTAAGAGTTAACGGAGGCGATCAGCCCATCGACGAAGCCTGCTCCGCCCGAGTCACCTGGTGCGTGGGCAGCTTCGCGTGCGCCGAGTCCCGTGTCGCAAAATATGGATCCTGCCGCTCCCGCCATGTTGCTGGCCATTGCGATGAGGCAGTTCGAATCGTTCTGAGTCAAACCACTGTCAAAGTCCGCCACCCACGAGTGCTCTATCTGCGTTCCAGGATAGCCAAGCACGTTTGCCCATTGATCGCCGAAGATATCGTCGCCAAGCCTGTAATCATAGGTATTTTCGCCAGTGCGCAAGCGTGCGGAAAGGTCGTTGGTGCCTGTTGCGCCATCGCCAAGACGGCCGTACCCGGTGACCACAAAATCCTTACCCGCCAGATCGGGGGCGGTGTAAAGACCGTAGGATGTCGTCCACGCCGGGGCGACATCCGATAAGCGCAGGACGGCGATATCATTCTGATCGATGACGCGACCCGAATACTCAGAGTGGACGAAGTAGTCAGATACGGCCACCACACTTACACCTGCGGCAGGCACCGCACTGGTCTGAATGCGGGTGTCCGCAGCCAATCCACCATCAGGCTGAAAGAGGACCATTGTCGATAATGGATTCGCAGAGCCTGCACCATGAGAAACACAGTGCGCCGCGGTGAGTATGGAGCGCCTGTCGCTGAGCAGCGAGCCCGAGCATCCGTAACTGCCCTCAGCGCCGTAGTTCATGATCAGACTGACGACACCGTTGTATGCGGGGTAGATCGGGTGATAGATCGAGTCTCCGGCGGGATCGCTGGAATTGCCAGTGCTCGTCACACCGGTCAGCAAGCTTTGCGCGATCCAGGAGAAGCCTTCATAGGTGCCGGAGATTGTCGTGGCGAAAACAGGCCCTGCACCAAGACATAAAGAGGCGGTCGTTGCGGCCGTCAGGGTACTGCGAACAATCGCCTTCATTTTGTCCTCACAAACGATTTAGCATCTCAAATGAATCAAGGTTCGTGGCGAGTACGCGGAGCAGGGTTCAAGCCACGTTGTTTAATGGCTATATGGCTCTCGCGACGCGCACTGCCGTAGTCCATGTACGCTGCGCACGGATGCCAATTTGCTCGAAACCCGCCAGGAGCCATGCCAAGGTGTTCGGCTCGGGGACAATTGCGACATTCGCTGCAGCGGCAACCCCCAAGCGAACAGTCATTGCATCTTCCGGCGTGAGGACATACGGCTCGACTTTGGGAAACTGCTCGCCATCGGCAGTGTTCAGGTCTCGTCATTCCCGGATTTCATACGCAGCGAAATTTTTCGGCTGGATCGGATCATCGTCGTCCGGGGAAGGGGCGTCAATAATGCTCAAGGACTAGAGTGGGCGCGGCGCAGGGCAGGTCAGCAATGCCGGCTCAGAATGCTTCCTCCAGTTGCAAAGGCGCGAACGGATCAAGCGGCGGACCTGCCGCACTCATGCACATACACATGCACGTGCCGACGTGTTCGGGGCTACATCGAGCGCTTCTACAATTCGTGGCGTCGGCACAGTTTTAATGTTCAGCCACTTGCCAGTAGAGGTTGAACAGCGGTACGTTTTTGACGAACTGGGCTGACCACACAATCCGGGGCTCTTCAACCTGAATAGAGCTGTCTGGCTCTGTCATTGATGGCATTGATATCTGCCAAACTGGCGCATTTTGGCCGCTGAGTGAAACAGATTGGCAGTGGGTGATTTTTAAGTTGTTGATTTGTATTGGTACAGCGCCGTTTAGCGATTGGCATGCTTCTTGATAGTGGATACGGATTCTCTGTCGGGCATTCCGCGGCGGCAGCGACAACATGAAGGAAGACAGGTGCATGGACATGGCTGGTCTGTATTTCACCCGTTCCGGGCCCGCGGGGGCACGGGGTGAGGCGCGGCCATACACCGCAACGAGGGAGGCATGTACTTGATCCGGATACTCCCCCAGAACGTCGCATCCCGCGTGCTGAAACTGCGTTGCGCGCGTGAATGCTTTGCGAGAAACATCCTCAAGCGAATGATTTCCTGAGCCCCTAACGCATGCCATCTCCATCCCGTATCACCATCATCGGCGCCGGCTTTGGCGCGCTTTCAAGTGTCCGCGAAATCCGCCGGCGCGATAGCGAGGCCGAGATCACGCTGATTGCGCCCCGCGCCGAACTGCACTATCTGCCTGGGATCATCTGGATCCCGAGCGGTCTGCGCACACGCGAGCAGCTGGTCGTGCCGCTGGGCAATTTTTTCCGCCGCATGAAAGTTCGCCACGTGACGGCCGAGGTGACCGGCTTGCGCAATGGCGGTCGTCTGGTGGACACCACCGCGGGAGAATTTTCCAATGACGCACTGGTGATTGCCAGCGGCGGGCGCTTCATCAAGAAGCTGCCCGGAATCGAACACGCGATCACGCCTTGCGAAGGCATTACGGCCGCAGAAAAGATTCGTGATCGTCTGCGGGCGCTGCAGGGCGGCACCATCGCCGTCGGCTTTGCCGGCAACCCGAACGAACCCACCGCGGTGCGCGGTGGACCGATGTTTGAATTTCTGTTCGGCATCGACGAACAACTCCGGCGCGAGGGCCGGCGCGACAAGTTCGAGCTGGTGTTTTTCAATCCATCCAATGAGCCAGGCAACCGGCTCGGCCCGAAGGCGGTAAAACATCTGCTCGCCGAGATGAAGCGGCGCGGCATCCGCACTTACTTGGGCCACAAGATGAAGGGGTTCGAGGCCGATCGTGTACTCACGGAAGGCGAAGCGTTTGCAGCCGATCTCATCCTGTTCATGCCTGGTATGACCGGCAACGCCTGGTTCGATCAGACCGAATTGGCACGCTCGCCGGGTGGCTTGTTGCAGGCGGATGCGCAGTGCCGTGTCGTTGGGGCCGAGCATGTCTACGTCGTCGGCGACTCTGGCAGCTTTCCTGGCCCGGACTGGATGCCCAAACAGGCCCACATGGCCGACCTGCAGGCGGCGGCCGCCGCAGAAAATCTGCTGACGGGCCTACGCGGCGGGACGCCTCGCGACACCTTCAAGGTTGAGCTTATCTGCATCATTGATGCAATCGACCACGGCACGCTGGTGTTTCGTAACGCACAGCGCCAGATCATTTTGCCACCGACCCGCCTGCTGCACTGGGTAAAGGGGTTCTTCGAAAGTGCTTACCTGAAAAAATACCGATGACTACGCTTGAAACAACGCTTACACCGTATGAAGCGCTGGGTGGCGCGCCCGCGCTGCAGCGCCTGGTGACTCGCTTTTATGCGCTCATGGACACGCTGCCCGAGGCCTATGCCGTGCGTCAAATGCACCCGGAAAGCCTCGCTGGCAGCGCCCAAAGCCTGTTCGAATTCCTGTCGGGCTGGTTTGGCGGGCCGTCGCTTTACATCGCCAGGAAAGGCCATCCGCGTTTGCGCATGCGCCACGCGCCTTATGCGGTGGACCAGCGCATGCGCGACGAGTGGATGCTCTGCATGACGCAAGCGCTTACCGAGCAGGTGGCCGACGTCGAAATGCGCGATGGATTGATCCGCACTTTCAGCAATATGGCAGATAACCTTATTAACACCGACGGTGGCGCTGGATGCGTTGCTGGCGTTGCGCACCGGGCGTGAAGCACCGGGCGTGAAGCACCGGGCGTGAAGCACCGGGGCGCCCGCCACAGGATAGCCATTGCCCCCTTACCTCCAGGAGACAAAGATGGACGCTTTCCAAGATCATTATTCTGAAAACGTGTCGCACTGTTACGGCTGCGGCACACTCAACGCGCACGGCCACCAGATCAAGACTGTCTGGGAAGGCGATGACAGCGTGACCCGGTTTCAGCCCGAGCCGTTTCACACTTCA
>JALNWS010000120.1 GCA_023230755.1 Azoarcus sp.
CCGCATGTGTTCCAGAACCTGGGCGACGGCACCTATTTTCATTCCGGCTTTCTCGCCATCCGACAGGCGATTGCGGCACGGACCAACGTCACCTACAAGATTCTCTACAACGACGCGGTGGCGATGACGGGCGGCCAGCCGGTAGACGGTACGGTGACGGTGGACGGCATCGCGCGGCAGGTCGAGGCCGAAGGCGCCCGCAGGGTGGTGGTGGTCAGCGACGAGCCAGAGAAGTTCAAGGGCCACGAGGGCCAGTTCCCGCGTGGCACGAGCTTTCATCACCGCAGCGAACTCGACGCCGTGCAGCGCGAACTGCGCGAGGTGAAAGGCGTCAGCGTGCTGATCTACGATCAGACCTGTGCGGCCGAGAAGCGGCGCCGGCGCAAGAAGAAGGCCTACCCCGATCCCGACCGCCGTCTGTTCATCAACGCGGCCGTCTGCGAAGGCTGTGGCGATTGCGGCAAGCAGTCCAACTGTCTGTCCATCGTGCCGCTGGATACGCCGCTGGGGCGCAAGCGCATGATCGATCAGTCCTCGTGCAACAAGGACTATTCCTGCGTCGAGGGCTTCTGCCCCAGCTTCGTGTCGGTGATCGGCGGCAAAGTGCGCAAGGCGGTCGGGGCTGCATTCGACGAGGCCGAACTGCAGGAACGGGTGACGGCGCTCGCGCTGCCGGCGAAGCACGAATGGACCGGCCCCTACGATCTGCTGGTGACCGGCGTGGGTGGCACCGGCGTCGTGACCGTGGGAGCACTTGTCACCATGGCTGCGCACCTGGAGGGCAAGTCTGCGTCGGTGCTCGACTTCATGGGCTTCGCGCAGAAAGGCGGGCAGGTGTTGTCCTTCGTGCGCATGGCGACTGATGCCGGCGCGCTCAACCAGGTGCGGATCGACACCCAGCAGGCGGATGCCGTTATTGCCTGCGATCTGGTGGTGGGCGCGAGCAACGACGCCTTGCAGACGATCAAGCATGGCCGCACGCGAGTGGTGGCCAACCTGCATGAAATCCAGACCGCAAAGTTCGTGCTCGATCCCGACGCCGACCTGCATGTGGAGGCGCTGCTGGAGAAGATCCGCTACGCAGCGGGCGCGGCGCAGCTCAGCACCTGTGATGCACAGGCGCTGTCGGTGCGCATGCTTGGCGACACCATCGGCGCGAATATCCTGCTGCTCGGATTCGCCTGGCAGCTGGGGCTGGTGCCGGTTGCGCTTGAGGCGCTGGCGCGCGCGATCGAGCTCAACGGGGTGGCGGTGGCGACCAACCTCACCGCGTTCAGCCTCGGACGCCTCGCCGCGGCCGATCCACAAGGGCTGGCGGCGCTTGCCGGCAGCGCGCGCGATTCCGCGATGCAGCCTGACGATGCGCAAGGTGAATCCCTTGCGGCATTGGTCGAAGCACGGGTTGCGCTGCTGACCGAGTATCAGAATGCGACCTATGCCGGTCGATATCGCGCGCTGGTGGAGGAGGTCGAGCGTGCAGAGCGCAAGTTTGTGGGCGATCTTGGCGTGCTGCGCTTGAGCCCGGTGGTGGCGCGTGTTTATGCCCGGCTGCTGGCGATAAAGGATGAGTACGAGGTGGCACGGCTGTTTACCGACGGCGGGTTCGAGGCCGCGCTCAACGAGCAGTTCGAAGGTGACTTCAGTCTGCAGTTTCATATGGCACCGCCGCTGCTGTCGCGCCCCGGCCCGAACGGGCGCCCGCGCAAGCTCGCATTCGGCCCGCGTCTGATGCCGCTCCTCAGGCTGCTGGCACGGGCGAAGCTTGTACGTGGAACGGTGCTCGACGTTTTCGGGCGCAGTGAAGAGCGCCGTATGGAGCGCGAGCTGGCAGTGGATTACGCCCATACCATGCGTGCGCTGGCGGCACGCCTTTCGAGCGACAACATGGCGCAGGCGGTCGAACTGGCAGGACTGGCCGACGGTATTCGGGGATTTGGCCCCGTGAAGCTTGCAAACCTGCGTCGTATCAAGCTGCAGGAGCGCGCCCTGGTGCATGCACTGGGCATGGATTTCGTGTCCGGCCCCACGGTCGCAAGGCTATGCGAACCGGCACGCGGGCGCGCCGCGTTGCAGGCGATTTCGGTTGTAAAGGCGCCTTGACCTACCCGCGAAGGCGGCGAGCGTTTATCCTTCCGTGCTGGTGTGGCAATCGGACCGGTGTGTCCGGGGTGATCTGCCGCGGGCGCGCAGGGCCGCTGCGCTGCTGCACGCCTGTTGATCAACGACAACGAGAGAATGAAAGACATGACCGAACGCGTGAACTGTGGGCGCCTGCAGGTGGCAGCCAAGCTCAAGACATTCATCGAAACCGAAGCCCTGCCGGGCACCGGCGTCGATGTAGCCGCCTTCTGGGCCGGCTTTGACGCACTGGTGCATGATCTTGCACCGAAGAACCGTGCCTTGCTCGCCGAACGTGATCGCCTGCAGACCGAACTCGACCGCTGGCACCGCGACCATCCCGGTCCGATCACGGACATGGGCGGCTATCGTGCTTTCCTGACATCGATTGCTTATCTGCTGCCGCCCCCGGCCAAGGTCAACGTCGATACCGCGAATGTGGACAGTGAGATCACCTCGCAGGCAGGTCCGCAACTGGTCGTGCCGGTGATGAACGCACGCTATGCACTCAATGCCGCGAACGCGCGCTGGGGCTCGCTGTACGATGCGCTTTACGGCACCGACGCCATCGCCCAGACCGATGGTGCAGAAATTACCAAGGGCTACAACCCGGTTCGTGGCGCCAAGGTCATCGCGTTTGCGCGCCAGGTGCTCGACCAGGCAGCACCGCTGGCCGGTGCTTCGCATGCCGACGCGGCCGGCTATGCTGTTGCTGACGGCAAACTGGCCGTCAAGCTTGCGAACGGCAGTACAGTGGGCCTGCAGCAGCCGGAGAAATTTGTTGGCTTCCTCGGTGAGGCAGGCGCACCCTCGGCTGTGCTGCTGAAGAACAATGGCCTGCACATCGAAGTCCAGATCGATCGCAAGGGCATGATTGGCAAATCCGACGCAGCTGGCATCAACGATCTGCTGATGGAAGCTGCGCTGTCGACCATCATGGACTGCGAAGACTCGATCGCTGCGGTGGACGCCGACGACAAGGTCGTGGTGTATCGCAACTGGCTGGGCCTGATGCAGGGAACGCTGACCGAAGACGTGGTCAAGGGCGACAAGACCATCGTCCGTCGTCTCAATGCCGACCGCGAATACATCGCGGCCAACGGTGGCGCGCTGCGTCTGCATGGCCGTGCGCTGCTGTTCATCCGCAACGTCGGTCATCTGATGACCAACCCTGCCATCCTTGACGGCGACGGCCATGAAATTCCCGAAGGCATTCTGGATGGCGTCGTCACCACGCTGATCTCGCTGCACGACCGTGAACGCAAGGGCAACTCGCGCACCGGCAGCATGTACATCGTCAAGCCCAAGATGCACGGGCCCGTCGAAGTCGCGTTTGCCGATGAGCTGTTCGGTCGCGTCGAAGACCTGCTCGGCCTGCCGCGCTATACCGTGAAGATGGGCATCATGGATGAAGAGCGTCGCACCAGCATCAACCTCAAGGCCTGTATCGCCGCGGCCAGCCACCGGGTCGCCTTCATCAACACCGGCTTCCTCGACCGCACCGGCGACGAGATGCACTCTGCGATGGAAGCGGGTCCGATGATGCGCAAGGGCGACATGAAGTCCTCGGCCTGGATTCAGGCTTACGAGCGCAGCAACGTGCTGGTCGGTCTGGCGTGTGGCCTGCGCGGCAAGGCGCAGATCGGCAAGGGCATGTGGGCCATGCCCGACCTGATGGCCGCGATGCTCGAGCAGAAGATCGGGCATCCGAAGGCCGGTGCCAATACCGCGTGGGTGCCGTCGCCGACCGCTGCGGTGCTGCACGCGCTGCACTATCACCAGGTCAATGTTCAGGCCGTGCAGCAGGAGCTGGAGAAGATCGATCTCGACGCCGAGTACGATGGCCTGCTGGAAGGCTTGCTGACCGTGCCGGTGGTGGCTGAAGCCAAATGGACGGCAGAAGAGCGTCAGCAGGAGCTCGACAACAACTGCCAGGGCATCCTCGGATACGTGGTGCGCTGGGTGGAGCAGGGCGTGGGTTGCTCGAAGGTGCCCGACATCAACAACGTCGGCCTGATGGAAGACCGTGCGACGCTGCGCATCTCCAGCCAGCACATCGCCAACTGGCTGCGTCACGGCGTGGTGCAGCCGGCTGAGGTGGAGGAAACCCTACGCCGTATGGCCGCTGTGGTGGATGGCCAGAATGCCGGCGATCCCGCCTACCGCCCGATGGCGCCGGACTTCGGTGCCTCGACGGCCTTCCGTGCCGCGCGCGACCTGATCTTCGAAGGCTGCGTGCAGCCCAGCGGCTACACCGAGCCGCTGCTGCACCACTATCGTCAGGTGTTCAAGGCTCAACACTGATCGGCGTTGAACCCCACGAACTCGAAGCCGGCCCGTGTGGCCGGCTTTTTTGCGCCCGTTTTCGAACCGCCCGGCAGCATCCGGGGGCGGGCGTGATAGCCTTGAACCCACGCAAAATAGCCTTGTCCGCCAGAAAATGACCCTTCCCGCCGATGTCCGCTTCCCTTCCATCGATGGATTGCGCGCCTTCGAGGCGGCGGCGCGGCTCGGCACTTTCGAACGTGCGGCCGACGAGCTGAACGTGACGGCGAGTGCGGTGAGCAAGCGCGTGTCGACCGTCGAGGATCTGCTGGGCGCGAGCCTGCTGGTGCGCGGCGGGAAAGCGCTGAGCTTGAGTGCGCTGGGCAAGGAATACCTGGAGCAGGTGCGTGCCGCACTGGGATTGCTGGCCGCGGTTCCGCTGCACCGGCGCGCCGCGCAGCGCGTCGAGCGTTTGCGTGTGTGTGCGCCGCCCACGTTTGCACGCCAGATTCTGGTGCCTGCACTCGCGTCATTCACCCGCGCTCAGCCGCAGATCGAACTCGAGATCGTGCTCAGCGTGCCTTATCTCGATCAGGGCGCGGACGATGCCCAGATCGAGGTCCGGCATGGCGATGTCGCCGCTCATGGCGGCGATGTGCTGATGCAGGACATCGTGGTGCCGCTGGCGTCGCCCGAGCTGCTCAAGACACTCGGGGCGCTGCGCGGGGGGGGCGATCTTGCCCGCCTGCCGCTGCTGCGCACCCCGCTCGAACCCTGGGCGCCGCTGTTCGAGGCGGCCGGTCTCGGGCGCAGGGAAGAGCCGGCAAGCGGCCCTCGGCTTGTCGATCTCGGGCTGTTGCTCGAGGCCGCCGCGAGCGGGCAGGGCGTGGCGCCGGGGCGGCCGTCGCTGGCGCGGCAATGGCTGCGCAGTGGTGCCCTGCAACCCTTGTTCGGGATTCAGGCCGAGGCGCGCACCCAGTATTACATCGCCACTGCGTCGCCGCAGGGGCCCGCTTCCGTGTTTGCTGACTGGTTGCGGGACGTATGTGCCGCAGCGGCACGGGAGGGGGCGGAACTTCTTTCCCGTCGCGGCTGAAAATCCTTCCGGCTGCAACATGCGTTTTCGGGCGACGATCGTGGCCTGACAGTTTCTGCCCTTCCAGTCCAACAAGAACATCCGGAGACCCCATATGCCCGTGATCACCTGCGTCGAAGACCTGCGACGCCTTGCCGAAAAGCGCGTGCCGCGCATGTTCTACGATTACGCCGACTCCGGTTCCTGGACCGAGAGCACCTACCGCGCCAACGAATCCGATTTTCAGCCGATCAAGCTGCGCCAGCGCGTGGCGGTCAACATGGAAGGTCGCAGCCTGCGCACGACGATGGTCGGGCAGAATGTCGCGATGCCGGTGGCGCTCGCACCGACCGGGCTGACCGGCATGCAGCATGCTGACGGCGAGATCCTCGCTGCGCGTGCCGCCGAGACGTTTGGTGTGCCCTTCACTCTGTCGACAATGAGCATCTGCTCCATCGAGGACATCGCGGCACATACGACTTCGCCGTTCTGGTTTCAGGTGTACATGATGCGCGACCGTGATTTCATCGTCCGCCTCATCGAGCGTGCGCGCGCGGCAAAGTGCTCGGCCCTGATGCTGACGCTCGATCTGCAAATCCTCGGGCAGCGCCACAAGGACCTCAAGAACGGCCTCTCTGCGCCGCCGCGTCCGACCATCGCGAACATGATCAACCTCGCGACCAAGCCGCGCTGGTGTCTCGGCATGCTCGGCACGAAGCGCCGCAGTTTCGGCAACATCGTGGGGCATGCGAAAGGCGTGGGCGACATGTCCTCGCTGTCGAGCTGGACGGCCGAGCAGTTCGACCCGGCACTGAGCTGGGCCGATGTCGAGTGGGTGAAAAAGCAGTGGGGGGGAAAACTGATCCTGAAGGGCATCATGGACGAAGAAGACGCACGCCTTGCGGCCGACAGCGGTGCGGATGCGCTGATCGTCTCCAATCACGGCGGTCGTCAGCTCGACGGCGCGCCATCGTCGATTCACGCCCTGCCGGGCATCGTCGAGGCGGTGGGCGATCGTATCGAGGTGTGGATGGACGGTGGCATCCGCAGTGGGCAGGATGTACTGAAAGCCGTCGCACTTGGCGCAAAGGGCACGCTGATCGGGCGCCCCTTTCTTTACGGGTTGGGGGCCATGGGCGAGGCGGGCGTGAGCAAATGTCTGGAACTCATCGCCAATGAGATGGACATCACCATGGCATTCTGCGGCCATACCGACATTCGCAAGGTCGGGCGCGATGTGCTCCTGCCGGGGACGTATCCGCTGGCGCCATGACGCCGCAGGTGCTCTGCAGTCGAACCGGCGCGGCATGCGCGAACTGTCGCCCAAGTGGTCCGGGGCCAGTGTCCACGACGTATAACGAGACGTGACAAAAAAGAGGGCGCCCCGTGGGGGCGCCCTCTTTCAGTCTGGAGCAGTCGTGATTACCAGAGTTGCCACCACGGACGGTTATCCGCCGGGCCACCGGTGTAATACACGCTGTTGGGGAAGTTCTTGCGCATCACGCGGTCGGCGTCATCGCGCAGGTCCGTCATGCCCAGCGCGTCGTAGCTCTTGACCATCAGGAACAGGGCTTCTTCGTTCGCAGGTGCCCGCGGATAGGTCGTGATGGCGGCCTGGGCGCGATTGGCTGCGGCGATGTAGGCACCACGGTTGTAGTAGTAGCGCGCGACGTGCACTTCATGCGAGGCCAGCGCGTTGACCAGGTATTGCATGCGCTGGCGTGCGTCTTCTGCGTAGCGGCTTTCAGGGAACTTCGTGACAAGCTCGTTGAAGGTGTCGAAGGCTTCGCGCGCACCACGCGGGTCACGCTCGGACATGTCCTGGTTGGAGAGGCCGGCTAAGATCCCGAGGTCTTCGTTGAAGTTGACCAGACCCTTCAGGTAATAGACATAGTCGACATTGGGGTGGTTGGGGTGAAGCTTGATGAAACGGTCAGCTGCAGCAAGGGCAAGTGCCGCTTCACCGGACTTGTAATAGGCATAGGCGGACTCGATCTGCGCCTGCTGGGCAAAGCGGCCGTAGGGATAGCGCGCCTCAAGCTTCTCGAACATCTTGATGGCCTGGTCGTAGCCACCCTCAGACATTGAGACCTTGGCTTCGGAATACAGCTTCTGCGCACTCCAGCCTGCCGTTTCGTCGATCTGTTCCGGCAGCAGACCGCAACCGCCAAGCAGCAAGGCGCCGATAAGGGCTGCATTTCCCGCTAAACTTCCGAAGGTGAACCTGGACATCGATAACACTCGCGTGAATGAACTGAAAGATTATAGCCTAGCCGAAGCCGCCGGCTCGCGCACCGAATTGACGATTCCGCGGGATTTTGCCGGTATGCGGATCGATCAGGCCCTTGCCCGGCTGTTTCCCGAGCATTCGCGCAGCCGTCTGCAGGCGTGGTTGCGGGACGGGCGTATCCTTGTGGACGGCGGCTCGCCCGATGCAAAACACAAGGTTTGGGGAGGCGAACGGTTGTTGATCGAGGCTGCGCCCGAGCCGCAGGCGAGCGCTGAAGCAGCCGAAGACATCCCGTTGCACATCGTCTTCGAAGACGCGACCTTGCTGGTGATCGACAAGCCAGCCGGACTCGTCGTCCATCCCGGCAGTGGAAACTGGAGCGGGACTTTGCTCAATGCGCTGCTGCATCATGCACCTGCGCTGGCGGGTATTCCGCGCGCGGGCATCGTGCACCGTCTGGACAAGGATACCAGCGGTCTGCTGGTGGTCGCGAAGACGCTGGAGGCACAAACTGACCTGATTCGACAGTTGCAGGCGCGAACCGTGAAGCGACATTACCTCGCGCTGGTTCATGGTGCGGTGACGGGACCGGGAGCCGTGGACGCGCCGATTGCGCGCCATCCGACTCAGCGCACCAAGATGGCTGTGGTTGGCGGGGGCCGTCTGGCGCTCACCCGCTACGTCGTGCGCGAACGCCTGGCGTCCGCAACGTTGGTAGAGTGCAGGCTTGAGACCGGGCGCACGCATCAGATAAGGGTGCACATGGCGCACATTGGCCATCCGCTGGTCGGCGACCCGGTTTATGGCCTCAAGCGCAGCACAGACGCACTGCTCGACGCTTTTCCGCGCCAGGCCCTGCATGCCTTCCACTTGGGCCTGGTGCACCCGGCGTCGGGTGATGCTCTGGCATGGTCTGCGCCGCTTCCTGATGATTTTTCAGTGCTGCTGCACCGCCTTGGAGGGAGTTTCAAACCATGAACCGTTCCTTGATCGTGCCCGACTGGCCCGCGCCGGGCAATGTGAAGGCGCTGGTGACAACGCGTGCGGGGGGTGTCAGTGCTGCACCATATGACAGCCTGAATCTCGGCGCCCATGTCGGCGACGATGTCGTGGCGGTGGCCGAGAACCGGGCGCGGCTGTCGCGCTTGCTGCCATCGGAGCCGGTATGGCTGGAGCAGGTGCACGGCACCTGTGTGATCGATCTCGACAATCACCCGTCGGAACTGTGGGGTGATGCGGCGCTGACGCGGATTGAACGACGGGTTTGCGCAGTGATGACGGCGGACTGCTTGCCGGTGCTGTTCTGCGATGATGCGGGGACTGTTGTTGCGGCTGCACATGCGGGTTGGCGCGGGTTGGTGTCGGGGGTGCTGGAGGCGACCGTTGCCAGCATGAAGGTGCGACCCGACTGCGTGCTGGCCTGGCTGGGGCCTGCGATCGGGCCGGCTGCCTTCGAGGTCGGTGACGAGGTCCGGGACGCGTTTCTGATGCACGATCGCGGCGCAGCAGAGGCATTCATCAACAATGGTCAGCCCGGAAAGTGGCTGGCGGATCTCTACATGCTTGCACGAAGACGCCTCGTTCGCGCCGGTGTTGCGCGAATTTATGGCGGCGGCTTATGCACATGGAGCGATCACGAGCGCTTCTATTCTTACCGGCGTGACGGGCTCACCGGGCGTTTCGCGTCGTTGGTGTGGCTCGGAGAGGGGGGCAGATGACGCACCGCAGCGTCGTTTCAGTCGTATTCGCTATTGCTCGGCGGTCGAATCATCTCTATCGTTGAGGTTCTCAGCGGCCTCGCGCTCCTTTTGGCGACGGCGTCGGGCAGGTGTACCGAACAGCCACACAAATAGCGCCATCGGAGCAAGTCCGTAAAATACGAATGTCAGCACGCCGCCTACCACCGAGTCATCCGAAATGGCGGCAAGTAGTGCGACGTAAAACCAGGCGATTGCGATCAGGTACATGGCGCGATTCTACAGGCGTGTGCAAACGCAGTTGTTAAACTGGTGCTGGATCTGACCGGTGGGCCTCGCTGCAACGCAGTGCCTGCCGAAGCCTAAGGAGGGGCTGATGTCCGACTCGAACGACAAGCAGGCGCCCGCCGCCATGCAGGCAATGCTGCTGGCGGGGCAGGCCATGGCAACAACGTTTTTTGACATGGTCGCCAAACAGCACGCTGCCATGCAGGATTCGTCGGGTAACGCTGCGTCGCAGCTCCCATTGCCCGAATCCGATGCGCTGAAGCGGATGCAGGAGGATTTCGCCTCCAAGCACGTCGCGCTGTGGTCTTCGCTGCTCGGGAACAAGCCGGGTGAGCCGAGGGCGCAGATCGCTCAGCCGGAACCTGGCGATCGCCGGTTCAATGCACCCGAATGGACGGAAAGCCCGATCTTCGATTATGTGCGTCAGGCCTACCTGGTCAATGCCGGCTTTCTGAAGCGGGTTGCCGAAGAGATGCCGATTTCCGACGGTCGAGCGAAGTCCCGGATCCAGTTTCTTACCCGGCAGTACATCGATGCGCTGGCACCGAGCAATTTCGCGGCAACCAACCCCGAGTTCATCAAGACCGCAGTTGAAAGCAAGGGCGAGAGCATCACTCAGGGCATCCGCAATCTTATCGACGATCTCGAGAAAGGGCGGATTTCGATGACCGACGACGGGGCCTTCGAGGTTGGACGCAACCTCGCGGTATCGCCGGGGGCGGTGGTCTTCGAGAATGACCTCATGCAACTGGTGCAGTACGCCCCGCTTACCGCGAAGGTCGGGCAGGTGCCCTTGCTGATCGTGCCGCCGTGCATCAACAAGTTCTACATCATGGATCTCCAGCCGGAGAACTCCCTGGTGCGCTTCATCGTTGAGCAGGGCATCACGGTGTTCCTGGTGTCGTGGAAGAACGCCGGTGCGGCCCAGTCCAAATGCAGTTGGGACGACTACCTGGAGATGGGGCCGATTGCCGCGCTCGATGTGGTGCGTTCGATCACCCGCGTGAAGAAGCCGAACGTGCTGGGTTTTTGTGTGGGTGGCACGATTCTCACCGCGGCGCTTGCCGTGTTGAAAGCGCGTGGCGAAGACCCGGTATCCAGTCTCACCCTGATGACTACGTTGCTTGATTTTGCCGATGCCGGCGAACTGGGTTGTCTGGTGGACGAGGCCAGCGTGACCGCACGCGAAGCGGCAATCGGCAAGGGTGGCCTGCTCAAGGGGCAGGAACTGGCGAATGTGTTTTCCTTCCTGCGGGCGAACGACCTTGTCTGGCAGTACGTGGTCGGCAACTACCTCAAGGGCAAGAAGCCACAGGCCTTCGATCTGCTCTACTGGAACTCGGATTCGACCAATCTGCCGGGGCCCTTCCTGACCTGGTACCTGCGCAACATGTACCTCGAGAACAACCTGCGTGTGCCGGGCAAGCTCAAGATGCTTGGCCAGAAG
Organism: Azoarcus sp.; assembly: GCA_023230755.1. GTDB lineage: Bacteria > Pseudomonadota > Gammaproteobacteria > Burkholderiales > Rhodocyclaceae > Parazoarcus. The sequence continues at coordinate 11,121 of JALNWS010000120.1, forward strand.
GTCGATCTGGGTAAAGTGGATGTGCCCGCCTACCTGATGGCTGCGCGCGAGGACCACATCGTACCGTGGGCGAGCGCCTACCTCGGCCGCAACCTGCTTGGTGGCGACACGACATTCGTTCTGGGCGCGAGCGGCCACATCGCCGGTGCCATCAATCCGGCCAGCAAGAACCGCCGCAGCTTCTGGACGAGCACTTCGACTGTTGCGGATCCAGAAGAGTGGCTGAGTGCGGCGGAAGAGCAGAAAGGAAGCTGGTGGCTGCATTGGGCGCAGTGGATCAAGGCATACAGCGGCAAGCAGGTGGCCGCGCGCGGACGCCTTGGCAGTACGAAGTTCGAACCGATCGAACCAGCGCCAGGGCGCTACGTAAAAGAAAAATCTTGATACAGACTACGAAGTAGTTTGAGTCAACGGTTGCTTGCGGATCGGGCGGGGCCGCTTGCAACAAAAATTCAACCCCCCCGGCACAATCGATTGGGAGAGGAGGAATAATATGTCTAGAGTTGCACTGGTAACCGGGGGCATGGGTGGCCTTGGAGAGGCCGTTTGCATCAAGCTGGCGGCGCTGGGCTATAAGGTCGTGACGACTCATTCGCCGGGCAACACCAAGGCTGACGAGTGGCTCGCGGCGATGAACAACATGGGCTACGGTTTCAAGGCGTTTCCCTGCGATGTCGCAGATTTCGATTCCTGCAAGGCATGTGTGGAGCAGGTCACCAAGGACGTCGGGCCGGTCGATGTTCTGGTAAATAACGCCGGCATCACCCGCGACATGACGTTCAAGAAAATGAACAAGGCTGATTGGGATGCGGTGATCAGCACCAACCTTGACTCCGTTTTCAATATGACCAAGCAGGTCATGGACGGCATGCTTGAGCGCAAGTGGGGCCGCGTAATCAACGTGTCTTCGGTCAACGGTCAGAAAGGCGCATTTGGCCAGACCAACTATTCGGCAGCGAAGGCAGGCATGCACGGATTCACCAAGGCGCTGGCGCTTGAAGTTGCGCGTAGCGGCGTCACCGTCAACACCATCTCGCCGGGCTATATCGGCACCAAGATGGTGATGGCGATTCCGCAGGAGATTCTCGACTCCAAGATCCTGCCGCAGATTCCGGTAGCCCGTTTGGGTAAGCCGGAGGAGATTGCCGGACTGGTTGCGTATCTGTCTTCCGAGGAAGCCGCATTCGTGACAGGGGCAAATATCTCGATCAACGGCGGCCAGCATATGTCCTGAGTTGTCACTGCTGCCATATCGACGGTCTGTTCCGGAAGGAGCAGGCCGTTTTTTCTTGCTTTTTTCTTGCCCTATTGCGACGCAGCATTTCTGCAAGAGTACGTTTATACTGTTGGTGTTATGTGGCTGATGCGCTGCCGCAAGACAGGTGTGGACAAAGCGGTTTCAGGCTGCGTTGTCCGAAAACGATAACTCGATGCAGAAGGATTCGATGATGTCTCAGAAAATTGCACTCGTTACGGGCGCTATGGGCGGCCTCGGTACCGCAATTTGCCAATCCCTCTCCAAAAGTGGGATGAAGGTTGTCGCTAACTGCCTGCCTGCTTTTCCCCAGAAAGATGAGTGGCTGACGCAGCAGAAGGAACTGGGCTTCGATTTCGTGGCAGCTGAAGGCGATGTCTCCGACTATGAGTCGTGCAAGGCCATGGTCGCAAAGATCGAGGCTGAAGTGGGGCCGATCGATGTCCTCGTTAACAACGCCGGCATCACGCGCGACAAGTTCTTCCCGAAGATGGAGAAGGGGCAGTGGGATGCGGTGATCAACACCAATCTCAACAGCCTGTTCAACGTGACCCATCACATCTCGCCGAAGATGGCAGAGCGTGGATGGGGGCGCATCATCAACATCTCTTCGGTTAACGGTGTAAAGGGCCAGGCTGGCCAGGCCAACTACTCCACTGCCAAAGCCGGTGTTCTGGGCTTCACCAAGGCGCTTGCCTCCGAACTGGCAACCAAGGGTGTGACCGTCAACGCGATCGCCCCGGGCTACGTGGGCACCGACATGGTGATGGCAATCCGCGACGAC
>JALNWS010000121.1 GCA_023230755.1 Azoarcus sp.
CATCTCGAGAAAGCTGCGATGGTGCGTGTAGCGAGCCTGATCGTCCCCCTCGAGCGGATTGTTGGAGAGGTAATCGTGGAAGCGTTGCAGGATGTGCAGGCGGTTCACATGCACGACCTGAGGCTCGTAACTGACGCCGAAGTACTCCAGAAAGTCCTCTGCGGCGGAAAGTTCTTCCATTGCTTCGTCGAGGGTGAGTTCGTCCATGATCAGGCTCCGTATTCAGGTGGCGATTGAGGTTTGGGAGGCTTCTGCTGCGGCGCGTGCAACGTCAAGCAGGACCTTGCTGCCGAGGCGGTCGGCATCGTCGATCTGCACCAAGGGCTGAAGAATGTTGAGGGCAGCATTGATGTCGCCTTCGCGCAGCCGGATATAGGCTGCGGCCTTCAGTGCGGAGAGATAGAAGCGCGTCAGCGTCATTGACTGGCTTGCTGCGGTGGCGACTTTGTCTGCGTCGAGGCCACCCCCGTCTGCAGGCAATCCAACGCGTGCGCCACTGACGCCGATCGCATGCCACACGACGGACTGTGCTTCTGCCATCTGGTGACGGTAGAAGTGATAGCGATAGCGGGCGACGAGGACCAGCAGGTGATCCGGCGCCTTGAGGCCCGCTTCGGCGAGCGCCTGCTCGGCTTCGGGCGCGCCGTAATGTTCGCCCGCGCGCTCGATCAGTTCGAGCACGCCATCCGGTAGCGGATCTTCGAAGTACAGCGGTTCAGGGGCAAAGTGCAGCAAGTCCATTAACGTGTCTCCGCCGTGAGGTCGTTTTCGGGCTGACAGGCGCATTCGGGACAGGCCTGATCGGTATTGGCCTCGCAGTCGACGTTGCTGACCGCAACGACCGGAATGGTCGTGCGAGGCTTTTTGGCGGGGAGCGACGCGGCGTCGGCTTGCAGGCCTGAAATCTGTGATTCGAGGGATTTGATGCGGTCGAGCAGGCAGTTGAGCGTATGGCCTACCGGGTCGGGCATCAGGTGGTGATCCAGGTTGAGCTCGTCGGTGGGACTCAGGATCGGGCCTTCCCGGCGCACGACCTTTGCAGGGATGCCAACCACGGTACGATCAGACGGCACGTTCTTGACCACGACCGAGTTGGCGCCCACCCGGACGCGGTTGCCGATCGTGATGGCGCCCAGAATCTTCGCACCGGCGCCCACCACGACGTGATCCCCCAGCGTGGGGTGACGTTTTCCCGGGTTCCAGGTGGTGCCACCCAGCGTGACGCCGTGGTACAGCGTGACGTCATCCCCGATCTCGGCGGTCTCGCCGACGACGACGCCAGCGCCGTGATCGATGAAGAAACGCCGACCGATCCGGGCGCCCGGATGAATATCGACATTGGTCAGCACCCGACCGATGAAGCTTGCAAGCCGTGCAAGGTAGCGCCAGTTGCGCAGCCACAAGGCGTGGGCGATGCGATAGGTGATCAGGGCATGAACGCCGGGGTAGGTGGTGAGCACTTCCCAAGTTGTCCGGGCAGCAGGGTCGCGGCCGAAGACGCAGCGAATGTCCTCGCGCAGAAGGCGGGGCAGGCTTGGGGGTGTTGCGATGGTTTCGGCGGTCATGGTTGCGCTGTCTGTGGCCATGGTGATCAGGCTCCGGCGGGGATGGCGGCGGCAGTCATGAAGGGTTGCGTAAGCCAGTCCGTCTGGCTGGCCTGCAGCGAATCCCAGAACGCGACGAGGTCAGCACGTTCGGGCGTGCGCTTGGTGCGACCGGTGAATTCACGTACGCGTGCGAGCAGCCACAGCAACTGGTTTTCATCCGGCACGATGCCGAGGCCGGCATAGGCAGCTGCCACGCCGCGGCTGCCGGAGTGCTTGCCCAGCAGCAGCCGGTGACTGCGTCCGAGCAATGCGGGGTCGATGTTCTGGTAGTTCGCGGGGTCCTTCAGCAGGCCATCGACGTGAATGCCGGCCTCGTGGGTAAAGACGCCCTCACCGACGACGCTCTTGCTCCATCCCACCGGCCGGCCGGAGGCCTGCGCAACCGCCGTGGATGCGTCGAGGAGGCGGCGGAAGTCGATCAGGTCGCCCCGGCCGTGGAACTGGCGCAGGCCGAGTGCGACTTCCTCCAGTGCGGCATTCCCGGCACGTTCGCCGAGGCCATTGACCGTGGTGTTCACATGGCTGGCACCGGCCCGCACGGCGGCCAGCGTGTTCGCGGTGGCGAGACCGAGATCGTCATGCGCATGCATTTCGATTTCCAGCGCGCTGGCCGCACGCAGACGGGCAATGGCGTCGAAGGTGGCAAAGGGGTCGAGCACACCAAGGGTGTCGGCGAAGCGGAAGCGTCGGGCTCCGGCCTCTTCGGCAGCGGCAAGCACTTCTCCAAGAAACGCCGGATCGGCCCGCGATGCGTCCTCGCCGCCGACGCCGACTTCAAACCCGGCATCGCGCGCCACCGGCACCCAGCGCGCGATGCGCTGCAGAACCTCGTCGCGATCGGAACCGAGCTTGTGCCGGATCTGCTGGTCCGATACCGGCACGGAGAGCTCCAGCATGTGCACCGGCAGACTGCGGCAGGCATCGATATCCGCACCCGTCAGCCGGCCCCAGACGATCAGCCGCGTGTCATGTGCGGTCTCGTTCAGCGTGTGCGAAATTGCCCGGATGTCATCGCACTCTTCGGCGCCCATGGCCGGGATGCCGATCTCCAGTTCGGGGACACCGATTGCAGCGAGAATGGCGGCGATGCTGCACTTCTCGTTGCGGGTAAATGCCACCCCGGCGGACTGCTCTCCGTCGCGCAGGGTGGTGTCGTCGATGGTGATCGGGGTCGACATGGCGTTCTCGTCCAGAAGGTGTGCGAACTCAGGCGTAGGTCGGTGCAAAGGCTTTTTCAGGGTCGGTGACCGGGCCGTTCTCGCCCCAGTAGGGTGACAGCTTGCGCAACTGGGCAATGATCGACGGCACGGCTGCGATCACGCGGTCCATCTCGGCCTCGGTGTTCTCGTGCGACAGCGAAAAGCGGATGGTGCCGTGGGCTGCGGTGTAGGGAATGCCCATTGCGCGCATGACATGTGAGGGTTCCAGCGACCCCGAGGTACACGCCGAGCCGCTCGACGCCGCGATGCCCTGCTTGTTGAGCAGCATCAGGATGGCTTCGCCTTCGACGTACTCGAATGCAACGTTGAGCGTATTGGGCAAACGATCGTCGGGGTTGCCGGTCACGAACGCGTGCGGCACCGCCGCCAGAATGCCGGCCTGCAGCTTGTCGCGCAGCGCACGGACGTAGGTGTTCTCCATCTCCATGTGCTCGAGGGCGAGCTGTGCAGCGACACCCATGCCGATGATCGCCGGGACGTTTTCGGTGCCGGCACGACGCCCGCGCTCCTGGCCGCCGCCGCGCAGCAGGGGGCGGAAGCGCGCGCCACGACGCAGGTAAAGCGCGCCGATGCCCTTCGGCCCATGCAGCTTGTGGCCGGACAGCGACAGCATGTCGATGGCGGTGTCCTTGAGCTTGAGCGGGATCTTGCCAACGGCCTGCACGGCGTCGGTGTGGAACAGCACCCCGGCGGCATTGGCCATTTCAGCCATCTTCACTACGGGGAAGAAGGTGCCGGTTTCGTTGTTGGCCCACATCACGGACACCAGCGCGACCTTGTCGCTGAGCAGCTTGGCGTATTCATTCAGATCGAGCCGGCCCTTGCCGTCCACCTTGAGCTTGTGGATGGTGTAACCCTCTTTCTCGAGCTGGTCGCACAGATGGAGCACGGCGTGGTGCTCGACCGTGGTGGTGATGATTTCCTTGCGCTCCGGATTGGCCTTGAGGGCCGACAGGATGGCGGTGTTGTCCGCTTCGGTGCCACCCGCTGTGTAGATGATCTCGGAGTCGAACTCGGCGCCCAGCAGCTTCTGCAGCGACGTGCGAGCCGCCTTGACCGCGTGGCCGACCTTGGCGCCGAAGCTGTGCATCGAGGACGGGTTGCCGAACTGTTCGGTGAAGTAGGGCAGCATCGCCGTTACCGCCTCGGGGGCGCAACGGGTGGTGGCGTTGTTGTCGAGATAGATCGGGGTCAGGTTGGGGATGCTCATCGTTCTCTCCGCGGGGCTACCGTGTATGGATTCTCCCCACCGGGGTGGGGAGGGGTGTGTCGTCAGGCGGGCAGCGAGTTCGGCGCCAGCTTTGCCGTGGCCTTGACCGGGATGACCTTCACGATCTCGCCGAGGGCTTCGATCATCTGGGCCTGGACACCGCCGAGCGTGACTGCTTCCATCTGGCAACCCGAGCAGGCGCCTTTCATCGACACGTAGATGGTCTTGCCATCGACATCGACGAGTTCGATATCGCCGTGATCGCGCTGCAGGTTCGGACGAGCCTTCTCGATGACCTGTTCGATCTTGCGGATGCGCTCGAGGGTGGTGAGCTTGCCCGGCACCTTCTTCTCCGGCGGCGGGGCGGCGGTGAAGGACTCGCCGCGCTCGGCCAGCACCTTGGCGAGGATTTCCTCGATGCCTTCGTGACACGACGAGCAGCCACCACCGGCCTTGGTGTAGTTGGTGACCTGTTCGACGCTGCACAGGTTGTTGGCGCGGATGGTCTCTTCGATCATCACGGCATCGACGGCGAAGCATTTGCAGATCAGCGCGCCTTCTTCGTGATCGTCGCTCCACACTTCACCGCGATAGTTGGCCACGGCCGACTGCAGGGCTTCGCGGCCCATCACCGAGCAGTGCATCTTTTCCGGCGGCAGACCGCCGAGGAAGTCGGCGATGTCCTGGTTGCTGACTTCCAGTGCCTGGTCGAGGGTCTTGCCCTTGATGATCTCGGTCAGCGCCGAACTCGACGCGATGGCCGAACCGCAGCCGAAGGTCTGGAAGCTGGCATCGGTGATGGTTTCGTTGCCCGGGTCCACCTTCAGCATCAGACGCAGGGCATCACCACAGGAAATCGAGCCGACTTCGCCGATGGCGTTGGCATCGGGCAATGCGCCTGCGTTGCGCGGGTTGTAGAAGTGTTCCTTGACGGTTTCGGAGTAATCCCACATGGCGGTCTCCCGGGCTCAGGCTGAGAAGGACTGGCCGCAAGCACAGCCGGCCGAGGCGTTGGGGTTTTCAAACTTGAAGCCGGAGCCGCTCAGCGACTCGACGAAATCGACGGTGACGCCTGCCAGCATCGGGGCGGAGTAGGGATCGACGAAAAGCGTGACACCGTCGAATTCGACAATGGTGTCGTCCTCGGCCTTTTCGGCTTCGAGCTTCATTCCGTACTGCAGGCCGGAGCAGCCGCCGCCTTGCACGTGGATCCGCAGCCCGGCGACCGGGTCGGCGGAGGTGGAGATGAAACGGCTGACGGCTTTCAGTGCGGTTGGGGTAAGCGTGATCATGTTCGGGTCTCCGGTTGGAAAGGGCTCTGGGAGACCTATCGCAAACCGCGTGCCACTCGGATGAGATGCGTAAGGTGCTGATTATTAACGATCTGTTCGGGGCTTGTTGTGTCGCGAAGGGTACGGCTGGGGGGCTTTGTCGCATTTCCTACAGTGCTGGCACGACAATGGAAAACAGCGGCATTGCGCCGCTGTCTGGGTGAGTGGTGGCCGCAGCGCAGTTCAGCCGATCACGTGCTCGTACACCAGGCGCAGCACGTCGCGCTCGGTGTCGGGAATGCCTCGCATCTCGGTGATGCTGACAAAGCGGCCGTCGGCGCTGGCCACCGCATCGAACGGCGGGTCGATGGCGGTGAAATGGGCCAGACGCACGGTCAGCGTGCCATTGGGCGAGAGGATGTCGGCTTCGAACTCGGTGTCGATCTGCAGTGCGCCAGCCGGGAGCCCCAGGCGGTCAGTTGCCGTGGCGGTCAGGGTGCCGGGGTGGGCAAGCACGCCATCTCCTGCGGGCGCGGCGACGCGGGCGGCGACGATGGAGTCGCCGAAGCGTGCAAAACGCAGACGGGCGCTGGTGGACTGCTTGTGATAGAGGACAAGGGCGAGGTCGTTCATGGAGGCGTCGGCCAGGCGGCTTACGCCATTACCGGCGATGCGCCGTGAGTGTGACAGTCCTTGGGGCAGACGCGGCTACAGGCGCCACAGCCGATGCAGTCGAGCGCATTGGCAAGCGTCATCACCATCATGTTGTCGTCGTCGAGATCGTCGTCCATGTCGTCGTCACGTTCGACGAGGTCGAAAACGTCGCGCGGGCAGACCTTGTAGCAGCGGCCGCAGCCGATGCACTTCTTGCCGTCCAGTTCGAGAACGAACTCCGGGGTCCAGGCAGTGCCGCCGCGAGTGAGACCGGTGATCGGATCCATGGTGTGTTCCTCTGTTTCGTTGTGCAGTTGATAGCGTGTTGGATGCTGCGGGCTGACGGCGGGTGATCAGCTTGCGGTTTCGGTCGCGGCCATCAGGCGCGCGTTGGCGTCAGCCCAGGCCTTGCATGCGTCGTATGCGGACTGGGACATCGTGGGCAGTTCCTCGTAACCGGCGGGGAGACGGTCTTCGACCAGGTCATGCAGCTGCGAGGCCCATTCCTGCGATTTGCGCTTGAGTTTGCGGACTTCCTTTTCGAGGCTCTTGAGTTCTTCGTCGGTCATGTCGATCTCCTTGGCGTGTGCCCGCACCCTGTCACCGGTGCGGGCGATGTGATGCGTTGCTCAGAGTCCGGCGACTTCCGGGTACTTGCCGATGATCTCGAGTGCAACGGACAGGTGCTTGTCGGCCTCATCCTTCATCCTGGAGAAAGACTCGAAGCCGAAGCGATGCACGTCGCGCAGGGTGCGGTCGAGTACGACGAGCTTGCCGACGGTGATCATTCCGCGGCCGAAGCCTTCATGGGTGATGTTGATCACCGGCACGGCCATCAGTCCGCATTCCTTTTCGATGAGTGCCGCGATTGCGTTATGGAATGCCTTGACGCGGGAAATGGTGACGTCGTCGGGGTCGCCGATCACCGGAATCTGGCGCCGCTGTTCCTTGGTCACGACGTAGGGGGCGAGGACGCGATCGATCGGCCAGCCGTCATAGGTGCCGTAGCTGTCGAGTGCGCGCGCCTGGCGGTTCATCTCCTTGATGAAGTCGGTGTCGGCGAGTTCGGGGCTGAGGACGGCGGCGGGGGCGGTGCTGGTGTCGATGCTGATCATGTGTCTGACTCCTGGTGCAGGCTTGCACGCGTTGGGTTGAGTGGATCGGAGGTGATTCGGGGGGCGGGCTGCAGTGCAGGGTGGCGTGCGACCCGCCGCGAGGCGATGAGGCCGAGGCCGAGGCCGGCGAAACTGAGGCCGGCGATACCCGCATCGGAGAGCTGGATCACGCTGGCGAAGGCCATGCCGGCGAGCAGGCCGAGGACCGGCAGCAAGTGGGTGACGAACAGGGCCCGCAATGCCATGCCGCCATCGATCTCGACCATGACCTCGTCGCCGGCACGCGACGCGCAGCCCGCGGCGCTGAGGACGAGATCGGTCGTGTTCGAAGTGCCGCAGACTTTCTCCGCGCGACAGCCTCCGCACGCTGCAGCGCGTTCGAAACGAACGGTCACGCTGTCGTCGGAAATGCTGATGACCTTGCCGTTACGTTGCATCATTCCTGCCAGCCCTCGGCTTCCATCTCGTCGAAGCGACTGGTGTCGGCCGGCTGTCTGTCCTTGATGGCTTTCGCCAGCCAGCCCGCGGGGCCGCTGGCCAGTTCGGCCTGAAGCTCTTCGACCAGGCTGTCGATGGCACGACCTTCCTCGACCCGGATCGGCTGCACACCGGCCGCCAGCAACTGCTTTACGGCCGAGGCGCCGACGGCGAGGCAGTACACCGCAGCGCAGCCCGCAAGCGTGGCGATCTTCGCCGGCAGCTTGTTTTCGTTGCCGTCCTGCGAGGTGTCAATGAATTCGGTGACCTCCACCAGCTGGCAGGTGTCTGCACCGATCTCGAAAATGGCAAAGGCCTCGGTGGAGCCGAAGTGCTGGTTCACCGTGCTGCGGTCGGTGCTGGCAAAGGCAATGCGTACGCCATTCATGAGCGGTCTCGCCTGTTCAGTGCCCACCAGCCGCAGCTGTCTGCGGCGCGGAGGGGGCGGGCTGCTTGTAGCGGGAGTGGTGAGGTGTGATGGAGTCATGATGTTGCAGTACCAGGTTGGCCAGATCGAACAGGACTTGCCGGGTACCCCGGTAGCCCACCCAGGTCTTGCAGAAGCCGCCTACCAGGTCGTATTGCGGCATGCCTGCACGCAGCAGCGGTACGCCGAGCCGCGCAGCAGTTGCCGCGGCATGCGAGTTGGACACCAGCAGTTCGGCGTGGGCGCTGCGGGCAAGGTTCTCGAGGTCTTCCAGGTCACCGACATGCACCTGCCCGGCGGCCACGCCGGCGAGGCTTGCGGCCTTGATCGGCGACACCGCACTGACGATTTCGCTGCCCATGCCGGCAAAGAGCTCGGAAAGCTGCAGCAGGAGGTCGGGGTCGGCCGCGATCGCGACCCGGCGCAGACCGGTCATGAAGTGGGTGTCGACCATTGCGTCCTGCAACTGCGCACGATGACGCTCGAGTTTGTCGGGCACCGCAATGCCGGCGATCTCTGCCAGGGTGGCGGTAAAGCGATCACAGGCGTCCAGCCCGATGAGCCCATCGAAGCGGTGGTCGGGTACGCCGGTGCGCTCCGCCAGCAGGTCGGCCGCACCTTTGAGTGAGCGCCCGACGACGATCGTTGCGACCGCCTCGCCCAGGGTGGTGAGCTCGGAGATGGGGGTGCCGCCAAGCGTGACCGGGACAAAGTCTTCCGCAATCAGGTGACCGTCAAGCGAGTCGGCAAGATCGGGCACCGCCAGCGGGCGCAGGCCGAAGAGTTCGACCCATTCCTTGATCGCTTCGACGTCGCCCGGGGTGAGGTGGGCGCCGAGCAGCAGGTTGACCTGTTTCTTGCGCTTGCCGACAAGGCCGCTGCCTGCCGTGTCGGGCACCGTGGCCTCGATGATGCCCTTCACCGCGCTCGCATATCCGGTCTCGAGACAGCCTGCGAAGTCCGGCGTATTCACTGCTGCAACCGGGATGTGATCGAACTGGGGGTGCTTGGCCCGGAACTCATGCACGAGCCGCCGGATGTCGGTGCCTTGGGTTTCTGCCAGCGCAGTGGTGGCGAGGCCGACCAGGGCCGGCTTGCTCTTGCCGCATACCGTGGCAAGCGCCTGCACGACGTTGCCGTCGGCGTTCATCACCGTGGCGACCTGGTCCATGGCCGTGGTCTGCAGCGGCACGGGTTCGCGGAAGTGGCGCACGAAGAAGACCTTGGCGAAGGCTGTGCATCCTTGCGAGCCATGAAAGATCGGCATCGAGCGGTTGATGCCGAGAAAGGCCAGCGCTGCGCCGGCCGGTGCCGACGACTTCAGCGGATTGACCGCGAGTGCCTTGGGGTGACGGATGATTTCGGCCATGGCGGGCGTCCTCAGGCAGCGGCGCCGGCGGGCGCGGTGTGGTCATGGTCGTGGGCGTGCGCGTCGGACTCGTCGCCACCGTCGGGGCTGTCCCCCATCTCGGGACCGGCGATCACCATCGCTTTCTGCGACCACGGGGCCGGCTTGCGGACGGCGGCCCACACCGGCGATTCGAGGGTGAGCGCGAGCTGGCGCACCAGCTCTTTCATGCCGTCGTAGCCGGCGTAGCCGAATTCGCGCTCCTGGTTGATGTCGAGGAAGGGCAGGCGGGCCTTGAGCGCGGTGTAGAGGTTTCGTCCGCCGGCAATCAGGATGTCGGCCTTCAGTTCGTACACCGCGTTGAGCAGGTCGCGAGCACCCTCGGTGTTGAGCATGATGGTGTTGTCGCCCATCAGTTCGAGGATGCGGGCCTTGTCCTCTTCCGTCGATTTCTTGGTGCCGCTGGCAACAACGATCATGCCCAGGTCCTGCAGCGCCGACACCACCGACCATGATTTGACGCCGCCGGTGAAGAGCAGGACGCGCTTGCCTTCGAGGCGCGGGCGCCAGGCGTCGAGTTCGGCACGGACCCGCTTTTCCTCGCGTTCGATCAGCGCTTCGGTGCGCTGGACCAGATCGGGGTCGCCGATCAGGCGGGCGATCTCGCGCAGCGCGGCCGAGGTGTCGGTGATGCCGTAGAAGCTGCCCTCGAACCAGGGGATGCCGTAGCGCTCTTCCATCTTGCGTGCGACGTTGATCATGGCCTTGGCGCAGACCAGCATGCTGACCTCCGCGCGGTGCATGGTCTGAACTTCATGGAAGCGGGCATCGCCCGACAGGGTGCACAGGATGCGGATGCCAAGTTCGTCGAACAGCGGGGTCAGGTACCAGAGCTCGCCGGCGATGTTGTATTCGCCGATGAGGTTGATGCTGTGGATGGTGATGCCCGGTGGAACCAGCTCGGCCGCGACCGGTTCCGGTTCGCGGGTGCCGATCACGTGCTTCACCATGGCTTCGCCGGCGATGCGGTTGCCGAGGTTCTTCGTGCCGTAGAAGCCGGCGCAGTCGATCGGCACCACAGGCACGTTCCAGCGCTCGCTGGCGGCCTTGCAGACCGACTCGATGTCGTCCCCGATCAGTGCCGGCACGCAGGTGTTGTAGACGAAGACGGCCGCGGGGGCATGGGTGTCGATGGCCTGCTTGATGCCGTGGAACAGGCGCTTCTCGCCGCGACCCATGATCACGTCCTGTTCCGACAGATCGGTTGTCATGCCGATCTTGTACAGGGTGGGGCCGGACGAGGCGGTGCCGCGGTTGTCCCAGGAGTTGCCGCTGCAGGCGATCGGGCCGTGAACCACGTGGGCCACGTCGGCAATCGGCAGCAAGGCGATCTGCGCGCCGTCAAAGGCGCAGCCACCGGCCGAGGCGCCGGGGGTGGGGCGCGAACAACCGGATTTCTCCTTCTTGTTGTGCGTGCAGGCAGGTTCGTTCAGCAGTTCGGCAATGTCGGCGGCTTTCACGGTCAGGCTCCGTGTGCATGAATGAGTTTTCTTCTGCAAGCTCCGTGCCGCACTGCAATGTGTTGCCAAGTGACTGAAAGAAAAGGGAAGAGGTCTTGGTTCGGGTTGTCGCGAAAACGACAATGTGCAGGCCGTGACACGACAGCGCACGGCCTGCTTGCGTGCTCAGAGGGCGTAAGGGTCGTGCATCCAGCCGTGGATCAGGCTGGCGTCGCGCTCGGGCAGGTATGCCATGTCGTCCTGCAGGTCATTGAACACTTCGCGGGTGATGCTGCGCGGTACCCGGTGCGCACTGACCATGTGGAAATACCATGCAAATCCGTAGCCGGCGTCGCGGTCGTAGTCGTGCAGTTGCTGTGCCAGGGCTGTGCCGCGCGCACCCGGGGCATGCGGCCACTGCGGAGCGTGTGCGGCAACCGGGATGGCAGAGGCGCGGGTCTGACGGTAGCGGTCGAGGTGCTCCGACAGTGCAAGGATCCAGTGATCGCTGAAATGTCCTTGCCGTCCCGAGCTGCTCTCCGACCACTCGCGCAGGAAGCGCAACACCGGAGCCGGTTTGCCCGTCTGCATCTCAATGCGGGTGACAAAGGCGCGGATATCGGTGAGGCGGCGGAAGCGGTAGCGCGGCGCGCCCAGTACCTGTGGTGGCGGGCTTCCTGCGGGGCGATCGAGCAGCGCTTCGACGGCGTCCGCCGGGGGGTGACGTGGTCCCACATCATGGCTGATGACTTCCTGCAGTTCCTCGAGTTCAAGCTGGTAATAATCCGCGGGTTCCTTGCCGCAAGGACAGACGAAGTAGTGGCTGATGCCCTGATCCAGCGTGAGCCGCAAGCCGCTGTCGGCGAACTCGTCGGCAAATGCCGCGCCATCCTCGCCGCACGCTGCCCAGTGTTGCTCCAGCCAGGCGAGCGCATCCTCGGCGACGGTATCGCCCTGAGCGTCGATGATGTGGCCGGGCCGGAACCAGCCTCCGCGCGAAAGGCGCAGGCTGAAGTCGGGCCCGCCGGTGTGACGCAAGGCGTCCAGCAAGGGGGCGTGTCCAGGCAAGGGGGTGAGGGTGGCGCACAGGTAGCGCAAGGTGTCGTCGAGGGCGAGGTCCGGCCTGGTCTTGGGCGGGGGCGCGAGCGGGACGTGGTTCATGTGGCTTCCTTGATGGGCTCTGGAATGATCGGCGGTGTGGCGGTGTTACTGGTCGGGTGCGGACTGCGGGGTTTCCGCTGCATCGGTCAGGCGATCGGCCACGAGCAGACGGATGGTTTCTTCCGGGTCGTCGGAGACGGCAGCCAGCGCCTCGAGCGGCGCCTGCTGAACGGCCGCGGCGCGCACCAGCCAGTGCGGGTCGGCGAGCATGGTGGCGGCATCGTTCGGCAGCATGCGTCCTGCCGCCAGGGCGCGGACTTCCGGGTCGGCGTCGCGGGCGAGGCGGCTGAGTGCGAAGGCTGGCAGGCGGCGGGCGATCTCCTTGCGCACGACCGGATCGGGATCGTCGGTCATCTGCAGCAGACTGCCGTGCGGCAGACGACGGGCCACCTGCAGGCGCACGGCATAGTCGGGGTCGCGCATCAGGCGCCCGAGTTCTGACGGAGGCAGGCGGGTGGCAACGGTCACCCGTACTTCACGATCCTCGTCGCGGGCAAGGTGAAGCAGGGCTTCGCCTTCAGCGCGTACTGCCACCGCGCGCCGGACGGTTTCGTCAGGGTCGTCGATCAGCCGGCCTGAGGCCTCGGCGGGCGCATAGCGGACCGCGATTGCGCGGCGCTCCCAGAAGTCGTCGCTGAGACAGCCTTCGGCAAAGGCCGGGTTACGCGCAAGGAAGCGGTCGATCTGGCGTCCGCTGTGGACGAACAGACAGGCGTCGCCGGGCGCGCAACGGCCTTCGGCGAGCAGGCTGTTGCGCAGCGCACATCGTGGGCAGGGGTTCTCCGGCGGCGTGTAGTCACCGGTTTCGGGTTTGTGCGGATGGTTCATGGCCTGAGTCGGACTGCGTGCGCGTGCCGACACCTCCTGAGCTGGGGCGATGGACTCCTTGCGCAAGCAGCGTGCCAGGCGTCCGAATACGGGGATTGGCCCGTCCGGCTGCGCGGGGGCCGGCCAAGTGCGTCGATTGCGACATCCCGGTGCGTGCCGATTGTCGGAAACCCGACAGAGATCGGGGCTGGGGCCGGGCTGGGGATGCGGCGCAGGCGCAGCGGTGATCCATGG
>JALNWS010000122.1 GCA_023230755.1 Azoarcus sp.
GCAGCGCCGGCACCACCGATTTCCAGTTCATGATCAAGGGTGCGGTCAAGGAAGTCGGCGTGCTGGTGATCCTCAATCAATACTACTTCGAGCACACCGGCCACTATCCGCTGGGTGAGCACTTCAACGCCCGCCAGGCACCGCGCGATCATGGCGAACTGCTGCGACTGGCGCGTGAGCGTTTCGATCCCGCACACATGCCCCACATCGTGGGGGTCGGCGATACGGTCACTTCCAGTACGCAGATGGTGGATGGGCAGCGCCTCCAGTTGCGCGGTGGCAGCGATCGCGGCTTTCTCACGCTGGTGCAGGCGCTGGGCGAAACCTTTGGAGCGGGCAGCACCGTGATCTATATCGACAGCAGCGGCGGCGAGGTGCGCCGTCCCGGCCTCGACGCGACCCATCTGCAGCTGCACGCTGCGGACCCGGCGCTCGAACCCTGGCCTGCGCTCGAAGGCATCACCGACCCCGCCGACCCGCTGCGGCTCGATGTCGTCTTCTGCGGCGGTCACGCGCAGTACGTGCCGTTTTTCTGCGCCCTGGCCGAGCGTCGCGTGCCACGCTGATCGTGCAGCGCCAGTGTCGGCTTACGCGGCAGACGACGCTGCGCTGGCGCGACTTTCGATCTCTACGATTCCGTTGACGACGCGCAGCGCGATCTTCGGCAGGCTGCATTCCTCGCCTCGAACGCAGCTGCCGTCGCGCCCGTCGAACACCCACTCGTGGACCGGACAGGTGAGGTAGCGGCCGTTGAACTCGCCACGGTAGAGCGGCACATTCTGATGCGGGCAGAGGCCGTTGAAGGCCTGCAGTTCGCCGCCTTCCGCCCACAGCAGGATGACTTCACGCCCGTCAACATTGTAGGGCGCTGCATCGCCTTCCATCAGGCTGCTCAGCTTGCACACCGGGGTGTAGGACATGGTTCGATCTCCGTCGGGTTTGAGACAGGAAGGCGGGAGTTTGCCCTCGACCTCACGCGCCGAGCAATTCCGGGGCCTGTTCCGTGATTGAGGCGCGCTCGACTACTTGTCGACATGACGTTCCAGATCGCCTGCGCGGCGTTCCCGCAGCCGCCACGCCTCCGCCAGTTTCACGATCTGCGCGCGCAGCACGTCGCCCATCCCGGTGTCGGCGCTGTGACTGAGCGCTTCCAGGCTGCGTGCAATCCGGCGTGCATCGGCGTGCGGCGTGGCAATCGCCTGGCGCGAAAGCAGGGCGAGCAGTCCGGCAAGCGCGGGCTGATGCTCGATGCTGCCGCCACCGCAGGCGGCGGTGCGCCCCGGGCTGTCGAGCAGGGCGCCAAGTTGCTCAAGTGCCTTGCGGCCGCTGGCCGCCGAGCGCGGACTGCCGGTGGCGAGGTGGTGAGCGATGCTGTTGCGCAAGGCCTCGACGAGCGCGTCGAGCTCGTGGGGCGAGGATGGGGTGTGGTCGTGGGTGATGGGCATGTTGCGGGTGTCCTCCTTCATGTGCATGGTGGCGCTCCGGCCATTCGGGCAGCGCAGCGCTGCAGTTGGCACCATCCGTGCTTATTCGATTCCCGATCTGAATCACGCAAACGTATCGCAGCGAAGGAGCAAGCATGCTGTCAGTGGAAGAAGCGCGGGCGCGTCTGAAGACCAGACCCCTGCCGGCCAATCCGTGGGTGTTCGCAAGCGATGAGGCAATCATCATCAAGGCGGACTACACCGACACCATCGAGCGCATGCTGCGCTGGGTGCCAAAAACCCGATGGAGCCCGCGCCAACGGTGCTGGATCGTGCCCCTGTCCGGGCTGGAACTGGTGCGCTCCGTGTTGCCCGAACTGAGCCGGCTCGCCGAAGCCATGCAGGAGACACCCGTAGCACCCGAGTCGGCGCCCGCTGCGGGCAATGTCGATGGCGACGACGCCGAGGCCAGGACGTGGTTCCGTGACAGCGCACGCTTGCTGTATGGCAGCGACTGGCAGCGTGAAACCGCACGCGCCCTTGGTCGCGATGAAGCTGCGCTTGCGTGCTGGCTGGTCGGTGAGGGCGTCATGGAAGACTCGCCGGCAATCCTGCTGAACGAAATGCTCGCACTGATGCGCCGGCGCAGTGTCGATATCAGCGCCGCGGCCGATGTGCTGGCGCAGCGCATCGCGTCATGATCACCTGCGTCCGCAAGCGTCCGGTGACATCAGAGCGTGCGCACCTGGTCGGCGTTTGCGGCGAAGGCAAAGTGATCGGCGCGATCGAAGACCTCGGTGGGGACATCGTAGACAAACTGGTTCTCGAACCAGGCGCTGGCGTAGGGCATGAACACCGTGTTTGCCGGCAGTTCAGTCAGCGTTTCGCCGCCGCCCAGCAGTGCCGAGCCAAAGCCGCTGTTGCCTGCGAGCGGTACGTTGTCGTCACCGAAGACCTCGAACTGAACAAAGATCTTGGCCGCTTCGACACCGCCCTCGGATGTCTTGATGCCGGTGACGCGGATGTTCTGGAAACGGCGCCCGACCTTGCCGTCATCGAGGAACTGGAAGAACTCCTGGAGTTTGCCTTTCTTGACCACGGTGCTTTCCAGAACGGGCACACCCAGTTGCGTCATGCTCAAGCCTTTGGGTTTGGCGTCCTTCAATTCGATCTGTGTCGTCTTCTCAGCCAATGCGGGCACGATGTTCTCCATGGTTTGGTTGTCGACAAAGGTGCGACAAAAGCGCGACAAAAGGACCGCTTTGCGCGCTGCATGGAGCCGATAAGCAGGTTCGATGCCAATCCGCTGCGCCCTCCGACCCTGACCGGGTGGCGCGCTCCATCACCCATTTCCCGGAAACATGTTCAACATGAAACAGCCCCCACTCCTGCAACGCCTGAGAGCGAAGAAACGCAGTCAGGCGATGATCGTCGGCCTCACCTGGTACACAGAAGAAACCTGGGCACAGGTCAAGGCATGCGCCACCGACCCCGAGTGCTTCGAAGACTCGTTTGAAAAATGGAAGGCGATGGCGGTCAGGGCGCGCAGGGAATTTCAGCGCGCGGGCGTGCGGGCCATCGAGTGCCAGATTGTTCCCGATGAGTTGTCAGCCTGGTGTGTGCTGAACGGGCAGCAGAACAACGCGACGTCGAGGGGCGAGTACGTATCGGAAAAGCTGAGCGCGAGCGTTGGATAGATCGGGCGGGGCCGCCCCGCGCCTAGCGCAGGCCGCGGCTCTGCGCGAACACCCTCACCAGGCCGAGCAGGGCCGAAATGTTGGGGACGGCAATGCCGGCCTTGCCCGCAATCTCGTGCACCACGCTCAGCAACGCGTCGATTTCAAGCCTGCGTCCGGCTTCGACGTCCTGCAGCATCGACGTCTTCATGGCGCCCATGGAGCGCGTGATGGCGTTGCGTGCTGCCGGCGCCTGGCCGACCGGGCAGCCGATGTACTCCCCGATGCTCGCGGCCTCTTCCATGATGCTGACGCAAAAGGCATTGACCAGCGGGTCATCGAGCAGGCGGTCCGAGGTGGCACCGGTCAGCGCCGAAATCGGGTTCATGGTCATGTTGCCCCAGAGCTTGAACCAGATCTCGCGCTGAATGTGTTCGCTCAGGGTGATGTCGAGCCCCGCGTCGGCGAGCGTTGCCGCCACCGCCCGGGTTGCGTCGGAGGGGGCTCCAAAGGGTTCGCCGATGATCAGGCCGTTGCCCATCTTCTGGATGCTGACACCGGGTTCGGCGGTGCTGCAGGCGATGTGTACGACACAGCCGATGATCTGCGCCGACGGGATTTTCGAACGCAGCTCGTTTGCCGGGTCGACGCTGCTGAGCGCCGTCCCTTCGAGCGGTCCGTGGAGCCCGTCGAAAAACCACCACGGCACGCCGTTCATCGCGGTCATGACCTTGGTTCCGGGGCCGATCAGGGGGGGGATGGCCGCTGCGACTGCTGCCATTGCCGGTTCTTTCACTGCAACAATCACCAGATCCTGTGGGCCGAGTTCGGCGGGGTTCGCCACCGCACGCACCGGGTAGTCATTGCGTCTGCCCTTGGCTTCGAGCCCCAGCCCCCTGCGCTGAAGCGCGTCGAGGGTGGCGCCGCGCGCGACAACTGACAGTTCGCGTCCGCTGGCGACGATGTGCGCGCCGATCACGCCACCCACTGCACCTGCGCCGTAAAGACAGATTTTCATGTGTGCTCCCGATCCGCGATGGTGGCTGATGTCCGCAGTTTGGCCGCGGACGACCGTGCCTGGCAACATCGCCAGTGTATCGCGCCCCGATCGGAAGCCCTGCGCAGCAGGCGTTTGCACTGGCCGCCTTGCTACGTAGAATCAGGGTTTTGCTTCCAGGACACGCGATGAGTCAGTTCCAGAAAGGCATTCTCGCCCCGCTGCCCGCACAGGCGCGTCATCTTTTCTTTGCCATCGAATCGATCGAAGCACTGCCTTCCGCGCTCGATGCGCTGGCGGGGCTGGTGGATGGCGAGACGGCGGTGGTGGGGTTCGGTGAGTCGGTGCGCCATGCTCTGTCCGGTTCGCTGGGCGGGCTGCGCGCCTTTCCGCCGATCTCGGGCGTCGGCGTCGACGTGCCCTCGACCCAGCATGCGATGTGGTGCTGGCTGCGTGGCGAAGACCGTGGCGAACTGCTGCACCGGACGCGCGCCATCGAAGCCGCCGTGTCACCGGCCCTGGCGCTGGTGCTGGCGACCGACACCTTCTGCTATGACAACGGTCGTGACCTGACCGGCTACGAGGACGGCACCGAGAATCCGAAGGGCGATGAGGCGCTGGTGGCGGCCTTCGCCGCAGACGATGCAGCGCCGGGCGAGGCGGGTGGCAGCTACGTCGCCGTTCAGCACTGGACACACGATCTCGACACCTTTGCGGCGTTGCCGACGGCGGAGCAGGACAATGTGTTCGGGCGCCGCAGAAGCGACAACGAGGAACTCGACGATGCGCCGGTTTCGGCTCATGTGAAACGCACTGCACAGGAGAGCTTTGAGCCCGAAGCCTTCGTGCTGCGGCGCTCGATGCCTTGGGTGGAAGGGCGCGAAGCGGGCCTGCTGTTCGTGGCCTTCGGCCATACGCTCGACGCCTTCGAGGCGCAGCTGCGGCGCATGGCCGGGCTGGAAGATGGCGTGACCGACGCGTTGTTCAGCTTCAGCCAGCCGACGACGGGCGGATACTACTGGTGCCCGCCGCTGACGGCGGGGCGCATCGATCTGCGTGCCCTGATGGGCTGAAACCGGTTCGGCGCAAGCCCGCGGGCCTGCGCCGAATCGCTTGCTGCTGCTTACTTCAGGTCAAAGCGGTCGAGGTTCATGACCTTGGTCCATGCGGCTGCGAAGTCGCGCACGAACTTCTCTTTCGCGTCTTCCTGCGCATAGACTTCGGCCAGCGCACGCAACTGCGAGTTGGAGCCGAAGATCAGATCCACGCGCGTGCCGGTCCATTTGACCGCGCCGGTTTTACGGTCGCGTCCCTCGAACTTCTCCCCACTCTCGGAGGTCGGCTTCCAGGTCGTGCCCATGTCGAGCAGATTCACGAAGAAGTCATTGCTCAGGGTCTGGGCTCGCGTGGTGAACACCCCGTCTGCAACGCCCCCTGTGTTGGCCCCCAGCACGCGCAGGCCGCCGACGAGTACCGTCATCTCGGGTGCGCTCAGCTTGAGCAACTGAGCCTTGTCTACCAGCATGGCCTCGGGGGGTACGGTGTAGTTCGCCTTCCGGTAGTTGCGGAAGCCATCGGCTTCCGGCTCCATCACCGCGAACGATTCCACGTCGGTCTGCGCCTGCGATGCGTCGGTGCGCCCCGGTGTGAAAGGCAGGGCTATCGCATGACCGCCGGCCTTGGCTGCGGCTTCGACGGCTGCGTTGCCAGCCAGCACGATCAGGTCCGCCATCGACACTTTCTTGCCGCCGCGCTGCGCACCGTTGAACGCCTGCTGGATGCCTTCGAGCGTCGACAACACCTTGCCCAGCTGGGTGGGCTGGTTTACTTCCCAGTCCTTCTGCGGTGCCAGCCGGATGCGCGCGCCGTTGGCGCCGCCGCGCATGTCCGAGCCACGGAAGCTCGAGGCCGAGGCCCAGGCGGTGGCGACCAGTTCGGCAATCGACAGGCCCGAGCTCAACACCTTTGACTTGAGTTCGGCAATGTCTGTGGCGTCGATCAGCGGGTGGTCGACCGGCGGGATCGGGTCTTGCCAGATCAGGTCTTCGGCCGGGACTTCCGGGCCGAGATACCGCGCCTTCGGGCCCATGTCACGGTGCGTGAGCTTGAACCAGGCGCGTGCAAAGGCGTCGGCGAAGGCCTGTGGGTCCTTGTGGAAACGACGCGAAATCGGCTCGTAGATCGGATCGAGGCGCAGCGACATGTCGGCCGTGGTCATCATCGGCGGGTGCTTCTTCGACGGATCGTGGGCGTCCGGAATCATGTGCTCCGGCTTGACGTCCTTTGCCACCCACTGGTGGGCGCCGGCCGGGCTCTTGGTGAGTTCCCACTCGTAGCCGAACAGCATGTCGAAGTAGCCGTTGTCCCATGTGGTCGGATTGGGCTTCCAGGCACCTTCGATGCCGCTGGTGGTGGTGTCGCCGCCCTTGCCGGAGCCGAACTTGTTGATCCAGCCCAGGCCCTGCTCCTCGATGGGCGCGCCTTCGGGCTCCGGGCCGATGAGGGCAGGATCGCCCGCACCGTGGGCCTTGCCGAAGGTGTGGCCACCGGCGGTGAGCGCCACCGTCTCTTCATCGTTCATCGCCATGCGGGCGAAGGTTTCGCGCACGTCGCGGCCCGAGGCCACCGGGTCGGGGTTGCCGTCCGGGCCTTCCGGGTTTACATAGATCAGGCCCATCTGCACTGCGGCCAGCGGGTTTTCCAGCTCACGGTCGCCGGAATATCGGCTGTTGGGCTTGTCGCTGGTGGCCAGCCATTCCGCCTCGGCACCCCAGTAGATGTCCTCTTCGGGCTGGAAGATGTCGGCACGGCCGCCGGCGAAACCAAAGGTCTTGAAGCCCATCGACTCCATTGCGCAGTTACCGGCCAGAACGATCAGGTCTGCCCACGAGATCTTGTTGCCGTATTTCTGCTTGAGCGGCCACAGCAGGCGGCGTGCCTTGTCCAGGTTGCCGTTGTCGGGCCAGCTGTTGACCGGGGCAAAGCGCTGGTTGCCGGTGCCGGCGCCACCACGGCCGTCCGCCGTGCGGTAGGTGCCGGCGCTGTGCCAGGCCATGCGGATGAACAGACCGCCGTAGTGGCCCCAGTCGGCGGGCCACCAATCCTGCGAGGTCGTCATCAGCGCGACCAGATCCTTCTTCAGCGCCGCGAGGTCGAGCTTCTTGAATTCTTCCGCGTAGTCGAAGTCCTCGCCCAGCGGGCTGGATGCCGGCGCGTGCTGGTGCAGGATGTTCAGGTTCAACTGGTTTGGCCACCAGTCACGATTGGAACGCGTTCCGGCCGCAGCGCTCGCGGCATGGTGTCCTGCAAAGGGGCACTGGCTTTCGTTGCTCATGCTTGTCTCCTGGTGTTTGTCTTGGTGTTGGTGTGGGCCATGTACTCACCATAGCGCCGCTGTATGGCCATTCCTAAGCAATTAAATTCATTGTCCACATAGGCACCCTGTATCGATGCAAAATCATGAATTCCCATTTGCTATCGATAGACGATTGAACGCAGAACCGAATCTGCTTTCCGCTTGTCACACGGTGGTTGCGGACAATCCGCAGTCGCGATCCTCTTCAACCCCTTCAAGCAAATACTTTTTGAGCACCAGCATGCAGAAGATCATTGATGGTTTCCTGAAGTTTCAGACAGAAGTCTTTCCGCAGCGGTCGGCGCTGTTCAAGGAGCTGGCCGGGCAGCAGAGCCCGAAAGTGCTGTTCGTGACCTGTTCCGACAGCCGGGTGGTGCCGGAACTCCTGACCCAGCAGGAGCCGGGCGATTTGTTCGTGATCCGTAATGCGGGAAACATCGTGCCATCCTATGGCCCGGAACCTGGCGGGGTGTCGGCAACCGTCGAGTACGCGGTTTCCGTGTTGCAGGTGACAGATATCGTGATCTGCGGGCATTCGAACTGTGGCGCGATGGAGGCCATTTCCAGTTGCCAGTGTCTCGATCATCTGCCAGCTGTGGCGCATTGGTTGCGTTACGCCGATGTGGCGAAGGCCATCGTGAACGCGCGTGATTATCCGACCCGGCAAGCGCGCACGGACGATCTGGTCCGCGAGAACGTGATTGCCCAGCTCTCGAACATTCGCACGCATCCGGCGGTTGCCTTGGCCCTTGCACAGCGCAAGCTGAGTTTGCACGGATGGGTCTACGACATCGAAAACGGCCTGGTTAATGCGCTCGATGGCAAAACGTCCACATTCGTGCCGCTGTCGAGCCATACGGACGTCAGCGCGACCCAGTTGTAAGTTTTTTGCCGGGGTCAGGGGGGAAGCCCGCCGCCTTCGTTGATGCGGATCACCCCCCTGCGGATGTCTTCGCAGATCGGCAGTGCGGCCGGAATCTGCCCTCGATCGTTGCACACCCTCACCACGTCGCCAGCGGACAGACCACGTGCCCGTGCATCCCCGGAACACCATCCGTTCGCTGTTCTGGGCGAGGCTCTTTCTGGCGGTGTATTGGCCATACACCTCGATCGGGCAGGACGATCGGACTTCGGCTGATTATATTGATTTGACGAATACTGAAGCCAGTTAACTGGGGTTTTTTATCGTTTATATAAACGATATCTTGCATGCACTACCTAATCAGAAAAGCCCCAGGAGTGTTTCGATGAAAGCGATGGTCCTCAATGAATATGGCGCCAGTTCCGAATTCCAGGCCGCAGACCTGCCCCAGCCCGCAGTAGCGGCCGGTCATGTGGTCGTGCGTGTTGCTGCTACCAGCGTGAACACGGTCGACACCATGATCCGGCAGATGGGCAAGGATCTGCCGCTCTCACCGGAGCTTCCCGCCGTGCTCGGGATGGATTTCGCCGGCACCGTCGAAGCGGTGGGCGAAGGCGTCTCCGGCTTCGTGCCGGGTGATGAGGTGTACGGTTGCGCCGGCGGGCTCGCCGATCTGCAAGGCGCGCTCGCCGAATACATGCTGGCCGACGCCAGGCTGATCGCCCACAAGCCGACGACCATTTCGATGCGCGAAGCGGCCGCGTTGCCGCTGGTCGGCATCACCGCTTATGAAGGCCTGCAGCGCGCGGGCGCCCAGGCGGGACAGAAAGTGCTGGTTCATGGCGGCACGGGGGGTGTGGGGCACCTTGCGGTGCAGCTGGCCAAGCACCTTGGCGCAGACGTCTATGCCACCTGCGGCGGTCAGAAGCAGGCGGAGATCATTCAAGGCTATGGCGCCACCGCCATCGACTACAGGACCGAGAAGGTCGCAGACTACGTCGCAAAACATACCGCCGGCGCAGGCTTCGACGTGGTGTTCGACACCGTTGGCGGCGCCAACATGAGCAACTCCTTTGAAGCTGCCGCACTGAATGCGCAAATCGCCAGTACGGTCGCCCTGGTGGAGCTGGATCTCTCGCCTGCGCACTTCAAGGGGCTGTCGCTGCACGTCGTGTTCATGCTCATCCCGATGCTGTACAAGCACAAGCGCGAACAGCACGGCGCGATTCTGGCAAAGCTGGCCGAGATCGTGGACGCGGGCGCAGTCAGGCCCTTGCTGGATGACACCCGCTTTGGCCTCGACGACGTCGGCAAGGCATACGCCCGTCTGAGCAGCGGACAGGCTATCGGCAAGGTGGTGGTTGAAGTCTGAGCATGAACGGCCACGTCGACTGACGGGACGCCCCATCTGGTGACTTGCGGTGGGGGGACGAAAGCGACGTCGCTGTCGCGACAAGCGTGCCTGCCATTGCCGTTGACTGCTTGAAGAACCCGGGACAAGGCCTCCGCCATGACCCGGGTTTTCTCCATCTGAAGAGCGAAACACTAGAATGGGCGGCTCAGATCACGCATCTTCAGGATTCCCAATGCGGCTCGACCCGGTTTCACTCAAGCTTTTTGTCAGCATCGTCGAAACCGGCACCATCTCCGCCGCAGCCGAACGCGAGCATGTAGCCGCGTCGGCGGTGAGCCGGCGCATCAGCGATCTCGAGACGACGCTCAAGACGACGCTGCTGCGACGGACCAACAAAGGCGTGGAGCCGACCGCCGCCGGACTTGCGCTGCTCAACCTCGCACGCGGCGTACTCCACAGCCTCGATGAAATCGCCGCGCAGATGGCCGAATACTCGACCGGTGTACGCGGGCAGGTGCGTGTTGCCGCGAACCTGTCGGCAATCACGCAGTTCCTGCCCAGTGAGATCAAGCAGTTCCTCGGACTGCACCCGCAGGTCCAGATTCACCTTGAAGAGCTGATCAGCACAACGGTCACCAAGGCGGTGGCCGAGAATCAGGCCGATATCGGCATCTTCGCGAACGTGCCGTTCGGGCAGGAGGTCGAGACCTATCGTTACCACAGGGATCACCTCGTCCTGATCACGCCGCGTGACCATCCGCTGGCCGTGCGCGAGCAGGTGAATTTTATCGAGGCGCTGGACTATGAGTTCGTGGGCCTGCATGTCGGCAGTGCGATCAACCTGCAGCTGGTCAAGGCCGCGACCGACCTCGATCGTACGGTACGCATGCGCATTCAGGTGACAAGCTACGAGGCGCTGTGCCTGATGGTTGAAACCGGTCTCGGCATCGGCGTCCTCCCCGAAGCCGTCGCGCGGCGCTACCTCGGCACGCTGGACATCGCCCAGCTGCGTCTGGACGAGCCGTGGGCCGAGCGCGAGCTCAAGCTGTGCGTTCGTTCATACGCTGCGCTCCCGGTCGCGGCGCGCTTGTTGCTGGACCACCTGCGTCACGGTGACTGAGGGTTGTCCGGCCCCGTCGGCCTGGATTGCCGCAGGGTTTGCAGTTCCATCCGTGCTGCTGCGGTTATCGCATTCCGGCAATTGTGCAGCGCAATATATAGAGATTGTGTCTTGTCATCGCGGTTTGCGATGGCAGGCTCGCAAAATATCGATTTTCATACCGTCCCATCTTCGTCACTATCGCGCCCCGAAACGGACAGATCGCGCACGACTGTCCGACCTCAACCGATGCGAAAGGACGGACGCGAGATGGCAAGCCCCACCCCCAACGAGCACGCTGACAGTTCCACCAAGGACCAGCCACAGCCGCTTGCTGGCGTCAGGGTCCTCGAGCTCGGCACGCTGATCGCCGGTCCCTATGCTGCGAGCCTGCTCGCGCAGTTCGGTGCCGAGGTCATCAAGGTCGAGTCGCCCGCTGGCGGCGATCCGCTGCGCAGCTGGCGCAAGCTGCACAAGGGAACGTCCTACTGGTGGTATTCGCAGAGCCGCAACAAGAAGTCGGTCACGCTGAACCTGAAGTCGCCACGTGCGCAGGAGATCGTCAGGGATCTGGTCAGGAACACCGACATCGTCATCGAGAACTTCCGCCCCGGTGCGCTCGAAGCCTGGGGGCTCGGCTGGGACGCGCTGTCGAAGATCAACCCGAAACTCGTGATGGTGCGCGTTTCCGGCTACGGGCAGACGGGGCCGTACAAGGATCGCCCCGGCTTTGCCGCAATCGCCGAGTCGATGGGCGGGCTGCGCAACCTCGCCGGCTACCCGGACCGTCCGCCGGTGCGCGTCGGCGTGAGCCTGGGTGACACCCTCGCATCGCTCTACGGCACCATCGGCGCCTTGCTCGCGCTGCATCACATCAACGTGAACAAGGGCGAGGGCCAGTACATCGACGTCGCGCTGTACGAAGCGGTGTTCGGCATCATGGAAAGCCTGATCCCCGAATACGCCGCCCTTGGCCACATCCGCGAACGCACCGGCGCGAGCCTGCCCGGCATTTCGCCGTCGAGCACCTACATCTGCAAGGACGGGCGCTACGTCATCATCGCCGGTAACAGCGACAGCATCTTCCGCCGCCTGATGGTCGCGATCGGGCGCAGCGATCTGGCCGAGGACAAGGAGCTGGCCCGCAATGACGGCCGGGTCAGGCACAACGGCATGCTCGACGCCGCGATCACCGCCTGGACTTCGCAGCGTGAGCTGGAGGAGGTGCTCGGCGCACTCGAGGCCGCCGAGGTGCCGAGCGGTCGCATCTACACCGCCGCCGATATCCACGAAGACCCCCACTACGCCGCGCGCGAAATGATCGGCCGTTACGAGATGCCGGACGGCGAGCCGATCGAGCTGCCGGGCATCGTGCCCAAGCTCTCGGCAACGCCGGGCAAGACGCGCTGGCTCGGCCCCGCACTTGGCGAGCACACCGCCGAAGTGCTCGCAGGCCTGGGCATCGACACTACCGAGTTGGCGGCGCTGCAAGCCGACGGCGTGATCTGAAGGAGTTCCACCATGCTGTTCGAACATGCGCCCCGGCGCGTCTGCCTCAATGAAGTCTCGGTGCGCGATGGTTTCCAGAGCGAAGCGGTTTTCGTCCCGACCGAAGACAAGATCCGTCTGATCGACGCACTCTCCGCCACCGGCCTGGCCCGGATCGAGGTCACGTCCTTCGTGTCGCCGAAAGCGATTCCGAACCTGCGCGATGCGGCCGAGGTCATGCAGGCCATCACCCGCGTACCGGGCGTCATCTATACCGCGCTGGTACCGAACGAGAAGGGTGCCGAGCGCGCACTTGCCTGCGCTGCCGACGAAATCAATCTGGTGATGTCGATCGGTGAGCGCCACAACCTCGCGAACATGCGCATGCGCTGCGATCAGTCGCTCGCGCAGTTCCGCAACATCATGAAGCTGGTCGCCGCTGCGCCAGTGCGCGTGAATGGCACGATTGCGACGGCCTTCGGCTGCCCCTTCGACGGCGAACAGCCGCTCGATCGCGTGCTGTGGGCTGCCGGCGAATATCTTGCGATGGGCATGCACAGCCTGACGCTGGCCGACACCACCGGCATGGGGCACCCGCAGCAGGTGGCGGACTTCTGCCGCGCCGTGCGTAACGCCTTTCCGGGCGTGCCCGTCACCGCGCATTTCCACAACACGCGCGGCATGGGCCTCGCCAATGTGCTTGCCGCGGTCGATGCAGGCGTCGACAGCATCGACGCCTCTCTCGGCGGCATCGGGGGC
>JALNWS010000123.1 GCA_023230755.1 Azoarcus sp.
ACGCCATTGCGTTGCGCCAGCGCGAACATCATCTCGGGTTCGAGCGAGCCCTCGATGTGCAGGTGAAGCTCGGCCTTGGGCAGGGCGCGGATATAGGTTTCGAGGTCCATCGCGATCTCCAGTTCGGGATTGAGCCGGCTTCGCGGTGATGCTGCACTGCCGCAGAAATCGTCAGGACGATCATAGTGCGAGTGCCAAGGGATGCGCGAAGCCAACTGACAATACCGATCATAAAGCGAAGCGGATAAGCCAGTGCGGCTCCGGACAACCTCAGGCGCGGGGATCTGCCGGGAATCCGGGGGTTGTGATCAGATTCCGCACGGCGCCTTGAAAGGCGCGTGTGAAGCGGTCGGCATCGAGGCCCGGGTTGCGCACACCGCGCGCCAGCACGCCTTCGAACATGGTGCCGAGAACGTCGATCATGGTGGCAATGGTTGCATCGTCAATGCTCAGCCCCTTGCCTTTGCGCACCAGGCGCAGAATTTCGGAGATGTTTTCATTGCAGCGCCTGCTGGCATTCTGGACGATGGCTGCGACTTCGGGATTGCGCGACGACTCCGCGAGGATCTCGAGGTTGAGTCCGGCCGTACTACGGTCGAGATTCCGCTTCACCCCTTCGGCTGCGCCGTCAATCATCGCTTCGAGCACGTCGTCGGCGGCACGCCAGCTGGCGCTGAGCGTAAGCAACCAATCGAGGTCGTGCGCGACGATGGCGGCGATGATCGCTTCCTTGTTCTCGAAATAGTGATAAATATGCCCTGCGCTCATGCCGGCGGTCTTGGAAATCTGCGAAATGCTGGCACCATGGAAGCCGTGAGCACGAAAGCAGTCGGAGGCCGCAGCCAGGATCTGGGCTCGACGTGCCTCGGCGCGTGAGCAATCCACGGAAGCTTCTGCGTTCATGACGTGTCTCCGATGTGTAATGAGAATGTGTTTTAACTGCTTGCAACGGTGAAAAGCTTAACATAGAATGAGCGTTCAATCTAGAATAACCATTCTACCTTTGGTGAATCTCCGTCTTACCCGGGCGGTTGTTGGCACCACTTCCATTTCAAGAGGCTCGTCCATGCAGAACCGCCCCCGACTGTTTTTGAGAACACTTGCCGTGGCGCTGGCAGGTGCCACTCTCCTTGCATCTTGCAGCGGCGGTGAGCAGCCTGGTCAGGCAGGCGCTGCGGGTGGCCCGCCGCCTGCTCCCACGGTCGGGGTGATCGTTGCGGTGGCCGAATCGGTTCCTGTGGTCAACGAGTTGCCAGGCCGCACGGCGCCCTTCATGGTCGCCGAGTTGCGGCCGCAGGTGACCGGGATCGTGCAGAAGCGCCTGTTTACAGAGGGTAGCGAGGTCAAGGCCGGTCAGACGCTGTATCAGATCGACGCGTCCACCTATCGCGCAGCGCACGATAGCGCCAAGGCCAGCTATGCACGCGCCGAGGCCAATCTTTACAGCGCGCGCCTGAAGGCAACGCGTTACGCGGACCTGGTAAAGATCGATGCCGTGAGCAAGCAGGCCAACGACGATGCCGTGGCCGCGCTCAAGCAGGCGGAGGCGGATGTGGCATCCGCCCGTGCGGCAGTCGACGCCGCGCGCATCAATCTTGATTTTACGAGCGTCACTTCTCCGATTTCCGGCCGTATCGGCCGTTCTACGGTGACCCCTGGCGCACTGGTTACCGCCAACCAGGAGACAGCGCTGGCGACGGTGCAGCAGCTTGATCCAATCTACGTCGATCTCACCCAGTCGAGCACCGAGCTGCTCAGCCTGCGGCGTGCCGTGGAAGGGGGCAAGCTCAAGAGTACTGGCGCCAAGGGCGTGCCGGTCAAGCTTGTGCTGGAAGATGGCACGCAGTACGCCGCCGAGGGCAAGCTGGCCTTCTCCGAGGTGACGGTCGATCCGGGTACCGGCAGCGTCACCCTGCGTGCGGTCTTCCCCAACCCGAAGGGTGAACTGCTGCCCGGCATGTACGTGCGTGCGAAGCTTGAGCAGGGCGCAGCGGATAACGCCATTCTGGTGCCGCATGCAGCGCTCAGTCGTGACCCGCGCGGGAACCCGCTCGTGATGGTGGTCGGTGCCGAGAACAAGGTCGAGGCGCGCATGGTGAAAACTGATCGTTCGCTGGGCGACAAGTGGGTTGTGACCGATGGTCTGGCGGCAGGCGATCGCATCATTGTGGATGGCCTGCAACGAGTCCGTCCAGGTGCTGCGGTGCAGCCGCAGGAAGCCGGCGCTGCAGCACCGGCCGCTGCGCCGGCGGCGAAGTGAGGGGCTGAATAATGGCTCGCTTCTTTATCGACAGGCCCATCTTCGCGTGGGTGATTGCGTTGGTCATCATGCTCGCAGGGGCATTGTCCATCCTCGAGCTTCCGGTGTCGCAGTATCCGGCGATCGCCCCCCCGGCGGTTGTCATCAACGCGAAGTATCCGGGCGCGTCCGCGCAGGCTGTGGAAGAGTCCGTGACCCAGATCATCGAGCAGAAGATGACCGGGCTCGACGGTCTGCTCTATATGAACTCGGCGAGCGATGCATATGGCTCGTCAGCGATCACGTTGACCTTCGACGCCGATACCGACCCGGATATTGCCCAGGTGCAGGTGCAGAACAAGCTCCAGCTCGCCATGCCCTTGTTGCCGGTTGCGGTACAGGCGCAGGGCGTGCAAGTGGCAAAGTCCGCGCGCAATTTCCTGATGGTGGTCGGATTCGTGTCACCCGAAGGCAAGCAGAATGGTGTTGACCTGTCGGACTTCGTGGTGTCCTCGGTGCAGGACTCCCTGTCGCGTGTCACCGGTGTTGGTGAAGTGACGGTGTTCGGTTCGCAATACGCCATGCGTGTGTGGCTGTCTCCCGAGAAACTCAACAACTTCAAGCTCACACCTGCTGACGTGAAGGCGGCGATCGAGGCCCAGAACACAGAGGTTTCCGCAGGCCAGCTGGGCGGCACGCCGGCAATGCCGGGGCAGGGTTTCACGGCTTCGATTACGGCGCAGAGTCGCTTGCAGACTGCGGAGCAGTTCGAAGCCATTCTGCTGCGCTCCTCGTCCCAGGGCGGCGAAGTTCGTCTGGGTGATGTGGCGCGGGTGGAGATCGGGGCTGAAAGCTACGGCACCGTGGCCCGCTTCAACGGGAATCCGGCTGCTGGTGTCGGTATCAAGCTGGCTGCCGGATCGAACGCACTCGAAACTGCGACCGCGGTACGTGCGAAGCTCGACCAGATGAAGCCCTATTTTCCCGACGGGATCGAGATTGTGGTGCCTTACGACACTACGCCCTTCGTGCGGATTTCGATCGAGGAAGTGGTCAAGACGCTGCTCGAAGCCGTGGTGCTGGTGTTCCTGGTGATGTATCTGTTCCTGCAGAACCTGCGTGCGACACTGATTCCGACCATTGCCGTACCGGTAGTGCTGCTGGGCACCTTCGGCGTGATGGCGGCCTTCGGATTCTCGATCAACACCCTGACCATGTTCGGCGTTGTGCTGGCCATCGGTTTGCTGGTGGATGATGCGATCGTTGTGGTGGAGAACGTCGAACGGGTGATGAGCGAGGAAGGTCTGTCGCCCAAGGAAGCAACGCGCAAGTCGATGCGCCAGATTACCGGCGCACTGGTGGGTATCGGTCTGGTGCTGTCGGCGGTGTTCGTTCCAATGGCTTTCTTCGGCGGCTCGACTGGCGTGATCTATCGCCAGTTCTCGATCACCATCGTATCGGCCATGGCGCTGTCGGTGCTGGTGGCCATCGTATTTACTCCGGCGCTGTGCGCAACCATGCTCAAGCCGGTGGAAAAGGGGCACGACATCGGCGAGGGCGGCCTGTTCTCGGGCTTCTTTGGCTGGTTCAACCGCATGTTCGAACGCAACACCCGGCGCTACGAGTCGGCTGTTGGTGGCATTCTCAAACGGAGCCTGCGCTTCATTGCCATCTACGCGGCGATCGTGGTGGTGCTCGGTATGCTCTTCGTGCGCATGCCGACCTCCTTTCTGCCTGAAGAGGATCAGGGCGTGATGTTCACCCAGGTCATGTTGCCTGCAGGTGCGACCCAGGAGCGCACGCTCGATGTGCTGAAGAAGGTGGAGAAGCACTTCCTCGAGGATGAGAAGGACACCGTGAGGGCGCTCTTTACCGTGGCGGGTTTCAGCTTTGGCGGCAGCGGTCAGAACATGGGTATCGGATTCGTTAACCTGAAGAGCTGGGATGAACGGACCGGACCGGGCATGGGCGTGAAGGCGGTTGCAGGGCGCGCGATGGGGGCGTTCTCGCAGATCCGCGAGGCAATGGTGTTTGCCTTTGTGCCGCCGGCAGTGATCGAACTCGGTACCTCGAGCGGCTTCAATGTTCAGCTTCAGGACCGCTCGGGTCTGGGCCACGCAGCGCTGGTGGCAGCACGCAACCAGTTTCTCGGCATGGCTGCGCAGGACAGACGCCTCGTTGGCGTCCGCCCCAACGGGCAGGACGACACGCCCGAGTTCCGTCTTAATGTTGACCACGCCAAAGCCGGCGCCCTGGGTGTTTCGGTTGCGGACATCAACGACACGCTGGCAACCGCCTGGGGCGGCAGCTACGTCAACGACTTCATCGACCGGGGGCGGATCAAAAAGGTATACGTACAGGCGGATGCTTCGGCGCGGATGACGCCGGAGGACATGACGAAGTGGTTTGTGCGCAACGACAAGGGCGAGATGGTGCCGTTTTCCGCCTTTGCCACAGCGCGCTGGACCTACGGATCGCCGCGTCTGGAGCGCTACAACGGCCTGCCGTCGATCGAGGTGCTGGGACAGGCCGCGCCCGGCCTGTCTTCCGGTGAGGCGATGGTCGCGGTCGAAGAGATCATGGCCAAGCTGCCGGTGGGTATCGGTTACGAGTGGAGCGGTACTTCGTTCGAGGAACGGCGTTCGGGCTCCCAGGCACCTGCGCTTTATGCCCTGTCGCTGCTCGTGGTCTTCCTCTGCCTGGCTGCGCTGTACGAGAGCTGGTCAGTACCGTTTGCGGTAATGCTGGTAGTGCCGCTCGGTGTGCTCGGTGCGCTGCTGGCTGCAACCGGTCGTGGGCTGTCAAACGACATCTACTTCCAGGTGGGTCTGCTGGCAACCATCGGCCTGTCGTCCAAAAATGCCATCCTGATCGTCGAGTTCGCCAAGGCTGAAATGGAGGCGGGCAAGGATCTGATTGACGCTACGCTGACCGCGGTGCGGATGCGGCTGCGTCCGATCCTGATGACTTCGCTGGCCTTCGGGCTCGGGGTTTTGCCCCTGGCCATCACTACCGGCGCGGGCTCCGGCAGCCAGAACGCGATTGGTACCGGCGTGCTCGGCGGCACCATTGCGGGCACTTTGCTGGGCATCTTCTTCGTGCCGCTGTTCTACGTAATGATCAAGCGCATTTTCAAGGACAAGCCGGTGCAGCCTGAGAATCATGTTGCGGCAGCGCCGGAGGAACGGACATGAACACCCTTCGTAGCCTGACCCTCGCTGTTTCAGCGACTCTGCTTGGCGCGTGCACGACGCTCGCGCCGGATTACCTGCGACCGGACGCACCGGTGGCCTCGGCCTGGCCGGGGCAGGCCGAGGCGGTTGCTGCCCCTGTTGCGGTGGCCGATATCAGCTGGCGCGACTACTTTGCCGATGTGCGCTTGCGCGAGCTGATCGGGATTGCACTGGAGAACAATCGCGACCTGCGTGTTGCTGCACTCAATATTGAGAAAGCGCAGGCGCAATACCGCATTCAGCGGGCGGATCAGTTCCCGGCCGTAACGCTCGACGGCGGCCAGAGCGCCAAACGGCTGCCGGCCGACCTTACCACCAGCGGTGAAACGACGATCTCGCGCCAGTACACCACGACGGTAGGCATCGCTTCGTGGGAACTCGACTTCTTCGGGCGGGTGCGCAGCCTGCGTGACCAGGCGCTGGAAACCTACCTCGCTACCGAAGAAGCCGGACGGAGCGCACAGATCAGCATCGTGGCCGAGGTCGCAAACGCCTGGCTCACGCTCGCGGCCGACCGCGAACTGCGTGACCTTGCCCGCGAGACCTGGCAGACGCAGCAGAAATCGGTAGATCTCACCCGTCGCAGTTTCGAGGCCGGTGCGGTTTCCGCGCTCGATGTGCGTCAGGCACAAAGTGCGATGGAGCGCGCCCGCGCTGATGCGGCGCAGTATGCGTCGCAGGTGGCGAAGGACGAGAATGCGCTCGCCGTCCTCACCGGCGGGCAGGTTCCGGCCCGGTTGTTGCCGGAGAAGCTGATCGATGCAGTGACCGCGCTTGCGGAACTGCCGTCCGGCGTGCCCTCCGAGGTGCTGGTGCGTCGTCCCGACGTGCTGCAGGCCGAGCGTGCCCTGCGTGCAGCCAACGCCAACATCGGGGCGGCACGGGCGGCATTCTTTCCAAGCATTTCACTGACGGCAACGGCGGGCACGACGAGTGCCACGCTCGACGGATTGTTCAAGGCCGGATCGGGGACCTGGACTTTCGTGCCCCAGCTCACGCTGCCCATTTTCAACGCCGGGGCGCTCAGTGCCAGCCTGGACGTGGCCAAGGTACAGCGCGAGATCCAGGTGGCGGAATACGAGAAGGCCATCCAGAGCGCCTTCCGTGAAGTGGCGGACGCATTGGCCGAACGCGCCAATCTGGGCGAACAGCTCGACGCCCGCCGCAAGCTGGTCGAGGCCAGTGCCGAGAGCTATCGCCTGTCCGATGCACGCTACCGTAACGGCATTGACAGCTATCTTGTGCTGCTTGATGCACAACGTTCGCGGTATGCTGCGGAACAGGAGCTGATCGCTGCCCGTCTGTCCGAGGCGGGTAACCGGGTTGCGCTATACAAGGTGATGGGTGGCGGCTGGCAATAACGTGGTGTAATTCCGGCAATTGCGCCGGCAGGCAGTGCTGTTTTGCGGAGTATGTCGCAACAATTCCCGCTTTACGGTATGGTCTCGCCCTGCCAGTCAGGACGTATGCCGAACAAGGAATCTCAACATGAACGCAACCACTACTCCAGCCCTTATGACCGAGGCCGAAATCCTTGCTGCGCCCGAGTCGGATTACATGTCAGCGCGTCAGCTGGCGTTCTTCCGCGACCGTCTGCAGAACGAGATGGATCAGCTGCTCGATAACGCTCAGGAAACCACCACTCACCTGCAGGACAACGAGGCCACGCCCGACCCCTCCGACCGCGCCAGCGTTGAGGAAGAGCACACGCTCGAACTGCGCGTGCGGGATCGTGAGCGCAAGCTGCTGAAAAAAATCGGCGAAGCCATCGCGCGCATCGACGCAGGTGAGTACGGCTGGTGCGAAGAGACCGGTGAGCCCATCGGCATCGGTCGTCTGCTGGCACGATCCACAGCCACGCTTTCGCTCGAAGCGCAGGAACGCCGCGAAAAGCTCAAGAAGATGCATGGCGGTTGAACGGGTGTTACTGCCCGCCACGTGGGCGAACCGTCCACGTGGCGGGCGGACTGCCCGATTCGAAACCAACTGATGCGCTGGCTACTGCGCGGACTGATCCGCGGCTATCAGCTCTTCATCAGCCCGCTGCTCGGGCCGCGCTGTCGTTTCTACCCGACCTGTTCGCACTACGCGCTCGAGGCCATCGAAACCCATGGCGCACTGAAGGGCAGCTGGCTGGCCTTGCGCCGGCTGTTGCGCTGCCATCCCTGGGGCGCAGGCGGGTTCGATCCCGTTCCACCTGTCTGCTGCAAGGACCATCCCCCGCACGAAACACATACGCACCGGCACTAGGAGCCGCAGTGTGAATCCTGCCGCGCCACTTTCCAAACTGGAACACCGCTGGCTGGCCGAACTTGTTCGCCGCCACGAGTCCCGCCATGGCCGCCTCGAAGATGCTGTCGAGCTGGCGGAGGCACGGCGTGCGCCGCCCGATCTCGAAACCCGCATCTGTCGTCGCGCCGAACTCCTGTCCACACGGGAGGGCTGGCGTGATGCCATCGTACGCTGGCATGGCCGCGCACGGCTGACCCTTGCCTTTGCCTGCGTACTGGCGCTGGTGCTCGGCACCGGCACCGCGGCGGCCGTGCTTGGCGATGGCAGCCGGCCAGTCAACGTGGTGTGGGCGCTGGGCGGTCTGCTCGGGGTGCACCTGTTCAGTCTCTTGCTGTGGCTGTTTGGCACGCTTGTGGCCGGTCGTGGACGCACGCGTGGCGGCAGTGCGTTGGGCACGGTGTGGCTGCGCCTGGTCAGCGTGTTCGATCGCAGCCCCGCCGCAGCCGAGCTGCCGCTCGCGCTGGGCGGCTTGCTCGCCCGCGGCCGCCTCGCAAGCTGGGGGCTGGGCGCAGTCAGTCATCTGTTGTGGTTCCTGGCCCTCGTGGGGGCTGCAGCGGGTTTGCTGGGCTTGCTGGCGGTGCGTCGCTACGGCTTCGTGTGGGAGACCACGATTTTGCCGGGCGACGCCTTTGTCTCGTTGACCACCGTGCTTGGCGTCCTGCCCGGGCAGCTTGGTTTCCCGGTGCCGGATGCCGCGCAAGTGATCGCCAGCGGCGACGCTGTTATGGCGGGCGAGGTCGGCCGCCGTGCGTGGTCGGGCTGGCTGCTGGGTTGTGTGCTGGTGTATGGCGTGCTGCCAAGAGTGTTGTTGACGCTGCTTTGCGCGCAGGCGTGGCGGCGTGGGGTGAGCCGTTTGGCGCTCGATCTCTCACTGCCCGACTATGCCCGCCTGAGACCGCGATTGTTGCCCGACAGCGAACGCATCGGCGTCAGTGACCCCGCGCCGGAGCGGGTACAACGACCGGGACGCCGTGGACACACCGCTGCAGAAGCCGGTACTGCGGTCATTGTGGCGCTCGAGCTTGGCACAGATCTGCCTTGGCCGCCGGTCGGCTGCGCAGCTTTGGCTGTCGATGGTGGCCGTCTCGACAGTCGTGACCAACGTCGTGCGGCGATCGCCCGCTTCGGTGCGGCGCCGCCCGCGCGCCTGCTGATTGCAATCGACCCGCGGTTGACCCCGGATCGCGGCACGCTTGGCCTTGTTGCCGAGCTTGCCGACTACGCCGGTGAAACCAGGGTATGGGCGCTGCCTGTGCCCGATGGCACGAGCGGCCGCCTGGGCTTGTGGCAGGATGGGCTGTCTGGCCTTGAACTCGATGAGGGCGCATTGATGGCGGATCAGGATCAGGTGCTTGCATGGCTGGAGGCGGCCGCATGAACGCACTGCTGCGCGTGGCCGTAGTCGGTCATACCAACACCGGCAAGACTTCTCTGCTGCGGACGCTGGCACGCGATGCCGGCTTCGGGGAGGTGTCGGATTCGGCCGGCACCACCCGTCATGTCGAGGGTCTGCGCCTGATGGCAGATGATCAGCCGGTGGTCGAGCTCTATGACACGCCGGGCATGGAAGATGCCATCGCCCTGCTCGAATTCATCGACGAGCTGGTGCCGCCGGGTGCACGGGCGGACGGACCTGACCGCATCAACCGCTTTCTGGCCACTGACGAGGCGGGGGCCCGCTTCGAGCAGGAGGCCAAGGTATTGCGCCAGTTGCTGGCGAGCGATGCTGCGCTGTATGTGGTCGATGCCCGCGATCCGGTACTGCCCAAGCACAAGGACGAACTGGTGCTGCTCGCCAGTGCCGCCCGCCCCTTGCTGCCGGTCCTGAATTTCGTCGCCTCGCCGGCTGCGCGTGCCGACGACTGGCATGCGGCGCTGGCACGTCTCGGTCTGCACGCAGTCGTGCGTTTCGACACTGTGGCACCGGCGGTCGATGGCGAGCGGCGGTTGTTTGAAACCCTAGCGACCCTGATGCACAGTCATCGCCCTGCGCTCGAAGCGTTGATCGCAGACCGTGAGGAAGAGGCGGAGTCGCGCCGCCTGAGCGCGCGCCGGCTGGTGGCGGAACTTCTGATCGAACTCGCGGCCCGCCGCGATCTGGTCGATGCCGATGATGATGCGGCTTTGCGCACCGCCGTCCACACCTTGCGTGAAACGGTGCGTGCGCGCGAACAGGCATGCGTCGAAGCCTTGCTGCAGCTCTACCGCTTTCGCCCGGACGATGCGCGTGCAGCAGAACTGCCGCTTGCCGACGGGCGCTGGGACGACGATCTGTTCAACCCCGAGACCCTGCGCCAGATGGGCATTCGCCTCAGCACGGGGGTTGCAGCGGGTGCAGCGGCGGGGGTGGGGATCGATCTGATGACCGGAGGAATTACGCTCGGGGCCGCCGCGGCATTGGGTGCGGTGGCCGGTGGCCTGTGGCAGACCTTCGGCCACTATGGCGAGCGCATTGCTGCCCGTCTGCGCGGTCATCACGAACTCACCGTGGACGACGCCATTCTTCGCCTGGTCGCGCTGCGGCAGCGGCAGCTGCTGACCGCGCTCGAAGGCCGCGGTCATGCGGCAATGATGCCAATCGAGCTGCCGCAGGCGGTCGCGCCAGAGTCCGACCCGGACAGTGCCGACTGGCGCGAGGGCCGCCTGCCCGACGCCTTGATGCTGGCACGGGCGCATCCCGAATGGGCCGATGAAGGCGACGACGACAAGGATGATGC
Organism: Azoarcus sp.; assembly: GCA_023230755.1. Taxonomy (GTDB): domain Bacteria; phylum Pseudomonadota; class Gammaproteobacteria; order Burkholderiales; family Rhodocyclaceae; genus Parazoarcus. The sequence continues at coordinate 10,482 of JALNWS010000123.1, forward strand.
CGAGCGCAGCCTCGCCGAGTATCTGCGCTGAGCGCTTTCGCGCTGCGCCGGATCAGGCCTGGTCAGGTGCCAGCACTGCAGCGGCCCGTTCCGATGCGACGAAGATGACCTTCATCGTCGCCCGCGTTGCACCGACGAAGAGTTTGCGCATCGTCAGCTCATCGAGCGCCTCGAAGTCGATCTCGGTAAAGATCACGCACGGGGCGGACTGGCCCTTGAAACGATAGACCGAATCGATCAGCAGCTCGCCTTCGCTGTATTCGGCTTCACCGAACAGGTCGTACCGACCATGGAAGGCGCGCAGGCGGTGCGGACCGAGGTGGGTGAGCGGGGTGAAGCGCGAATACTCGCGGCCGCGAAAGCTGACGATGGCGATCATGTCGCGGCGAAAACCGAGGCCGATGGCACGGGTAATGGCACGCTTGGTGGCTTCCATCAGGCCAGTCTCGTCGTGCCAGCGCATGACTTCCGGTTCGCTGTCTGCCACCGGACTGCCAGCTACGATGGGCGTGGGCAAGGGCAGGCGGTCGTTGAGCAGCTCAAGCACGTCGGCCGGGGTGCGATAGTTGGTGTCGGCAGTGAGCCCGGCCCAGCCCGGCAGCTTGACCGGTTCGCGTCCATAAAGGTTCTGTAGCGGATCCTCCAGCCACCAGGCGCGGCCCTCGGGAGTGAGCAGTGCGAGCAGGCTGTCGCGCCACGCATCGGTGAAGTCCTGGCCTTCGTCCACGATCAGCTCGTCAAAAAGCCAGGCTGGGTCCTTGGTGCCGTTGGCGAGCAGGGTGGCGAAGTCGGTTTCCATGCGGCGAAAGCGGTCTGCTGCTGAAAAATCCGGCGTGCGGCCGGCCGCACGCAAGCGGCGGTCGCACAGTTGGTGATAGGTTGCGACTTCACCGCCGGGCGGCACGACGCGCGCGAAATGATCGGCCAGCGGGCGGTTGTAACATACATAGAGGGGCCGCCGGCCGGCGTGCAGGGCGTCGGTGTAGGCGGCGAGCGCGAGCTGGGTCTTGCCGCTGCCGGCGGTGGCGGTGACGCGCAGCCGGTGTGGATGCAGGCTGATGCGGCGCGCCCATTCGGCCAGCCCGCCCGAAAGCCGCGTGGTCAGCGCCACCGCCTGCCCCGCGAGCGCCTGCACGTCGGGCACCAGCTCCAGGAGCTCGGCGAAAAAGCGATGCAGGGCGGGGCGATGGGCGGCGGTGCTGGCCCTGGCAACGTCGTGCTGCGGCCCGCACAGCTCGCGCACGATGTCGAGCAGGTGGGCGCGACGGGTCGCATCGACGATGCGGGCCGGGTCCAGCCCTGCCGTGCCGGGCTGACGTACGGTGTAGTCGGGGCAGTAAAGCAGGGTGTCGAGCACTGGTTCGGCACCACCGAGCAGCGGTCGCAGGCGGGCACGGAGGGCGTCGGCAGTGCGGGCAAGATCCACGCTGATGTCCCGGTTGCGGCGCTTGCCGGGGCGTAACAGACCGGCGACACTTTCGTCGAGAAAGCCGGATTGCTGTTCGATCAGCAGGATGCGTCCGTCCGGGCCGAGGATGACGAAGCCGATCTCGCCAAATACGGCATGCTGCCCTTCGGCGCGGGTCCAGTGCAGGCCGTGGTAAATGTTGAATTCGTGCGGCAGGCCTTCGGCCAGCAGGGCAAGCGTGGCCAGTTCGCGGCCTTGTGCGCCGTTTGCAGGAAGGTGCCGCCAGCCCTCGGGGTGGACGCGGGCCATTTTCAGCATTGCGCGGGGGCCGGAGCGGAAGGCAAAACAGGGGTGACGGTCATGTGCGGATTCAATGTGCGGGCGGGGTTGAGGGCGCCAATGGCGCAACTTTGGCACAAGTCTCGCTGCTGTGCCCGTGGTCGATGCGCTATGCTCGACAGCCGCGGGGCGAATGCGGCATCCGTCGCCCCCAGTTTCGACACGGAATCACCATGGAAACACTGAAAGTCTTCATCACCCTGCTGGCCCTGATCAACCCGTTCGGGGCGATCCCGATGTTCCTCAGTCTCACCGCCACGCAGACGCCGTCGCAGGTGCGTGGCACGGTGAATACAGCGTCGGTCGCTACCGCAGTGGTGCTGGGCGTGTCGGCCCTGTTCGGACAGACGCTGCTGAGCATCTTCGGCATCTCGATCGCTTCCTTGCAGGTCGGGGGCGGCATCCTGCTGTTCGTGCTGGCGTTCAGAATGTTCAACGCCGAACCCACCCGCGCCCGCACCACGCCAGAGGAAGCGCACGAGGCCGCCGAGCGCTCAAGCATCGCGGTCGTGCCGCTTACCATTCCGCTGCTGACCGGTCCCGGTACGGTGAGTACGGTCATCATCTATTCCGAGCGCGCCCAGCACTGGTGGGAGATGCTGATTCTGGTGGTGATCGGCCTCGTCATCGGCAGCGTGGTGTGGGGCACGCTGCGCCTCGCCGGCCCCATCAGCCGGCTCGCTGGCCAGACCGGCCTCAATATCATGACCCGTCTGATGGGTCTGGTGCTGGCGGC
>JALNWS010000124.1 GCA_023230755.1 Azoarcus sp.
GGCTCAGGCTCAGGCTCAGGCTCAGGCTCAGGCTCAGGCTCAGGCTCAGGCTCAGGCTCGATTACTGGTACGGGTGCTTCGGCGCCGGGCTCCTGCTCGTCGGTCCCGTCGTGTCCGGCCGTTTCGGTATCTGGGCCGATGTCGGACAACGCGTCCATGCGGTCGTCGTCAGCCGCGCTCGTGTGTTCGGGCTCGCCCATGTCCTCTGCGGGCAGCCACGATTTGTCGAGCGCCGTGATCTGCAGCAGGTCGGGGGGTGTCTCCATGCCGCTGGAGGGGTCGGCGGGGGCCTCTGCCGCTTCAAGCATGTCCTCGGGCGGCATCCAGGTTTCGTCGAGCGCGGTAATCTGCAGCAGGTCAAGCGGAGTGTCTTCGTCGTCCTGCGTTTCATCGACAGGCGGCAGCGTTGCGTCGAAGTCGAGTTCTTCGACTTCGGACAACTCCAGATCCGGTGCGCTGATCGGGTTTGCACCGTCATCCGCTGACAGGACCTGTTCGTCGGACTCGATATCTGTCGTCGTGTCCCTGATTGTGTCCGAAGCATCGTGGGCGAGCTCGATGCCGGTGTCTGCGTCGATGAAGGGGAAGTCTTCGAGCGAGGTCTCCTCCGGCAGATAGTCGGGGGCCTCAGCTTCTGCGCTGAAGGGCAGAATCTCGCCGTCCTCTGATAGCGTGAGGTCGAAATCGAGCGTTGTCTCGATGATGTCTGCGTTGGACCCGGTCTCTGCCGGCGGCGCAATGGGCGCAGACTGTCCGACGGCGGATTCCTGCGTCGGTTCTGCACTTTCGTTGAGGCGGGCGGCTTCGGCCAGCAGCGCGGAAACATCGCGGTAGTGCGCGCCACCCGCTTCGAGTTGCAGTACCCAGGCCGTGAAGTGCTGGTGGGCTTCGTCGATCAGGTGGTGCAGGGCGGAAGTAGGCGGCCACTCAAGCTGGAGCCAGCGGTTCAGGGTTTGCTCAAGTGCCCACGAGGCCTCGCCGAAATCACGCAGCCCGACCATGCGTCCACTGCCCTTGAGGGTGTGAAAACCGCGGCGGATGGCGGTCAGGCATTCTCCGTTTGCCGGTTCGGTACGTGACAACTCAAGCTGCTCGGCAACCGTCGCAAGAACTTCATGCGCTTCCTCGATGAAGATGCACAGCAGTTCGGCGTCGATTTCCTCGTCGCTCGACTCCATCAGACGGCGGGTGTCGTCTGCAACCGGCGGGACCGCGGGGGGGGCGGTGGTCTGGCTCTCGTCCGGCCCTGACGCGGCGGCCACCTCGAGGGCTTCTGCATCCTCGAGGGTGATTTCCTCGCTGTCGGCCTCTGTGGGTGTGCCGGCCTCAGGCACGGCCGCTGTTTCGGGTGCCGCAATGCCGGCGTCAGGTGCTGGCGTCGGTGCGACCGGCTCATCCACTTGAGCCGCGGGGCCCGCTGCATCGATATTCAGGAATTGTTGAAGTGTGGATTTGCCGTGTTGCAGCGACTGCACGAAAAAGCCCAGTGCCGACAGCTGATGAGCCAGGGCTTCGAATTCCGCGCTGTCGGCAGGACTGTCGTCCTGTGCAAAGCCGGCGATGGTCTCGCCTGCGGCATGAACAAGCTCGATGGCATCGTTCTCGCCGAGCAGGGACAAGGCCCCTTCGATCTGGTGCAGAGGGGCCGAGAGTTGGGCCAGCGGTGCGCGCTTGCGCTGATCGCGGAAAAAATCGTCCAGCGTTTGTTCGATGTTGGCCAGGCTCGACAGAATCTCGCGCGAGACATGTCCCAAGGCCTCCTTCTCTTGCGCGCGCCGTGCCGCTTCGAGGCCGGGCGAGCTGTCGACCGCTGCAACCTGTTCGCCTCTGCTGAGGGTGTCGAGTCGCTCGATGGCTTCGTTGACCTGCTCGGAGAAGCCGGCGTCCGGTACGCTGCGATCGAGGGCCGCCTCCGCGAGCAGCAAGGCCGTCGCCATCTCGATCGCGATGGCCTCGGAAAAATGCAGCGGATCCTTGCGCAGCCAGGCGGTGAACCGGCGGATGCCGGCAACCAGGCGGTCGACCGCAGGGCGACCCAGGCGGCTGACCGGAACGGAGAATTCATCCAGTGCGCTGTCGAAGCGTTGCAGTGCAATGGCAGTGCCGGCGCTGAAGGTGTCCCATTCTTCCTTGAGCTCGGAAAGGCGACTGCGAAGATCCTGCAGCAGCGGGGCCAGCGGCAGTTCGCTGACGCGTGCGCCCGCTTCGGGCAGCATGGTGTCCAGCTGCCAGTTGTCGCGGACGGCTTGCTGAGCGCTTGTCAGCGCCGGTTGCGTCGCCACCTGATAGAGCATCTCACGCAACAGGCGTTCGGGGACGGGCTGGGGCGTGTCGCCCGCGCGGCGCAATTGTGCTTCTATGCGCGAGAGCAGGCGTTTGATTTCGATGCGGTCCGGTTCGGCTGTGGTGTGCAGGGTGTCGACCACGGCTTGCCCGACCCACCACAGTGCCCGTGCGGGTGCGCTTGGCTCGATCGACTCCAGCTCATCGAGTGCGGAACGCATTGATTCAGGGCCACTAGCGGCGGTCGGGGTCTTGATCCATTCGAGCAGGCCGCGCTGGAAGCGGGCACGCAGGCCGCGAATTGTGCTCTGCCGGGCATCCGCTGCGAGCGGTGTGGATGGTTGGCGCCGCGGAGCGCGCAGGCTGGTATCGGGGAAGAACAGATCTGCCGCCGAGGGCGCGTCGATGCCGCGGGCGGCCACAATTTCACGGTATAGCGGCAGCAGGCGCAGCGGCTGGTCCGGCGTGCCGTGTGCGAGCTCTTCCAGATAGTTGCCGATGCTCGAGAGCGCGCGACCGGCCAGCTCGATGCTGTGTTCGTCAATCACGGCTTCGCCGCGGCTCATGGCGCCGAACAGCTGGTCGACGCCGGTTGCGAACTGGGTTAATCCATCGAGTCCGACGATGGACAGCGCGCCGCGGACCTGGTGCAGGTGGGTCTGCGCGAACTGGATGCGGGCAGCTGCATCGCTTGTGCGACTGGCTTCCCCCAGGCTTTCGGCAGCGCGGGCGAGGGCCAGATCGATTTCGCTCTTGACCCAGGTCAGCGGACCCAGATCCAGTTCCTTGGCTTGCGTCATGAATGGGTTCTCGTGCTTAGACCTTGAAGCCGGAGACCGAGCCCTTGAGCTCGACTGCGAGGTCGGCCAACTGCCCGATCGAGACTGCAGTCTGCTTGGTGCCGAGGGTCGTCTGCTCGGTAATGGCGAGAATGTCCTTCATTGTTCCGGCCACCCGGCCGGCAGTCGCAGCCTGGTCCTGAGTGTCGGTGGAAATCTGTTCGATGCGCTGTGCTGCGTCCATCGACACCTGACCGATTTCGGCCAGCGCCTGACCGGCAGCGTCTGACAGTTGTGCGCCTTCGACCACGTCGCGAGTGGCATTCTCCATTGCGCCCACCGCATCCTGCGTGTCAGTCTGAATCGTTTTCACAATAGCCGAGATCTGCTTGGTTGCTTCGGCAGAGCGTTCGGCCAGTCGCTGAACTTCTTCGGCGACGACGGTGAAGCCGCGCCCTGCCTCGCCGGCGGAGGCGGCCTGGATGGCCGCGTTGAGGGCGAGCACGTTGGTCTGTTCGGTAATGTCGGAAATGAGCTCGACGATCTCGCCGATCTCCTGCGACGACTCGCCCAGACGCTTGATCCGCTTGGAGGTTTCCTGGATCTTGTCACGGATGGCATTCATGCCGCGGATGGTGTTTTCGACCGCGTCGGCGCCCTTGCGCGCAGAGTCCAGCGAGCGCCGGGCAACCTGCGCGGATTCGAGTGCGCGCTCGGACGATTCGGTCATCGACTGCGCCATGCGTTGTACGGTGGCGCCAGCCTCTTCGATTTCGTGTGTCTGACGTTCGGTCGCCTCGAGCAGTTCGCTGGATGTCTGCTGTGCCGCCTCGGTGGCGGTCGTCACCCGGCCGGCAGCATCGTTGATTCGTCGTACCAGCACCGAGAGTTCTTCAACCGTATAGTTGACGGAGTCGGCAATGGCGCCCGTGATGTCTTCCGAGACGGTTGCGCGGATCGTGAGGTCGCCGTCGGCAAGGTCGCCCATCTCGTTCATCAGGCGCAGAATCGCCTGTTGCGTCAGGTTGCGTTCGTCTTCTGCACTCACCCGCATGCGTTCGGCGTCGGCACTGCGCTGGGACAAGTCGTCGTTGTAGATCTTGGCCATCATGCCGATCGTCGCCAGCGCTGCGAGCGCGCTCAGGGCGATCAGGGCCGACAGCGGGTTGAAGCCGCGCACCGCGCTGTTGAACGCTTCGCTCAGCTCGGTACTGCGTTCCAGAAGGGCCGACGAGTCGTCGAACAGCCTGCTGCCTGCCTGTTTGGCTTGCACCAGGAGCTGGATGTTGCCGAGGACGTTGCCGACGGCTTCCTGCGTTTCCTTCGAGCTTGCGAGCAGCTGCCGGATGCGGGTGCGAACTTCGTTGTCACCGCCCATCTGTTCCATGGAGGCGAGCTGTTCGCGGAAGGTGTTGGTGTCCTTGCCGAGCAGGAAGGCAATCTCGGGGTCGATGGCGTCGGCCACGCGCAGGGCGTTGACGTTCTTGGCGATGCGCTGTGTCAGCATCACCGCACGGTTGGCGGTGGCGATATCGGTGGGGCTGGCGCCGGACTGCAGTTTGAGCGCGGCGATCTGTTCGGTGAGGTCGAGCAGCGCGTCGTTGCCCTTGTTGATTGTCTCCACCGAAGCGTTCAGTGTCAGCAGGGTCTGCTCCTGGCTGATCAGCTGTTGCGCATCCTTTTCCATCTTGTCCCAGCTCACCTTGACCGCGTCAAGCTGGGTGCGGGCATCGCCGGTGGCGGCCGGAAATGCCGCGCCGTCAAGTTCGCCGCCCTGGTCCAGGGCGAGGGCGAGGGAGGCGAAGCGACTGCTGCCGCGCTTGAGCTCTGCAAACGCGGCAGCATTGCCCTGGAGGGCTAGCTGGGCGGACTTTGCGATCTGCTGCGACAGGGTCTGCATCTCACCCGCGGCAGCGACCTGACGGGTTGCATTTCCGGTTTGCTGATTCTGGTAAATCACCAGGCCGACAGTCGCGATGACCAGTACACCGAAAACGAAGCCGAGGCTGCGTATCCTGCTGCTGACCGGGCGCTGGTCGCCTTCAGCGTTTGCGCCGGAGGAGGCCGGAGCCGGGGGATTGTAGTTTTCCATGATCGTGGTGTCGGACGTCAAATCGTGCCCGGAAGCCTTGTCCTTGCCTAAGGAGAGCTTGAATGCCATGTGCCGTGCTCCGCCGCTGTCTGATTTAAGCTTTGAGTGATGGTGAGATGCCCGGGTCAGTCTGCCCCGGCGTCGAGGAAGGCGCCCTGCGCGAGCAGTTGCGCAATATCCAGTTTGAGCCAGGAGCGGCCCTGCATGTCACGCATGCGCTTGCTGACCCAGGGGCGTTCGTCCGGAGGCCCATGATCGGCCTCGAAATCCTCTTCGCTGCGCAGTCCCAGTACCCGGGTGACGAGCAGCGAACTGTGCACGCCATGCTTGGCGCCGACCAGCAGCAGGCGCGCGTGACCGCCTGCAACGATTGGCACGCCGCCGTGAAAGCTGGAGAAGTCGATGACGCCGAACAGGGTGCCGCGCACATTGGCCAGGCCGCGATACCACTCGCGGGTCAGCGGGACATGCGCCAGCGGCGGCGGTGCCAGGATTTCGCCGGTTTCTGCGAGGTTGAGGAGCCAGTTCTCGTTGCCGGCCTGTACGCCGAGCAGCCCCCGACGTTCGCCGGTCTGCGCTTCGGCCAGGCGATGCGCGAGGTTTTCCTGGAATTCGCGCAGGCTGATCCGTCTGGACATGGTCGGTCAGCCGATGCTCTTGATGCGGGCGAGCAGTGCGTCGTGCTCTACCGGCTTCACCATGTAATCGTAGGCCCCCTGGCGCATGCCCCAGATCTTGTCGGTCTCCAGTCCCTTGCTCGTGCACATGATGATCGGAATGCTGCGAGTCTCATCGGTGCGCGAGATGGTGCGGGTGGCCTGGTAGCCGTTCATGCCGGGCATGACCACATCCATGAGGATGAGATCGGGCTTTTCGCTGCGACTCTTGGTGATCGCCTGTTCACCGCTTTCGGCGGTCACGACGTCATAGCCGTTCTTGCTCAGCACTTGGGAGAGCGCAAGGCGCTCGGTGGGTGAATCGTCAACGACGAGAATCTTCTTGATCTGCATGGAGCGTTTCCATCGAGAGAATCAACGGGGGCGATTGCTGGCGTGCACCGCCACCGCCTTGATCAGGCTGTCCTTGGTGAACGGTTTCGTCAGGTATTCGTCGGACCCAACCATACGGCCCCGCGCTCGATCGAACAGTCCGTCCTTGGACGACAGCATGATGACGGGAGTGGACGATAGATGCGGGTTCTTCTTGATCAGCGCGCAGGTCTGGTAACCGTCGAGCCGGGGCATCATGATGTCGACGAAAATGACATCAGGGTGGTGATCCGTAATCTTGGACAGCGCGTCGAATCCGTCCTCGGCCAGCAGCACCTGACAACCCGCCTTGCTTAGAAAAATTTCGGCGCTACGACGTATGGTATTGCTGTCGTCGATGACCATCACCTTGAGTCCGCTCAGGTCCATGCAGAATGTCCTTGGAGGCGCAGCGACGGGTCTTGCGTGGCTGCGATCAAAATTCGGTTGGCCGGAAGCATACTCCAAAAGACATGCAGGGGCACGTCACTTGTCATATCTCTATGAGCTCGAAGTCTTCCTTGCGGGCTTCGCATTCCGGGCAGGTCCAGTTTGGCGGAATGTCTTCCCATCGGGTGCCGGGTGCAATGCCTTCATCCGGCAAGCCGGCCGCCTCGTCGTAGATGAAGCCACAGATAAGGCACATGTAGGTTTTGAAGGGCTGGTCGGACATGGCGGAGGTGGAGAGTAATGGCAGTAAAATGCGGTTAATCTTACCGTATTTCAATGGATGCGCCATGTCAGGCGCACGACCCCAATGCCCGTTGCGATTCCCGATGTGCCGCCCGTCGTACTTTGTCTGTCTGCTTCCGATGCCACAGGGGGGGGCGGTCTGCCGTCAGACATCCTGACCCTTGCCAGCATGGGATGCCATCCGCTGGCGGTACAGACCGCCATGGTCGTGCGCGATACCCGTGGCGTGGACGACTGCATCGCGATTGACCCGGAGGTGCTTGCGGCACAGGTGCGCACCGTGCTTGAGGACATTCCGGTTCATGCGTTCAAGTTCGGTTTCTGTGGCAGCGTCGAGAATACCGCGACAGCGGCTGAAATCCTGTCCGACTATCCCGACATCCCGCTCGTCGTCGAGCCTGCCCTGTACACCAGCGTCGACCAGGCTGCAGACGACGATCTCGTGGCGGTGCTGGCCGAACTCATCCTGCCGCAGACTACCTTGCTGGTCGCGAGCCGGCACGAGGTGTTGCGGCTGGCCGGGTTCGATATTGATGAGGACGGAGAAGATCCGCTTTCGCCAGAAGAGGCGGTTGCCCGGCTGCTCGAACTGGGCGTCGAATACGTGTTGCTGACAGGCGGGGGCGATCAAGGCCCGCAGGTGGTGAACATGCTGGTGGGCGAACAGGGCGTGATCCGTACCGATGCATGGGAGCGGCTGCCCGGCCGCTACCTGGGGGCCGGTGCGACGATGGCTGCAGCTGCAGCGGCTGCGCTGGCGCACGGCATGGCGATGCCCGAGGCGGTGCGTGAAGCACAGGAGTTCACCCAGCAGGCCTTGCGCCATGCCTACCTTCCGGGCATGGGGCGGGCGATCCCTGACCGGTTTTTCTGGGCGCGTGGCAAGGGCGAAGCGGATGACTGAGACAGCAGGCATCATGCCCGCGCCAGGGCTCTACGCGGTGACGCCTGACGAAGCCGACAGCGCGCGTCTGCTGACGCTGGTGGAGCAGGTGCTGGGCGGCCGGCCGGCGTTGATGCAGTACCGCAGCAAGCTGGCGTCTGCATCCGTGCGCAAGATGCAGGCACAAGCGGTGCTGGCCCTGTGCCGGCAGGCGGGTGTGCCGCTGGTGGTCAATGACGATCTCGAACTGGCGCTGGCGATCGGTGCAGATGGCGTCCATCTGGGCCGTGACGACGGCGATCCCGCGCAGGCGCGGCTGGCACTCGGTGCGAATCGCATCATCGGCGTCACCTGCTACAACGAATGGGCGAGGGCTCAGGCAGGTGTTGTGGCCGGTGCAGACTACGTGGCCTTCGGGGCCGTGTTCGTGTCGCCGACCAAACCCGAAGCGGTGCATGCCCCGTTCGCGTTGCTGGCGCGTGCGCGGCGCGAGCTGCGGATTCCGGTGGCCGCAATCGGCGGCATCACGCTCGACAACGTTGCCGAAGTCATCGCCGCGGGCGCTGATTATCCTGCCGTGATCAGCGATGTTTTCGGGGCGCCGGATCCGGCCGCCCGGGCACGCGATTTCGCAGCCTGCTTTGCCTGAGCGCAGCTAGCCCCTGAATTTTTCGCGTGCGGTGTCCGGTTTTGATGTCACGGGTGGACCCGGCAGGCGCTGGCGCGCGACAATCACGGATTCCATGCCCAAGTAAGAAGATCCTGCCATGACTAGCCGAAATCAAGCGCTCTTCGAGCGTGCCCAGCGCACCATTCCTGGTGGCGTCAATTCTCCCGTCCGTGCTTTCCGTTCGGTCGGCGGCACGCCGCGCTTCATCGATCGTGCGGAGGGCGCGCGGGTGTGGGATGCTGACGGCAAGTGTTACATCGACTACGTGGGCTCGTGGGGGCCCGCAATCACTGGTCACGCGCATCCGGCGATCGTCGAAGCGGTGCGCGAGGCGGCGCTCAAGGGCCTGTCCTTCGGCGCGCCGACCGAGAGCGAAGTCGAGATGGCCGAGCTCATCTGCGAGATGTTGCCGTCGGTGGAGATGGTGCGTCTGGTCAGCTCCGGCACCGAAGCGACGATGAGCGCGATCCGGCTGGCACGCGGCTTCACCGGTCGCGATGCGATCGTCAAGTTCGAGGGCTGCTATCACGGCCACGCCGACAGTCTGCTGGTGAAGGCCGGCTCAGGGCTGCTGACCTTCGGCAACCCGTCTTCGGGCGGCGTGCCGGAAGATTTTGCCAAGCACACCATCGTCCTCGACTTCAACGATCTGGAGCAGATCGAGTCCGTGTTCAAGGCGCGGGGCGACGAGATCGCCGCCATCATCGTCGAGCCAATGGCCGGCAACATGAACCTGGTCAAGCCCAATCCAGGCTTCCTCGAAGGCCTGCGTCGCATCTGCACCGAATACGGCACGGTGCTGATCTTCGACGAGGTGATGACCGGCTTCCGTGTCGGGCCGCAGGGCGTGCAAGGCCTGTTCGGCATCACGCCCGACCTCACGACGCTGGGCAAGGTCATCGGCGGCGGCATGCCGGTGGGCGCGTTCGGCGGGCGCCGCGACATCATGGAGAAGATCGCCCCGCTGGGTTCGGTCTACCAGGCCGGCACCCTCTCAGGTAGTCCGGTTGCGGTGGCCGCGGGGATGGTGTCGTTGCGCCTCACGCGCGAAGCGGGCTTCTACGAGCGTCTTGGTGCAAGCACGACTGCACTCGTGACAGGTCTGCGCGATGCTGCACGCGATGCAGGTGTCGTGTTCAGCGTTGATTCGGCGGGCGGCATGTTTGGCGTGTACTTCAGCGACGCAGTCCCGACCTCGTTCAAGGAGGTGATGACGTCCGACACCGAAGCCTTCAAACGTTTCTTCCATGCGATGCTGGACGAGGGCCACTACTTTGCGCCGTCCGCCTTCGAAGCCGGCTTTGTGTCCGCCGCGCACGGCGAGGCGGAAATCGCGGCGACGGTGGACGCGGCGCGGCGGGTATTCGCATCCTGGCGCTGATGTCGGCCCTTCGCGGCTGGACAGCGCACGGCGGGGCTGCGTAAAATCCGTCCCGTCATTGGGGAGTAGCCTCCTTTCGCACGAAAGGGCCTGCGTCAACATACTTGGCCGACCGGCCATGGCGCAGGCGGTTTCCCGGCTTGGCAAGACCTTTGACCACCACCTTCGGACTGGCCGGAAAGGTGCGTGGTCATTCGTCTTCTTCCGGCCAGGAGATTGATTGTGGACGCATTCCTCGTGTCAACCGGCATCGTCGCCCTGGCAGAAGTGGGCGACAAGACCCAGTTGCTCGCCTTCATTCTTGCCGCCAAATTCCGCAAGCCGTGGCCGATCATCGCCGGCATCCTCGTCGCGACGATTGCCAATCACGGCTTTGCCGGTGCAGTCGGTGCCTGGGGCACGACGCTGATGGGGCAGGACACGCTGCGCTGGCTACTCGGCATCTCCTTCCTCGCGATGGCGGTGTGGACCCTGATTCCGGACAGGTTTGACGAAGACGAGGCCAATCTCGCCCGCTTCGGGGCGTTTGGCACGACCCTCATTGCCTTCTTTCTGGCCGAAATGGGCGACAAGACGCAGGTCGCAACCGTGGCGCTGGCCGCCCAGTATCAGAACCTTGCGCTTGTGGTTGCCGGCACCACGGTCGGGATGATGATCGCCAACGTTCCCGCCGTGATCTTCGGCGGCAAGATTGCGGACCGCATGCCTGTGCGACTGGTGCATGGTATTGCGGCCGCGATTTTCGCCATCCTGGGTATTGCCACCCTGCTGGGTGTCGCGGAGGTCTTCGGGCTGTAGCCGCTGCGCTTCAGAGCAGGAACAGCGTGGCCAGGCCGAGGAAGATGAAGAAGCCACCCGAATCGGTGAGTGCAGTGATCATCACCGAGCCGCCGATGGCCGGGTCGCCGCCCAGACGCTGACGCAACATCGGAATGACCACGCCGGCGAAGGCCGCCAGCAGCAGGTTGAGCGTCATTGCCGCGGTCATCACCATGCCAAGCGAGGCATTGCCGTACAGCCACCAGGTGAGGACGCCGAGCAGGCCGCCCCACACCACGCCATTGAACAGGGCAACACCAAGCTCTTTCTTGAGCAGGCGTTGCATGGCGCTGTGCTTGACCTGGCCCATGGCGATGGCACGCACGATCATGGTGATGGTCTGGTTGCCCGAGTTGCCGCCAATGCCGGCAACGATGGGCATCAGCGCGGCCAGCGCCACCAGACGCTCGATCGAGCCCTCGAAGGCGCCGATCACGCGTGAGGCGATGAAAGCGGTAACCAGGTTCACCGCCAGCCAGGCCCAGCGGTTCTTCACCGAATCCCACACCGACGCGAAGATGTCCTCTTCTTCGCGCAGACCGGCGTGGCTCAGGATCTCGGCTTCGGATTCCTCACGGATGAAGTCCACAACGTCGGCCACGGTGACACGTCCGATCACACGTTTGCGCCGGTCCACCACCGGCGCAGAGATGAGGTCGTAGCGTTCGAAGGCCTGAGCTGCGTCGTCTGCCTGGTCGTCCGGGGAGAAGCTGATGATGGTTTCATCGCGCATGACCTCCGAGACTTCCTTTTCGGGGTCGTTGATCAGCAGCGATTCGAGCGACAGGATACCCATCAGGTGATCATCGCGATCGATCACGAACAGCTTGTCGGTATGGTCCGGGAGTTCTTCGAAACGACGCAGGTAGCGCAGCACCACCTCGAGGGTGACGTTCTCGCGCACCGTCACCATGTCGAAGTCCATCAGCGCCCCGACCGAATCCTCCGGGTAGGACATCGCCGCGCGCAGCTGCTCGCGGCCCTCGGTGTCGAGCGACTGATAGACGTCCTGGATGATTTCGGGCGGGAGGTCGGGTGCAAGGTCAGCAAGTTCGTCCGCATCAAGGGTTTCCGCAGCGGCCTTGAGCTCGTGCGGTTCCATGGTTTCGATCAGCGATTCGCGAACCGCATCCGAGACCTCCAGCAGGATATCGCCGTCACGCTCGGCCTTGACCAGATCCCACACGTAGATCCGCTCGTCGTGCGGAAGCGCTTCAAGGATGTAGGCGATGTCCGCCGAGTGCAGGGCGTCGAGCTTGTTGCGCAGCACGGCTTCGTGCTGCTTGTGCACCAGGTTTTCGACCAGATGGTGGCGCGGCATGTCCTGCCGGTGGACGAGGTCTTCCGCGACCTTCTGGCGCGCGAGTAGCGCCTGCACTTCGCGCAGGTGCTGCTGGACATCGTCGGGGTGCAGTTCCTGTTCCGTATTCATCGCGCGGCAGGTGGGGACGGATGGGTGAAACGCGGATTCTACGGACTTGGCGCCAGTGGTGCGACCCCGAAACCGTTACCGGCCGAAAATCTCCGAAGCAAGCGTCTGCCGTGCCTTCTCAGGGGATCTGCGAATAGGCCATGCGGGCGCGGATGCGTTCGGCGTGTGCGGCCAGCCGTGGGCCGAAGCTGCGTTCATATTTGCGCGGGTTGGGCAGCATGACGGCCAGGCGGGCACTTTCCGCGGGGCCGAGACGACCGGCGGACAAACCGAAATAACGTTGTGCTGCGGCTTCGGCGCCAAACACCCCGTCGCCCCATTCGACGACGTTCAGATACACCTCAAGAATGCGGCGTTTGCTCCATATCGCCTCGATCATCACCGTGATCACGGCCTCCTGCGCCTTGCGCAGATAGCTGCGCGATGGCGACAGGAAGAGGTTCTTGGCCAGCTGCTGACTGATCGTCGAGCCGCCAGCCACCGCACGGCCTTTGCGGCCGTTCTTTTCCAGTGCGCGCTGGATGCCTTCCCAGTCGAAACCCTCATGGTCAACGAAGCGGTCATCTTCCGCCGCCACCACTGCACGTTTCAGATGAGTGGAGATCTTCACGTAAGGAATCCACTTGTAGCGCAAGGTGGCGTTGGGCTTCGTCTCGTGCATCTCGGACAGGCGCAAGCGCATGAAGCTCGTGCTGCCCGGATCGAACTGGCTCCACCACACGACATGGCCCAGAAACCAGAGTTGCCAGACGAGGACCAGGGCGATTGCGACC
>JALNWS010000125.1 GCA_023230755.1 Azoarcus sp.
CATTCTCCTGGCGACACGGCTCAGTCGTGGCGTCAGCGTCCCCATACGGCAAGTGGCCGAGACCGTCACCCGGATCGGACAGGGACAACTCAACGAGCGCGTGCCCGTTCTCGGCGGCGGCAGCCTTGCCACGCTGGCCGAGGGCGTCAACGAAATGGCAGCGCGCCTGGCCGGCGCGCACGACGAGCTGGTGCGCAAGGTGGAAGAGGCGACGTCCGAGATGCGCGTGCGCAAGGAAGAGGCAGAACGCGCCAATCTGGCCAAATCCCGCTTTCTGGCTGCCGCCAGTCACGACTTGCGTCAGCCAATGCATGCGCTGGGACTGTTCGTGTCTGAGCTGGCGCAGCACACACATGCGCCTGAGAGCCGCCGCCTCGTGCAGCGCATTGCCGCTTCTGCGGAAGCCATGGACAACCTGCTCGACAGCCTGCTCGACATCTCCAAGCTCGACGCCGGCGTACTGCAGCCCAACCCTCGGCCATTTGCACTGCAGCCCGTTCTCGAACGCATTGCCGCCGAGCAGCGACCAGCAGCCGAAGAGCGCGAACTGCGCCTGAAGGCACGCCCGACCCCCTGCTGGGCTTTCACCGATCCGGTGCTTTTCGAGCGCATCATCACCAACCTCGTGAGCAACGCCATCCGCTATACGGCGAGCGGCAGCATTCTGATCGCCTGCCGCAAGCGAGGTGACAAGGTGCGCATCGAGGTACGCGACAGTGGTGTCGGCATTCCGAAGGAATCGCAGGAAATCATTTTTCAGGAGTTCATCCAGCTCGACAACGCGGAGCGTGCCCGGGTCAAGGGTCTGGGACTCGGTCTTGCAATCGTGCGCCGCCTCGCCGTACTCCTGGGCCACCACCTCGAACTGAAATCGGCCCTTGGCCGTGGCTCGGTGTTCGCGATCGAAATGCAGTCGGCCGCCCCTGAACATAATGCTGAGCTGTCTGATCACGCCCGCACGCCAGGGGACCTGAAGGGCCTGCATGTCGCACTCGTTGACGACGACCCCCTCGCGCGCGCCGGCATGGAGAGTCTGTTGCGTTCCTGGGGGTGCAGGATGATGTCCGCCGAGTCACCGGAAGTCCTGCTCAAAATGATGACACTGAGCACCTCGCCACTCGACCTGATGATCAGCGACTACCGCCTGCACGGAGAGTACAGCGGGATCGACATCATCAATGCTGCGCGCGGCAAGCTCGGTCCGGGACTGCCCGCCATCCTCATCAGCGGCGACACCGGCGCGGAGACCCTGCGCCTTGCCCAGCAGGCCGGCATACCCCTGCTGCACAAGCCGGTGCGACCAGCGCGCCTGAGGGCACTCATCCACCGCCTCATCGGCAACAACTAGTTGCACGAAGGCCGATGCTGCTGTGCGCCATGCGCTAACGCATACGCATCGGTTACCATGAAAATGTGGTTCAACCGGGAGAACAGGAAATGTCAAACGAACAGGCAGCACAGGACCCGCTCGAATTCGTGCGCGGCATGTGGAGCAACATGGGTTTCAACCTGCCCGGCATGGTGACGCCGACGCTGGACATTGATGAACTCGACAAACGCATCGCCGACATGCGTGCGGTTGAGGGGTGGCTGAAGATGAACCTGAACATGCTGCAGATCTCGATCCAGGGTCTGGACATGCAGCGTGCGACCATTGCCGCGGTGAAAGCCATGAGCCAACAGGCACGTGAGAGTAGCGACCAGGCATCCGGCGGCGACACCAACCCCTTTGCGTCCGCCGCGGCGATGTGGCCATGGAGCATGATGCCCCAGCCCACAGCGGAAAGCACCGCGGCCAACGAAAAGCCAACCGACAGCACGCCACGGGCACGGCGCAAGACAACTGAAAAATAGCCTTGTCCCGGATTACCGCCGGCACTGCTGCAAACAGTTTCAGATCACGCCTTCGTCTCGCAAGCGCCGGATTTCTTCGCTATCCAAGCCCAGACCCGACAGCAACGCGTCGGTATCCGCGCCTGCGCCCGGCGCGGGTGACGGTGCGGGCGGCACATAACCCGACAGCGTCACCGGCGGGCCGAACTGGCGCACGCCGCCAACCTCCACCACCATGCCGCGCGCCTTTATCTGCGGATTCGACAAGCTCTCCTCAAGGCGCAGCACCGGGGTCACGCAGCAATCCACCTCGTCGAACAGCGCGGCCCAGGCCTGCTGGCTGCGACTGCGGAAAATCGCCGACAATTCCCTGCGCGCATCGGCGCCGGCCGCGCCGGAATCGAGATGTGCTGGTTTGAGGTCGGGCCTGCCCAGCGTGTCGCACAACAGGTGCCAGAACTTTTCCTCCAGCGCACCGACCGCCATATGGCGACCATCCGCGGTTTCATACACGCCATAGCACGGCACACCGCCGGTCAGCAGATCCTCGCCACGGGGGCGGACGCCACCTCGCGCCAACACCTCGACCAGCGGAAAAATCGCATGCGCGAGGGCGGCATCGGTCATGGCCACATCGACATGGCGACCATGGCCGCTGTTGCGCGCCTCGAGCAGCGCGACCAGCATCCCGACCACGGCCGCCATCGTTCCCCCCAGCAGATCGCCGACCTGCAGGTTCGGGATCGCCGGCGCGCCCCCGGCTGTACCAATCTGGTCGAGTACGCCGGCGTAGCCGATATAGTTGATGTCATGACCCGCGCGCAGCGCATAGGGCCCGGTCTGTCCGTAGCCGGTGATGCTGCACAACACCAGGCGCGGATTGGTCTCGGCCAGCTTCGTGTAACCGAGCCCGAGCTTGTCCATGACGCCGGGCCGAAAGCCTTCGACCACGGCATCGGCTGTCTCCACCAGACGCAGGAACAGGGCCCTGCCCGCCTCCTGCTTGAGATCAAGCCGCAAGCTTTGCTTGTTGCGGTTGACCACCTGGTAAAAAAAGCTGCTTTCCCCTGCCATCGCTCCCATCGTGCGAGCGTAGTCACCCACCCCGGTGTCCTCGATCTTGATCACCTCGGCACCGTAGTCAGCCAGGTGCTGGGTCGCCAGCGGACCAGGCAGGAGGCGGGTGAGATCGAGAATGCGCAGACCGGACAGAGGTTGAGTTTGCATGATGGAACTCGGCTAAAAATCAACAGGACAGACCTGGGCGGCCGCGCCAGCCCGACCTCTCAAAAAAATCGGCCCGGCATCGCCGGGCCGAAGCTGCCCACACACAACACCGGGTGCAGTACTAGTCGTACTTGCGAATATCGTCGATGAGCTTGCCATCGTTAGCCAGACTACCTGGCGCACAGAAGCACACTTCGCCCCGCAGTTTGGTGAGTTCGCGAATGCTCGCCACAATATCGGCCTCAAGCGTATCACTGCCGGCCCCGGTCTCACAGTGCAACGTCATACGGTCATTGAGACCCGGATTGTCGACCACCAGCCGGCCACGGCCAATCTGCGGATGACGTCTGACGACTTCTGCAACCTGACCAGGATGCACGAACATGCCCTTGACCTTGGTGGTCTGGTCGGCCCGTCCCATCCAGCCCTTGATACGAACATTGGTGCGGCCACAGGCGGATGTGCCGGGCATGACGGCCGACAGGTCGCCAGTCCCGAAGCGGATCAGCGGATAGTCCGGATTGAAGGTCGTCACCACGACCTCCCCGACTTCACCATCGGGGACCGGGTCGCCGGTGCCGGGTCGTACGATTTCGAGCACGATGTCCTCACCGACCACCATGCCCTCACCACCCGGCGTCTCATATGCAATCAGCCCGATGTCTGCCGTGGCATAGGCCTGGCTGGCGCGAACACCGCGTGCAGCAAAACCCTCGCGAAGGCTCGCGGGGAAGGCCTCGCCCGAGACGAACGCCTTGGTGAATGTGGGCTTCACCCCCGTCTCATCGGCCTTGTCGAGCAGGATGCGCAGGAAAGACGGCGTCCCGACATAGGCATTGGGCTGAAGATCCACCATTGCGGCAAGCTGCAGTTCAGTCTGTCCGACGCCGGCAGGAAACACGGTGCAGCCGAGTGCATGCGCTGCCGTCTCCATCATCGACCCTGCGGGGGTGAAGTGGTAGGCGAAGGTGTTGTGCACCAGGTCGCCTTCGCGAAAACCTGCCGCATACAGCGCACGTGCCAGCCGGTAATAGTCTGGGCGCGCTCCCTCCGGTTCGTACAGCGGCCCTGGCGACGAAAACACCCGCTTGCAGGCTGAGCCCCAGCGCACCGCCGAGAAGCCGCCAAAGGGGCGTGCACGCTTCTGCTGCTCGAGCAACTCGGACTTGCGGATCACTGGCAAGCGGGAAAGGGCCTCGCGGCTCGTCACCGCTGCCGCGTCGAACCCCTTCAGGCTTGCTGCAAAGGCAGGGGCACTGGACTGAGCGTGAGCGATCTGCGCCGGCAGCCGTGCGAGCAGGTCGCGCTCGCGCTCGGCCGGGTCGCGAATCTCTCTGTCATCGTAATGGCTCATGCGTGGATCCTGATTATTTGTGAGCCCGGCGGCCTGACAAGGCGCGGCCGCAAGCGGGCGAAGGCGTAAGGTCGGGTCGGCGGGACTCAGCTGAGCCAGCGCTTGCGGCGGCGATAGTGCTTGACGTCGCGGAAACTCTTGCGCCCCTCGCCTGCCAGGCCAAGATAGAACTCCTTCACGTCCTCGTTCGTCGCCAATTCGCTGGCGGCGCCTTCCATCACGATGCGGCCGTTCTCCATGATGTAGCCGAAGTCGGCATAGCGCAGTGCGACCATGGTGTTCTGCTCCGCAAGCAGAAAGCTGACCTGTTCCTTGCTGTTGAGGTCCTTCACGATCTCGAAGATCTCTTCCACGATCTGCGGCGCCAGACCCATCGACGGCTCGTCGAGCAGGATCATCTCCGGCTTGGCCATCAGTGCGCGTCCGATGGCACACATCTGCTGCTCACCACCCGAGGTGTAGCCGGCCTGCGACGTCCGTCGCGTCTTGAGCCGCGGGAAGTAGTGATAGACCTTCTCCAGGTTGTCCTTGAGTTCGGCACGCGAGATGCTGCGGGTGTAGGCGCCGGTCAGCAGGTTCTCCTCGATGGTGAGGTGGCCGAAACAGTGCCGGCCCTCCATCACCTGGATCACCCCGCGCTTGACGAGATCGTTCGGCGTCATCTGGTCGATGCGCTGGCCCTTGAACTCGATGCTGCCCTTGGTGACATCGCCGCGCTCGGCGCCGAGCAGATTCGAGATCGATTTCAGCGTGGTCGACTTGCCCGCGCCATTGGCGCCAAGCAGGGCCACGATGCTGCCCTTCTCGACCTGCAGGGACACGCCCTTGAGCACGAGAATGACGTGATCGTAGATCACCTCGACGTTGTTGATGCTGAGGTAGGGCGCCGCACTGGCGGCGCTGGCGGTGGCTGCATTGGTCATGGTTTTTGCCTTGTGTCTCCGTCCCACCTCCCCGGTCTTGCCGGCAGAGGGTCTGCAGGATGCTCGTATGTGCCCGGACAAGCACCCTGCAGACCCCCGCTTGCGCGGGGAGCCTGCACCGGCAGACCTGGGCCTGCCGGTTTCGTCTGCATTCCGGACCCAATCGCGGTCCGGATGCGTCTGCGACTTACATCTCCTTGGAGCAGTCGCGCGGGGTAATGCCCTTTTCCTTGGCGTAGGCGGCGGCCGACTCCTCGATCATGCCGCGCACCAGGGGCTTGTCGGCTTCGATCCAGTCGGTCACGACGTTCCACTTGGAACCGTCCCATTGCTGGAACTTGACCTTGCCTGCACCTTCATGATCCTTGCAGCTGATCTTGAGGTCAGGCATGAAGCCGGCGGCACCCAGTGCGGCGAGGCGCTTGGTATCGAGGTTGAGGTGTTCGAAACCCCAGCGCATCTGCTCGCCGGTCATCGACTTGCCCTTGCCGAACTTTTCCTGTGCGGTGCGGATCGCTTCGACGGTGATGATGCCGTGCACCACACCACGGTTATAGAGCACGCTGCCAACGCGTTCCTTGTCTTCCATGTTGCCGGCGTTCTTGGCATAGACGTTGGTCTGGATGTCCTTGATCACCGGATAGTTGGCACCGGCAACGTTGAAGCCGGCAGCCACGAAGCCCTTGGCGGCATCGCCGGCGGGGATGGCATCCTCTTCGGAGCCGGACCACCACACACCGATGATCTTGTCGCGCGAATAGCCGGTCTTGGCCGCGGTCCGCAGCGCGGTGGCATTCATCACGCCCCAGCCCCACAGGATCACGTAGTCAGGCTTCTGCTGGCGAATCTGCAGCCACTGGGCCTGCTGCTCGTTACCCGGGTGGGCAACCGCAACTTTCTGCAGTTCGAAGCCATGCTTCTCGGCGAGCTTGTCCATGATGGCGTGCGACTCCTTGCCATAGGCCGAGTCGTGATACAGCAGGCCGATCTTCTTGCCCTTGAGCTTGTCCATGCCACCGGCCTTGGTGCCGATGTAGTTCACGATGGCCGAGGCCTGCGACCAGTAGGTCGTGACCATCGGGAACACCCACGGGAACACACTGCCGTCAGCGGCATCGGTGCGGCCATAGCCGATGGTGACCATCGGAATCTTGTCCTGCTCGACTTTCTCCAGCACCGAGTAGGTGATGCCGGTCGACAGCGGCTGGAATACCGAGTTACCGGTCGGCCCCTTGTTCTTCAGACGCTCATAGCACTCGACGCCACGGGCATTGTTGTATTCGGTTTCGCATTCTTCCCAGGTCAGCTTGACGCCGTTTACGCCGCCGTCACGGGCGTTGACCATGGCCATGTAGTCGATCCAGCCACCATACAGCGAGGCGCCATTCGAACCATAGGGACCGACGCGATAGCTCGGCAAGCCGATGAACTGTTCCTGCGCAGCGGCATAGCCGCTCACGAGCAGGCCTGCGATGGCTGCGCCGATGAGTGCGGATTTCTTCAGTTTCATGAGTGTCTCCTCTCTTATGTGTGTGGTGCTGCTTCGTACTGCCTTGAAACCGACCGACGCAACAGCGTCGGTCTGATGCCCGGAAAATGCTCAGTGCGGGAATGGCCACAGGCGCAACTTGTCCTTGGCCAGGGTCCACAAACGCGCCAGACCGTGCGGCTCGACGATCAGGAAGAAAATGATCAGTCCGCCGAAGACGATCAGTTCGAGGTTCGAGCCGAGGCCGGCCGGCAGGCTTCCCGCAAAAACAGAGTGCATGAATACGTTGAGGAAAATCGGCAACAGCACGATGAATGCGGCCCCCAGGAACGACCCCAGAATCGAGCCCACACCGCCGATGATGATCATGAACAGGATCTTGAACGACAGGTCGAGGTTAAAACCTTCCGGCTCGACGGTCCCGAGGTAGGTGTAGGCGTAGAGCGCACCGGCCACACCGCAATAGAACGAGGACACGGCAAACGCACTCAGCTTGGCACGCATCGGACGGATGCCGATCACCTCTGCTGCCACGTCCATGTCGCGCACCGCCATCCAGCGCCGACCGGTCGTGGACCTCACCAGATTCTTGGCCAGCAGCGCCAGCACGACGACAACGGCAAGCGTCAGCAGATACTTGAGGACCGGTGTGTCGAAGGCAAAACCGAGGATATTCACTTCCTGTGCGGAGATCACGCCGGAGGACGAGTGGTTGGAAAACCAGGGAAACTTCACCAGCGCCCAGACAATGAAGAACTGCGCCGCAAGTGTCGCTACCGCAAGATAGAAGCCCTTGATGCGCAGACTGGGCAGGCCAAACGCGACGCCAACCAGTGCGGAACACAGACCACCGAGGATCAGCGCGACGATGAAGGGCATGCCGTCGATACGCAACATGAAGTTGTAGGCGCCGAAAGCCCCCACCGCCATGAACGCGGCTGACCCCAGGGACAACTGCCCGGCGTAGCCGGTGAGGATGTTGAGACCGATGGCGGCGAGCGAGAAGATCAGCACCGGGATCAGGATGGCCTGCAACCAGTACTCGCTGGCAAACATCGGCACTGCAAGGAAGAAGATGGCGAGGATCACCGCCATGCCGACCCTGTCCTGCCGGATCGGAAAGATCTGCTGATCCTCCTTGTAACTGGCCTTGAACTGGCCGGCTTCACGATAAAGCATGTGTTGTCTCCGAAAACCTTGTCGTTATGGCAGCCCGCCGGCCCCGCGCAGGCGCCGGCGGGCTGTCGCGGTCAGACCCTGTCGATGTGCTTCTCGCCGAACAGACCTTCCGGACGTACCAGCAGGAAGAACAGCGCAAGCATGTAGGGGAACCAGCCTTCGATACCGCCGCCGACGAAGGGCCCGATATAGACTTCGGCCAGTTTCTCCGACGCGCCGATGATCAGGCCACCGACAATCGCCCCCGGCACCGACGTGAAGCCGCCAAGAATCAGCACCGGCAAGGCCTTGAGCGCGGTGAAGGTCAGCGCGAACTGAACCCCGCTGCGGGCGCCCCAGATCAGGCCGGCGACCAGGGCGACAAAGCCCGCCACACCCCAGACGATCGCCCAGATGTGCTGCAGCGGAATGCCGATCGACAATGCCGCCTGGTGATCATCGGCCACGGCACGCAGGGCGCGTCCGACCTTGGTGTATTGGAAGAACAGCGCCAGTGCCGCCACCAGGATGCCTGCCAGTGCAGCAGCGAACACGTCGAAGCTGGACACGATCATGTCTGCGCTGTCGAGAATCCAGCCGATCGGTTCGTCGGCGATACCGAGGTCCAGGGCACGTACATTGGCACCCCAGATCGCCTGGGCGATGCCCTCGACGAGAAAGGAGAGACCGATGGTGGCCATGAACAGCGTAATTTGAGGCTGGTTGACCAAGGGCCGCAACACCACTTTCTCGGTCAGGATGCCGAGCACGATCATCGAGGCCAGCGCAAGGATGAAGGCGAGCCAGAACACCATCACGCTGCCCTCTTCCAGTCCGGTCCAGCCGGGCAGCAAGGCCTGAAAGCCGACAAAGGTGAGCGCGGCAAAGAACACCATCGCCCCCTGGGCAAAGTTGAACACGCCCGAGGCCTTGTAGATCAGCACGAAGCCGAGCGCAACGAGGGCGTAAAGCACCCCCGAAAGCAGACCGCCGATCAGCACTTCGAAAAAGAAACCCATTGTTGTCTCCTTGTCCTTCTTGTTCTGGCGGGCTCAGTGCGAGGTGCCGAGGTAGGCCGCGATCACATCCGCGTTGTTCTTGACTTCGTCCGGCGGTCCGTCGCCGATCTTCTTGCCGTAATCGAGCACCACGACGCGATCGGAGATGTCCATCACCACGCCCATGTCGTGCTCGATCAGCACGATGGTGGTGCCGAACTGGTCGTTCACATCGAGGATGAAGCGGCACATGTCCTGCTTTTCCTCGACGTTCATGCCCGCCATCGGCTCGTCGAGCAGCAGCAGCGTGGGTTCGGCTGCCAGTGCGCGCCCCAGCTCGACCCGCTTCTGCAGACCGTAGGGCAGGCGCCCCACCGGGGTTTTGCGGATGCTCTGGATCTCGAGAAAATCGATGACATCCTCTACTTTCTTGCGATGCTCGATCTCTTCGCGCTGAGCCTTCCCCCAGAACAGTGCATGCTCGAGCAGGTTGCACTTCATCTTCAGGTTGCGCCCGGTCATGATGTTGTCGAGCACGGTCATGCCCTTGAACAGCGCGATGTTCTGAAAGGTGCGGGCAATGCCCTGTGCGGCGGCCGTGTGCGGGTCCATCTTCTGCCGCGGCTCGCCGCGGAACAGGATGTTGCCCTTCTGCGGATGGTAGACGCCGTTCATCACGTTGAGCATCGAACTCTTGCCCGCCCCGTTGGGGCCGATGATCGAGCGGATCTCGTGCTCGCGCACGTCGAAGCTGATATCGGTCAGCGCGTTCACCCCGCCAAAGCTCAGCGAGATGTGCTGCAGATCGAGAATCACTTCTCCGATCCGGCGGCCACCCTCTGCGGTGGCGTCCTGCGCCATGTCATTCATCATCATCCCTGCCTCCTCAAGCGGCCTGCTTCGTGGCCTGCGGTGTGAAGGTCTTCACCTCCTCGATACGCAGGTCGGCACTGATCTTGCCGGTGCGGCCGTCTTCGTACTTCACCTGAGTCTCGATGTATTGCGACTTCTTGCCGGCATAGAGGCCTTCGACCAGCACCTGATAGCGCTCGGCAACGAAGTTGCGTCGAACCTTGCGCGTGCGCGTCAGCTCGCCATCGTCGGCATCGAGTTCCTTATGCAGAATCAGGAAACGCTTGATCTGCGAACCGCTCATCCTGGGGTCGGTCGCGAGGTCGGCATTCACGGTTTCGATGCCCTCGCGGATCAGTTCGTACACTGCGTCCTGCGCAGCCAGATCGGTATACCCGGAATAACCCATGCCCTTGCGCTCAGCCCAGTTGCCGACGGCCTCGAGATCAATGTTGATGAAGGCGGTGACAAAATCGCGTCCGTTGCCGAAGGTGACCGCTTCCTTGATGTGCTGGAAGAACTTGAGCTTGTTCTCGATATAGTTGGGCGCAAACATCGAGCCGTCGTTGAGTTTGCCCACGTCCTTGGCGCGATCGATGATCTTCAGATGGCCGTCTTCGTCGAAGAAACCGGCGTCGCCCGTCATGAAATAGCCATCGGCGTTGATCGATTCGGCCGTGGCATCCGGACGCTTGTAATAGGTCTTGAGCAGCATCGGCCCCTTGACCAGGATCTCGCCGTTGTCGGCGAGCTTGACCTCGACGAAAGGCGCGGGCTTGCCGACGGAGTCGAGCTTGATCTCGCCGTCGGGCTGCAGGCAGACATAGGCGCAGGTTTCGGTCTGCCCATAGAGCTGCTTCAGGTTCACACCGATCGAGCGATAGAAACGGAAAAGATCGGGCCCAATGGCCGCGCCGGCGGTGTAAGCCACGCGGATGCGGCTCATGCCGAGCACGTTCTTCAGCGGACCGTAAACCATGAGGTTGCCGAGCCAGTACTGGAAGCGATCGCCAGCAGAGACCGATTTGCCATCAAGGATGTCTGCACCGCAGCGGCGGGAGACCTCCATGAAGTGATGGAACATCTTGCGCTTGATCGCACCCGCATCCTCCATCCGGATCATGACCTGGGTGAGCAGGTTCTCGAACACGCGCGGCGGAGCAAAGTAATAGGTCGGGCCGATCTCGCGCAAGTCGGTCATCACCGTCTCGCCCGATTCCGGGCAATTGATGGTGAAGCCCGCGAGCATGGCCTGGGCAAACGAGAACAGGTGATCGCCCACCCACGCCATCGGCAGATAGGACAGGATGTCTTCCTGATCAGTCAGTTTGTCGAACTGCACGCCACCCTGGGCTGCCGCAATGAAGGCCCCGTGAGTCTGGCACACCCCTTTTGGCTTGCCAGTCGTGCCGGATGTGTAGAGCATGATGGAAATGTCATCGGACGCGCCCTTGGCCACCTCACCATCGAGGAAATCGCTCTGGTTGCGGTCATGGATGCGACCCATCTCCTGCAACTCGTCCAGCCCCATCAGCAGGGTTTGGGTGTAGTGGCGCATACCCCGCGCTTCATCGTAGATGACACGCTCGAGCAGCGGCACCTCGTCCCGGATCTCGAGCATCTTGTCGACCTGCTCCTGATCCTCGACGACTGCGAAACGGATTTCGGCATCCTGCAGCACGTAGGCCATTTCCTGCGCCACCGCATCTTGGTAAAGCATCACGGGAATGCCGCCCAGGCACTGACAGGCGGCGACCGACCAGTACAGACGGGGGCGGTTGTCGCCAATGATGGCAAGACGGTCGCCACGCTTGAAGCCGAGCTCGGCGAGACCGCAGGCAATGGCCCTCACACTCTCGGCCACCTGCGCCCAGGTATAGGTTTGCCAGATGCCGTACGCTTTTTCCCGCATTGCCGGCCGGTTCGGCCTGAGCTTTGCGTGCTGCATCAGCAGCCGTGGAAATGTGTCGAGCCCCGTCTGCCCGTGAGTATCGGACATGCCCATCCTCCTTCGGTTGATCCTGCCTGTCTCCCCATCCGGTGTTCGCTGTGTTTCGGCTCGTCCGGATGTGGCGCACTTTCGGCGCCTTGGTCTTTTGTCAGGGCTTAGTGTCGCAGGGCATGTTTGCGCAACTGTTTGCGCAATGTACTGAATTGTTGCAGTTGGCAGAAACGTGCTGCCGCAAGCCGGCACGGCAAAGAAAAACGGCGCCGAAGCGCCGTTTCAGTGCAACCCCTTCGTGCGAAGGTGCATGGTTGCGACTTACATGCTGCGCCGGTACTGGCCGCCCACCTTGTACAGGGCCTCGGTGATCTGCCCCAGCGAGCAGTAGCGCACTGCATCGACCAGCACCGCGAACACGTTGCCGTTCTCGATTACGGTCTGTTGCAGTTTGGCCTGCCACTTCGGTGCCTCGGCCTTGTTGCGGACATGGAAGTCCTGCAGACGCTTGAGCTGGCCCTGCTTTTCTTCCTCGGTCGAGCGCGCCAGTTCGATTTCCTGCTGCGCCTGGCCCTTGGGGTTGAGGAAGGTATTCACGCCGATGATCGGGTAGGAGCCGTCGTGCTTCTTGTGCTCGTAGTACAGCGACTCTTCCTGGATCTTGCCGCGCTGATAGCCGGTTTCCATGGCACCGAGCACGCCGCCACGCGAGGCGATGGCCTCGAACTCCTTGAGCACGGCCTCTTCGACGAGATCGGTGAGTTCGTCAATGATGAAGGCGCCCTGATTGGGGTTCTCGTTCTTGGCCAGACCCCACTCGCGGTTGATGATGAGCTGAATCGCCATCGCCCGGCGCACCGACTCTTCGGTCGGCGTGGTGATCGCCTCGTCGTAGGCGTTGGTGTGCAGGCTGTTGCAGTTGTCGTAGATCGCGATCAGTGCCTGCAGCGTGGTACGGATGTCGTTGAAGTCCATCTCCTGCGCATGCAGCGAGC
>JALNWS010000351.1 GCA_023230755.1 Azoarcus sp.
CAGGTCTGCTCCAGCGCGCGCAGTTCGCGCAGGCTCTGATCACGCTCCCGCAACACTTCGGCGGCCGCATCGAGCCGGTTACGCTGGAGTTCCGCCAACTCAGTGGCGCGGGCATGCTCAAGCTCGGCGCGGGCATGATGCTCGCGTTCGGTCGCTTCCAGATGTACCAGATCGTCGAGGTCGCGTTCGAGCTGGGCACGTCGCTCCTCGGCACGGCTCAGGGCCTGGCTCAGCTTGAGCACCTCCACCTGGTCGGCATGCAGCTGCGCCTGGGCGCCCTGAATCTCCCGGCGCAGGCCGTTGATGTGTTCCTGCAGATCGGTGGTTGCCGCCTCGGCTGCGAGCAGAGCGTCGTGCGCATCCTGCGCATCGTCTTCGAGGGCCTGTTGCTGCTCTGCAAGCTGGTCGATCTCGCGCTGCCGCTCCATGACCCCCTGTGTACGGCTGTCGGGTACAAAACGGATCAAGGCATGGCGAGTCAGCACCACCCCACGAGCGCCAACCAGGCAGATATCGGCATCCAGCTGTCCGCGTTGTGGCAGCCAGTCCTCGATCCGGTCGACCGCATAACAGCCCCGGAGCCAGTCCTCCAGCAGTGGGCGCAGGCTCTCGTCGAGCACCTGCACACGTTCGATCAGCGGCGTGGCGCCAGCGGGTGCGGTTGTGATGGCGCCGGATGCCGACACGCCTCCGAACACGAGGGCAAGCGATTCGGGTGGCAGTTCGTCGAGCATCCCGCGTGCGACCTCATCGCCCTGAACGCCGTCAAGCGTGAGCGCCGACAGACGCTCGCGGAGGACTGCCTCGACCGCCGTCTCCCAGCCTTCGGTCACACGCAGACTGCGCCACAAAGGCGGCAACTCGACAAAACCATGACGCTTCAGCCAGTCGCCCAGCTTGCCTTGCGACTGCACTCGCGACTGCAACTGCATCAGCGCATCACGGCGGGCACGCAATTCTGTCAACCGGCGTTGCACCATGCGTTCGTGATCCAGCGCCAGCTTCAACCCCGCTTGCGCATCCGGCAAACGCCCCTGCAGGTCGATGAGCGCACCCTGCTGCTCCTCCATCGCGTCCTGCTGCGCCTCGACGCGCGCTTCACGCTCTGCCAGCGCGCGTGCGTCCGGCCCCTCGATCGCACCACGTTCGGACTCAAGGCGGGCACGGCGTTGCTGCAGGGCGTCCAGCGCACGCGTTGCACTCGCGCGGTTTGCTTCTTCCACCCGCAATTGCTGCTCGGTCTGAGCCAGTTCGCGACGCGCAGCCGCCACAGTCCCATCAGCCGCCTGTCGGGCAGCGTCCGCATCGGGCACTCGGTCGGCAATCTCACCATGCCGCCCTTCAGCCTGCTCTGCCCGCATTGCAGCGTTTACGGCAAGCTCGTCCCAGCGCTCGCGCTCGCCGGACATGGTTTCGCGCCGTGCCACCCAGTGCGCCCGGTCGAGTTCGAGTTGCGCCAGACCGGCCTCCAGCCGCTTGCGCGCCTCGGCAAGGTGCTGCAACTCGGTTTCGAGCCGGGTCACCTCGGCACTGACGGCAAAAAGGTCACTCTGCGCGAGATGCACAGCTTCGGACGCCGAAAAATGTGCTTCGCGACTGGCCTCGATTGCGCTGTCGAGTTCTTGCAGGCGGGCGCTGTCAGTGTCGATCCGCAGACTGTTCTGATTCAGCTCGTCTACCAGACGCTGGTACGTGGCTCTCGCCTCGTTGCGCTTGATCAGCCACAGCAACTGTTGCTTTTCGATATGCGAACTGCTGAGCGCGTTATATCTGGCAGCGACCTCGGCCTGCGCCTCCAGATGTCCGATACGTTCGCCCAGTTCGGTTCGGATATCGTCCAATCGGGCGAGGTTGTCGCGCGCGTCCGCCAGACGACCCTCAGTCTCCTTGCGCCGTTCACGGTACTTGGTGACGCCTGCCGCTTCTTCCAGAAAGCCTCGAATATCCTCGGGGCGCGCCTCGATGATGCGCGAGATCATGCCCTGCTCGATGATCGCGTAAGCCCGCGGCCCCAGACCGGTGCCGAGAAACACATCGATCACGTCCTTGCGTCGTACGTGGACGTTATTGATGTAGTAGCTCGACTCCCCACTGCGGTCGAGCACACGCTTGACCGAAATCTCCGCATAGCGTGACCACTGCCCCGACGCCCGGCCCTCACTGTTATCGAAGACCATCTCCACGCTCGCACGCGACACCGCCTTGCGCGTGGTCGATCCATTGAAGATGACGTCCTGCATCGACTCGCCGCGCAGTGCGGACGCCCGCGTCTCGCCCAGCACCCAGCGCACGGCGTCGATGATGTTCGACTTGCCGCAACCATTGGGACCGACAACCCCTACCAGGTTACCCGGCATGGTCACCGTCGTCGGATCGACGAAGGTCTTGAAACCGGCAAGTTTGAGTTTGGAAAGACGCACGATGGGGCGCAGGCAGAGTGGGAAACAGGGTGATGAGACCCGGATTCGGTAATGCCGGGAAGGCGGCGCATGATAACATCTTCGGCCTTTACGACCCGCTCGGTCCGGCCTCAGAACCGGATGAAAAGTGTTCCAAAGTGAATCCGAATCTTAGCCGTCTCCACTCCTATCCGTTCGAAAAACTGCGCAAGCTGTTCGAGGGCATCACGCCCCCCGCCG
>JALNWS010000352.1 GCA_023230755.1 Azoarcus sp.
GCCTTCGATACGCGGAGCTGCTGCGCCGTGTTCAGCAGGCTGGTGTAGAGCGCGGTAGAGACTTCGACATCGCGCTTGAGCCGAAGCGCGGTTTGCTGCGTATCCGGCAATTTGGCTACATCGCGATCGAACACGCCACGTCGACTGCGCAAACGGTCGAGTTGCGCATCGATGGTCTGAACGCGGGGGTGCTCTGCGGTGTAGCTTTGCCGGAGTTCCTCGCGCTGCTGTTGCAGCTTGACGATTTCGTTATCCACCTCAACGATGGATTGCAACACCGACTGCGTTTCCAGCGTGAGATCCACCGAGCCGCGGACCTGGCGGTAGTTGTTATAGGCTGCCTCGGCGGCGTCCAGCTGGGCCTTGAGGATGGGCAGCTGAGATTCGAGAAATTTGAGGGTGTTCTCTGCTTCCGCGGATCTGCGTTCGACGTTCTGGCGCACGTAGCTGATGAGGATCTCGTCCAGCGTTTGTGCGGTAAGCGCACGGTTGTCGCCCGTCAAAGCCACCTCGACCACGCCGGATTTCTTGCCGCGCTCGTTAAGCGACAGCCGTTCGAGCATTTGCGCGATGGACTCTTCGTGGGACTGCCGGGTCAAGTTGAAATTGGTACCTGGGCGGGCAAGCAGTTCCGAAACGAAGAGCTGATAGCCTTCTGCCTCGGCCAGTTGACCGACTGTGCCTTCCAGCACAACCGAGTCGTCGCCGTCGATCAGTTGAAAGCGGTTGTTCTCCAGCGCGGCGAGCGTGAAGGGTTGATCTAGCCACGCGTCCGGCACCTCGAACGTCTCTACCCGAATGCGCTCGCCCCCCCAGCCATAGCTGGACAAGCCGAGGAGTGGCGATGCCAGACCTTCGTCGGAATACCGGCGCGCAACCGGCTTGCCGATGAGCGGCAAATATGCGGGTTCGGCCACGATATCCAGTTGAAGACGCTCGATGACGCGCCCCAGCACCATGCGCGAGCGGATAAGCTCGAGTTCGGTCGCCACCGAGGTGGTGTCTTCCATGAACGACTCGAGGTCGGTGATGGCACCCAGACCTTTGGACTTTTCTTCGATCTGCAGCACCGCGTTGGCGCGGTAGATTGGCGTCATGACGAAGAGCGCAAGTACGCCGAGCACGATGGCCCCGGCGGTGATTGCGGCAATGAACCACTTGTAGCCCATCAGCGTGGCGATGATCTCGCCAAGCTGAATTTCGTCATCGTCGTCTGCCGGCGATTGATGTGCCAGCCCTGCAGCTTGATTGGCAGGCAGTTTGCTCGGGTCCGAGTGCGATACCTTGTCTGTGTTCATGCGTTATCCGGGAAAAACCGATCTTGTTTTCACAAGTGGAAAGTCGAAAGGGGATCGACTACAACAAACGGGCCGGTTGATACCGGCCCGTGATGTGGATCAGTAGGGCTGACCGCCACCAAACAGCGGGTACTGAGTCTGGCTGATGGTGTTGAGCATTGTTGCGGTCGGCAGGATGTTGGTGATCACGCGGTTCCAGCGTGCAACGTCGGCCACATCCACATATACGATGTCCCGCGGTTGCAGCGGGAAGCGATCGGCCAGCAGCAGGGCATCGGGCGAGCGTGCATCGAGATGGAAAAGTTCGGGCGAATCGGCCCCGCCACGCATGACGAAGATCCAGCCCGGATTGGACGTGAGCTGATTGACGAAACCTGCGTCGCCCAACGCCTCGGCCAGGGTGGAGCGGCGCTTGTTCATGACGTAGGAGCCGGGCTTGGTGACTTCGCCAAGGACGAAGATCTTGTTCTGCTGGCGGTCGGGCACGTTGACGATGTCGCCGGGTTCGAGCCGCACGTTCTGGCTGGTGACACCGTTCTCGTACAAGGCTTGCAGGTCCACACGGTAGGTTTTACCGGCGCGGGTCAGCAGCACGTTGGCGTGATCCGCAGCATTAGTAAAGCCCCCGGCGCGGTTGACCGCCTCGAGCATGGTCATGGGGATGTCGTTGATCTCAAGCAGACCTGCCTTGGCGACCTCGCCCACCACATAGATGCGTTTGCTGCGAAAGGTCACCACGCGCACGTCGAGCTGCACCTTTTCAATATAGGTGGCGAGCTTCTTGATGAGGATGTCGCGCACCTCGCGCACCGTCAGCCCATTGACCTGAATGATGCCGGCGTAGGGGTAGAAGATGGTGCCGTTTTCGGCCACCAGCGTGCCGGAGGCTTCTGCCGAGCGGTAGGAGCCGGCCGGGATGGTGAGTTCGGGGTGGTCCCACACGGTGACGTTGATGATGTCGCCGGGCCCGAGCTTGTAGTCGAGGTACTGCGTATTGGGGTCGACCGGGGCTGCGACGAGCTTGCCCGGTGTCGGAGTGGCCGCAGGCACAATCAGCTGGTTTGCCTTTTGCTGCTCGATGATGAGTTCGGCCGTGATGGCCTTGACCGCGACGTTGGCCGGAACGAGCTCGTCGTTCTGTTTTACCGGTAACTGTACCGATGACTGCTCGCGCATGGCGGTGGCAGTGCTGCCCGGCACCAGCGCGCATGAAGACAGCGCCAGCGAAGCAATCAGGCCAAGCACGAGACCCGGCCGCGAAAATGAAATCTGAAAACCCATGAAACCGCCTATCAAGGTTATCTGGCTGATGTGGCAGAGCGGGCCGCGCGGCCC
>JALNWS010000126.1 GCA_023230755.1 Azoarcus sp.
CATCGACCACACTGACTTCGGCAAAGGCGTCGTCCCGGTAGTGCGCCGGCACGCCTGCGCCCGACTGCATCACCACATGGGCGCCGAGGCCCTGATATTTCTTGACCACATCCGGCACGACCGGAATGCGGCGTTCGCCGGGATGAGTCTCAGCCGGCACACCAATCTTCAACGACATGACTCCTCCCTGCCAGGACCTGCCCGGCATCTCACTAACACATTCGGATTTTCAACACAAAGCCCGCGCGGGCAGAAGACCCGCGCGGGGAACAGCCTCAGACCAGCTGTGCAATCACGGCGTCAGCCACTTCGACGCCTTCGCGCTGTGCCTTGAGCGCAATGCCACGACGACGGTCGCCCGGCACACGTACGCCCTCATCGACGAGCATGGCGCTCATCAGGGTTTCGATGCGCTCGAGATAGGTGTCGGTACCACCCAGTGCGCCCGGATCGATCACCAGAAAAGCCTGGCCGATGTTCGGACGGTTTCCCTCTTCAACGAAGAAAGAGTCGGCCTCGAAGCCAAACGCCGCGCCGGTCAGGGAGCAGCACAGCAGTTCCACGATCATCGCCAGCATCGCGCCCTTCACCCCGCCTGCCGGGCACATCATGCCTTCGAGTCCGGCTTTCGGGTCGGTAGTGGGCTCACCGTTCCTGTCCAGCGCCCAGCCTGTGGGGATCGACTTGCCGTCGCGCGCAGCCACCATCAGCTTGCCACGGGCGACTTCGGACAAGGCGAGGTCGATCGTGACCGGGTCGCCGTCGCGCCGCGGGAACACCGCAGCGATCGGGTTGGTGCCGAACAGCGCGCGCTTCCCGCCCCAGGCCGGCATGGCCGCAGGCGAGTTGCCGAATGCGAGGCCGACCATGCCCGCAGCGGCCACCGCCTCAAGGTGCTGTGCGGCCACCCCGAAGTGGTGACTGCGGGTCACGCCGGCAAAGGCCACCCCACACTTGCGCGCACGTTCGATCGCTTCCTTGATCGCGAGATCGCAAGCCGGAAAGGCCAGCCCTTCTTCGGCGTCGATCAGGCAGGCGGCTGCACGCTCACGCACCACCTTCGGCCTTGCATCACCATTCACGCGGCCATTGCGCAGATGGGCGGCGTACTGCGACACCCGCGCCAGGCCGTGCGATGCCAGACCCTGCGCTTCGGCACCCACCAGCGCCTTCGCGGTGGATGCGGCCATGTCGGGGCCGGCACCGGCGCGCGTCAGCGCAGCCGTGGTCAGTTCGAGCAGATGTTCAATCGTATGTTTCGC
Source organism: Azoarcus sp. (assembly GCA_023230755.1). Lineage (GTDB taxonomy): Bacteria > Pseudomonadota > Gammaproteobacteria > Burkholderiales > Rhodocyclaceae > Parazoarcus. Next base: position 1,263 of record JALNWS010000126.1, read on the forward strand.
CATGTTCCGCCCCTCAGTCTGCAAGAAAACGGATGACGCGCTCGGCGATCAGGCTGCTCACACGCTCGTTCGACTCATAGGTCACGCCACCGATGTGCGGGGTGAGGATCAGATTGGGCACACCGACCAGCGCCGAGCCGGCCGGAAGCGGTTCGGCCTCGAACACGTCCAGCGCCGCGCCGCCCAGATGGCCGCTGCGCAGTGCCGCGGCAAGCGCCGCCTCGTCCACGATGCCACCGCGAGCGGTGTTGATCAGCACGGCACCCGCCTTCATCGCCTTGATGCGTGCACCGCCGAACAGGCCGCGAGTGCCTTCGGTCAGCGGCACGTGCAGGCTGACCACATCGGCCGAGGCGACCAGCGCGTCGAGCGCCAGCGGCGTAACGCCGGACTCGGCCCACACCGGGGCGTCGCTGGCGATCATCGGATCGTGTGCCACCACCTGCATGCCCAGACCGCGGGCCAGCTTCGCGGTGAGCTGGCCGATACCACCGAAGCCGATCAGACCAAGGGTCTTGCCCGCGGTTTCACGCCCGTTCGACATGCGCGGACGCGGCCATTGGCCGGCAGCCACCTCGCTGCTCGACAGATAGCTGCCGCGCAGAAGCACCATCGCCGTGCCAATCACGTACTCGGCCACGGCGAGGGCATTGGCCCCGGTCGCCGGGATCACTTCCACCGAGCGCGCCTTGCAGCGGGTCACGTCGATATTGTCCAGACCCACGCCGAGACGACCGACCACCTTGAGCGCAGGCGCCGCCGCCAGCATGTCGGCATTGACCTGGGTGCGATTGCGCACGATCAGGCCGTCTGCCTGTGCCAGCGCCTCGAGCAAGGCGGCGGGCTGGTCCACCAGTCTGGGTTCGTACAACACATCGAAACGGGCGCGCAGCGTCTCCACCGCGCTTTCATCCATGAACTCTGAAATCACCACTTTTGTCATTCTTATATTCCTCTATGTCTTGCTGGGGTTGGGCGTACGGAGCCGAACAGCTCAGATCAGGATGCCGGGAGGCAACGGGACATGCAGGGCAAAACGGAACAGCAGGAACAGGCCCACGACCATCGAGCATCCAGCGCCGCAATAGATCATCGTCATGCGCGGCGTCCAGCGGTCGAAGTTGGCAATCAGCAGCCCAAGCACGTAACCGATAAGGCTGGTGGTGAGGAAACCGAGCGGCTCGAGCAACAGCGCCCAGCCCAGCAAGACGCAGAACAAGGCCAGGCGGCGCAAGCCCGAGCCTTCCAGACGGACCGCATTCATCCCCGGCTTGCGCAGGGCAAGCACCACGTAGCACGCACCGAGCACGATCATGAGCACCGCGACCGAGCGCGGAAAAACCGCCCCCAGGGTGTCGAAGTCACGCGCGGCGCGCAGCACCATCACGCCGATGGCGATCGCAATCACCGAGGCAACGGCGCCCCACACATCACGCACCTTCATCTCATGCGTACTCATGCTTCATCTCCTTCTTGCCGAAACGACGGGTCAGCACCGGATACAGCAGACCAACCAGAATGAACACGATGATGCCGATGGAGATCGGGCGTCCGAAGAACTCCGCCAGCGCACTGCCCTTGGCCGAGCCGATCAGGTAACCCTGCACGAATCCACCTTCCGCGATGCTGCCGAGGATGAGCCCGAGCACGATCGGCGAGGCGGAGAAACCCCAGCTCGCCATCACCCAGGCAAAGCCACCGAGCAACACCATCTGCAGCACCTCGTGTGCGTTGTTATGCACGGCGTAGCTGCCGAGGATGGTGAGGAAGGCGACCGACGGTGCAAGCAGGGCCTTGGGAATGCCTACCAGCGACTTGAAGGCATAACGACCGACCAGCAGCCCCACGGGAAGCATGAGCACGGTGGCAATGAACAGGCCGTAGATGAAGGTGTACACGATCTCGCTCTGCTCACCGAACAGCTGCGGCCCAACGCGCACGCCCTGCACCAGCAGCGCACCGAGGATCACCGCATCCGGCGGCGTGCCCGGGATGCCCAGCACCAGGGTGGGAATGAAACCGCCACCGACGGTCGCATTGTTGGACGATTCGGTTGCCAGCAGACCATCGGGCTCGCCGGTGCCGAACTTCTCCGGCTGCTTGGCCACGCGGCGAGCCTCGGAGTAGGCAATCAGCGAGGCGATCGAGCCGCCCGCACCGGGCAGAATGCCGACCACCGTCCCGATCACCGAGCTGCGAATGATGTTGAAGCGCGACTTCCAGCACTGGCGCATGCCCTCGCCCAGACGGTAGCTCGACACCCGGCTGCCGAGCCGCATGTGCGGGTCGGGCGAAGCCACGAGTTCAAGCAGCACCGGTACGCAGTACAGGCCTATCAGGGCGGACACGATGTCGATGCCGCCGAGCAGTGCCTGCGAGTCGCCGGTAAAGCGCACATCACCACCGACTTCGGCAACGCCGATCATCGACAGCAACAGACCGATGCAGCCACCGATCAGGGACTTGATCAGGCTACCCTCGCTGAGCGACGCGATCAGGGTCAGGCCAAAGATGGCCAGCCAGAAGTACTCGACCGGACCGAAGCTCAGTGCGACCGAAGCCAGCGGTGGCGCGAGCAGCAACAGGAAAGCGGCCCCCACCAGACCACCGAACACCGAAGCCAGACAGGCCAGGGTGAGCGCCAGGTCGCCATCGCCGCGTTTGGCCATGGGATAGCCGTCGAAAGTGGTGGCGATGGACGACGGCGTGCCCGGCGTCTTGAGCAGGATGGCCGAATACGCACCACCGTAGATCGCACCGGTATAGATCGCACCGAGCGCGATCAGGGCGACGCCGGGCTCCATGCCAAACGTGAATGGGACCAGCACGGCAACCGCCATGGTTGCCGTCAGCCCTGGCATTGCACCGATCAGGATGCCTGCCAGCACACCGGCAAAGGCGATCAGCAGACTCATCGGGCTCAGGGCATGAAGGAGATACTCAAATCCAGGCATGCGAACTCCTCAGACATATGAACACACGCAGCCCTCGCGGGCTGCGCCGTGGAAGATCACTTCGCCTTGATGCCAAGATCCTTGGCAGCTTCGGCGTATTCCTTGTTCATCTTGTCCATGAAGTCCTTCATCTGCTCGGGGCCGACATCGACGACGGTAAAGCCGTTGTCCAGCATCTTCTCCACAAAGGCGGGGTCCTTGTTGATCTGCCCGATCAGGCCTGCGACCTGCTTCTGCACCGCAGCCGGCGTGTTCGACGGCACCGCCAGACCGCGGTAGACACCGCCGACCATGTCGATACCCAGCTCACGGAAGGTGGGGCAATCCGGCATGCGCGGATGACGCGCCTCCATCGCCACCGCAAGACAGCGCACCTGGTCGCCCAGTTGCAGCTTCACCGTGGTATAGCCCCACGAGGCTGCAACCTGCTTGCCCAGCAGCGCGGTGTTGACCGCTCCCGTGCCCTTGAACGGGATATAGGTGGTCTTGATCCCGGCGAGCTTGTCCAGACGCGCCTTCGCCAGCTCGTTACCGGAGTTGGTCCCGGTGCCACCCACGATCACCCCGCCCGGCGCCTTGCGCGCTGCGGCGAGATAGTCCGCCAGGGTCTTGTAGGGGCTGTCCGCAGTGACCAGCAGCGCATCCGGCGTGTAGTGAAACCAGTACACGTTGGTCATGTCCGCGGTGCGGTAACCAACATCCTTTTCCATCGGCTGCAGCACGATATGGGGAAGGTTGGTTCCCATCATCGTGTAGCCGTCGGCGGTCATGCTGTTCAGTTGCGCCCATGCTGCAGCGCCCCCCGCCCCGGCCTTGTACTGGATCGCAACAGGCTGCCCACCCAGTTTCTTGAACAGGGGCTCCTGCAAGCGGGCGGCGATATCCGACTCACCGCCTGGACCAAAGGGGATGATGTAGTTGATGGTCTGTTCCGGGTAGGCCGCAGCGGCACCCAGAGAAATGCTGCACAAGCTTGCGACGGTCATGCGGGCAATGGCGCTTTGAAGCTTTCTCATTGTATGTCTCCTCCATCAAGGGGTAGCGGGGACAGTCACCTCACGGCGAAAGCCCCCGTCGCAGCAACCGGCTTCAGCGGCCGGTGTCAGGCATTCAGTTCATCAGGCACTCTCGTAAAGACGGGTCAGCACGAACTCACGATGTCCCAGCGCTTCGGCCGCGGTAAGACGACCATTCGCGGTGCGCAGCATACATTCAAGCAACTGGTCGCCAGCGCCATCCATGTTCATTTCGCGCTGCAGCAGGCCCGAGGTATCGACGTCGATGTGCTCGCTCATGGTGCGGACAGTCCTCGGGTTTGCGCAGATCTTGATTACCGGCAGGATCGGGTTGCCGACGATGTTGCCTTGTCCGGTGGGGAAGAAATGCACCACGTAGCCGGCGGCGGCGCACAGCGTCACCATCTCGGCTGCGGCCGAGCTCGACTGCATGAACCACAGACCGGGGGCGGTCGGCGTCTCGGCATAGTCGAGCACGCCATCGACCTTGCACTTCTTGCCGATCTTCTGGATGTTGCCAAGCGCCTTTTCCTCGATGGTGGTCAGGCCACCGGCGATGTTGCCCTTGGTCGGCTGCGAATCGGACAGGTCGGACGTCTTGTGACGATTGATCATGTCCTGATACGAGTTGAACATCTTCATGAAGTCTTCCTTCACGTCCGGTGTGGCACAGCGGGCCGCCACCAGATGCTCGCCACCGGTCAGCTCGGAGGTTTCACCGAACACCAGGGTCGCGCCGACACCGTAGAGCTTGTCAAAGGCATTGCCGACGGTCGGGTTGGCACCGCAGCCTGAAGTCGTATCCGACTCGCCGCACTTGGTGGACACCCACAGTTCGCTGATCGGGCACTCTTCGCGCTGCTTTTCGGAGGCAAACTGAACCAGCTCGCGGGCGGCCTTCGACGCCTTCATGATGGTCTCGTGGTCACCATTGCGTGCAATCGAAAAACTCTGCACGGGCTTGCCGGTCTTGGCGATGCCATCGGCCACGAGCTTGGTCCAGGCCGGCTCGATGCCGATCACGACCACTGCAGCCACGTTGGGGTTGGAGCCGGTACCGATCAGGGTGCGGAAGTGCAGGTCGAGGTCAGCACCGAACTGCAGACGGCCATACGGGTGCGGCAGCGCCATGGCGCCCTTGATGTTGTTCGCAACGGCTTCGGAAGCTGCGTTGGAAATGTCATCCACGGGCAGGATGATGACGTGGTTGCGGACTCCGACGCGGCCGTTCTCGCGGCGATATCCGAGAAAAGTCGTTTCTTTGCTGATCATTTGGCGATGCCTCTCTATGAATGAAATGGGTGTGGCGCGATTCGAAGCGTGGCTTACCAGCGCTTGGTCTTGACGTTCTGGACGTGCAGGTGCTCGCCCGCCGCGATGGGGGCAACGACCTTGCCGATATCGACGCCGTACTTGATAACCGTGGCGCCGACGTCCAGCGCCTGCAGCGCAACCTTGTGACCGATCGGAATGTCGCTTCGCGTCTTGATTTCCGTCATGCGGTCCTGCTCCATGATCCAGCCGGACAGCGTCGTGCCGCTCGTGACGCCTTCGACCACGATCGTGCCTACCGAGTCACCCTCTTCATGTACGACAAAATGAATCATCTCTCTTCTCCTTTGGCGGTCAGTCCACGCGGACAGCAACTGCATCGTAGTCGTGCACTTCATCCGTGTCAACTGGGTGATCTATATGAGTTGGATGTTTTGGTGAACTTTTTTGATTTTCGAGCGTTTTTCCTGCCTTGCCCGCGCCCGCCACGCCAATCAGCACAGTCATCCGGATGAGATACATCGCCTGCAGCTTGCTGTCACACCGCATTTGGTATGATTGATATCCCTAGTACCATCGCGTCTATCTCATAGAGGCAGCTCCCGCCATGAACCAGATTTCACTGTCAGGCCTCCCCCTGGGGGCTCCGCTCTACCAGGAAGTGAAGCGAAAGATCATGGAGTCGCTGCGCAACGGCGAGTGGAAACCGGGTGAAATCGTCCCGTCCGAGAAGCGTCTGGGCGAGCGTTTCGGGGTCAGCATCGGTACGGTGCGCAAGGCGGTCGATGAACTGGCGGCGGAGAACATCCTCATCCGTCACCAGGGACGCGGCACCTTTGTCGCCTCCCACACGCACGATCGCTATGTATTCGGGTTTTTCCACATCGTCGGGCAGGACGGGCACAAGGAATACCCGAAGGTTGAGCTGCAAGCCTTCGCCAGCATCAAGGCCGACTCGGACATGGCCCAGCGCCTGGGGATCCGTGCCGGATCGAAGCTTTTCCGCCTCACCAACCAGCTGAGCATCGCCGGCAAGCCTCTGATCGTCGACGACATCCATCTGCCCGAGCGCAACTTTCCGCATCTCACCGCAGATGTCGTGCGCACCCGGCCGGGCACGCTCTACCAGCTCTACCAGGACAACTTCGCCATCGCCGTGCTGCGCACGGAAGAGCGTCTGCGCGCCTGCCTTGCCGACGAACGCCTGGCCTCACTGCTCGATGTCGAAGTGGGCGCCCCCTTGCTGCACATCGTCAGGCTGGCGCTGACCTTCAACGACCTCGCAGTGGAGTTACGGCACAGCTATGTAAACACCACACACCACGAATATTTCGCCGAAGAACATCAATAGATTTCAGCCTCGGTCCCGGCCAAGTCCGCGATCGGCCTCATGCAAGGTGCGTGAATACTCGTAGTGTTCGGTCTTGACGAAGGAATGACGCAGCTCGATCGGCGTGCCATCCACCGCAAATGCGCGCCGCACGATGTGCAGCAGCGGGTAGCCTGGATCGACCTCCAGATTTCGAGCCTGTTCGGCGCTGGCGACGGTCGCACGCAAGCGCTCTTCGATGCGGGTGACAGACTGCATGAACTGTTCTTCGTACAGCTGATAAAGCGTCCCGTTGCGTTCGGCCACCCCTTCGCGCGTAATCCCTGCAAAACGTGACGCCGGCAACAGAACCTCGTCGACCAGGGTCGGCACGCCCTTCAGGGTGAGCAGGTTACGGATACGCACCACCTTCGTCCCGGCACCGATACCCAGGCTGCGTGCGACGGAAGCATCCGCGCGCAGACTGTCGAAATCAATCAGACTCACGACCGGGTAGATCCGCTGTCCGTCATGCCCGCAGACGTTGAAGAAACTGAACAGATAACGGTTTCGATCATGTGCGGTCACGAAGGTACCGCGTCCCTGATGACGTACGAGCACGTTCTCCTCGACCAGCTCGTCCAGCGCCCGGCGAACCGTTCCCATGCTGACGCCGAAGCCGTCCGCGAGCTTCCGTTCCGATGGAATCGCCTGCGCAGGGCGCCAGGTGCCGAGGCCAATCAACTCGATCAATCCGCGCTTCACCCACTTGTAGAGTGGTTCGTCGAACTTCCGCAATTCCTTGATATGCATATCCATCACGCCCTCCCCGGCCTCGACACGGCACCAACCCCGATGCATTTGAAAATACAATCGTTACTCTACATCACCTAACTCATCTAGTTGACCTATATCTTGTAATTCCGCTAGGATCGGTCCTGAAATGTCATTACGCCCGATCCGCCGACCGGTCGTCCTCAAGTGCACGTCACATGGAAGGATCATGAGCACAGCCACAATGCCCAGCATTGCCGCCAACCTGCGCAGCACCACCGCACGTATGCCAGGCCTGATGACCGCACTCGTCATCGCGCTCGCTTCCACCTTCATTGCCGAGCACTACGGCGGCCCGCAATTCCTCTACGCCTTGCTGGTCGGCATGGCATTCCACTACCTCGCCGCGGAACCCAGAACGCGCATCGGAATCGACTTCGCCGCACGTGGCGTCCTGCGCTTCGGCGTGGCCCTGCTGGGTGCGCGCATAACCGTCGGCCAGATCGCAGAGCTCGGCCCGGGTCCGATCGCACTGGTCGTGGCCGGCGTCGGCGCGACCCTGCTGTTCGGCTCGGTGCTCGCACGTCGTCTCGGACGCACCACGCCCGAAGGCTTGCTTGGCAGCGGTGCGGTAGCGATCTGCGGGGCTTCGGCCGCGCTCGCCATTGCCGCCGCGCTGCCCAAGAACGAGCAGAACCAGCGCATGACGCTGTTGACCGTGGTCACCGTCACCGCCCTGTCCACGGTGGCGATGATCGTCTACCCGCTGGTGGCAAAGATGCTGGAACTCAGCCCGGACATGACCGCCGTGTTCTTTGGGGGCACCATTCACGATGTCGCCCAGGTGGTGGGCGCCGGCTTTCTGATCTCGCCCCAGGTCGCCGAAACCGCCACCCTGGTAAAACTGTTCCGGGTTGCGCTGCTGGTGCCGGTCGTGCTCATGATCTCGCTCAGCTTCCGGCGCCAGAACAAGGACAACGACGAACCGGTCACCTTGCTGCCACGCTTTCTGGTCGGATTCGTCATCCTCGTGCTGATCAACAGCGCCGGACTTCTGAACACCGAAGTCAGCGACACGCTGTCGAGCCTGTCGCGCTGGTGCCTGGTGGTGGCGATCTCCGCACTCGGCGTCAAGACTTCCTTCGCCGAGTTGCGCACCGTCGGCTGGCAGCCGATCGCGCTGATCGTCGCCAACACCGTGTTCCTCGCGCTGTGGGTGCTGGGCGGCATCTATTTGCTCGAGCACGTCATCAAATGAGCGCGCAGACAATGACCGACGGCAAACGCCTGCTCACCGTCGCGCTCGACGCCGCCCGCGCCGCTAGCGAGCTCGCACGCCGGGGCTGGCTGCAGCGCGACAGCATCAAAGTCGCCGACAAGGGCGCGGGCGATGTCGTCACCTCCATAGACCTGGCGGCCGAAGCCGCAGCCATCCACATCATCCGCAAGGCCTGTCCGGATCACGCCATCCTTTCGGAGGAAGCTGGCGGTGATGGCGTCGAGTCCGATTACCTGTGGGTGATCGACCCGATCGACGGCTCGGTGAATTTCGCGCACGGACTGGCGGATTTCGCGGTGTCGGTGGCCTGCCTTCATCGCGGCGAGGCACTTGTCGGCGTCATCATCGACCCGATGCGCGGCGACACCTACTCCGCCATCCGTCATGGCGGGGCCTGGCGCAATGGCAGCCGGCTCCATGCCTCAACCTGTCGCGAACTCAAACACGCCCTGCTCGGCACCGTTTTCCCCAAGCCCGGCGCAGCGACCATGACGGCCTACCTGCCCGCCCTGGGCGCAGCACTGAACACTGCGCAAGGCGTCCGGCGCTCGGGCTCGATGGTGCTGGACCTGGCGCGGGTGGCCAGCGGTCAGCTCGATGGATTCTGGCAGGTCGGCATGAAGGCCTGGGACCTTGCCGCCGGCAGCCTGATGATCGAGGAGGCAGGCGGACAGCTCGATTTGCGCGGCGCAGCATCGGTACTCGATACCCGGTCCTGCATCGCCGCACCTCCCGAGCTGCTGGAAGCACTCGCCCGCTTGCTCGAAGGCTTCGACGGTGGAAGCAGCCCGGCCTGAGCGCCCTGCCGCCACCCCACCTCCGACGGCAGCCTCAGCTGCCCTGCGCCAGCAGTGGCGGCGGTGCGGTCGTGCCGCGCACCACCAGTTCGGCGTCGAGTTCGGTGTGTGCCGGCGGGTCCTGCCCTGCAAGGCGATCAAGAAGATAGTCAGCCGAGCGCCGCCCGATATCGGCGGCAGGCACCCTGATCGTCGTCAGTGCAGGCACGAGGCTGGCCGAGACCGGCAGATCGTCGAAGCCGATGATCGAAAGCGCTGCGGGCACGGCAACGCCCTGCGCCTGCGCCTCGAACAGCGCCCCCATGGCCTGAACGTCGTTGCCGCAGATCACTGCCGTCGGGGGCTCCGGCAATCGCAACAGCGTGCGCAGCGCCTCGCGTCCTTCGCGCACATCGTAGGCGCGCTCGAGAAAATGTCCGGGCGCAATCTCCAGCCCACGCTTTTCCAGCGCCTCACGCACCCCCTCCACGCGCCCGCGGGCACGGTCGTTGTGGGCCGTGAAGCCGGCAACCATCGCAATCCGGCGGTGGCCGAGATCCAGCAGGTAGTCGGCCATCCGACGCCCCGCAGCACGGTTGTCGAAACCAATGCTCGGATGCCCCTGCTCAGGGGCGTACACCCAGGTATTCACATAGGGCAGGCCCTTGGCTGCAAGCAGCTTGTACAGCTTGGGGTCATGGCTTCCGCCGACGAAGACGAGTCCGTCCACGCCCCGGACGACCAGCGCGTGAACCTCGCGCAGCTCTTCGTCCTTGTCGTATTCGGACGAGGCCACCAGCAGCGTAAAACCACGTTGCGCCAAGCGCCGTTGCAGCGCATTGATACCGCTGGCAAAGATCGCATTGTCCAGCGTGGGGACGATCGCGCCCACCGTACGCAGGCGCCCGGAAGCCAGCGCCCGCGCAGCGCCATCCGGCACATAGCCCAGTTGCTCCACTGCTGCCATCACGCGCTGTCGCATCTCGGGACGCACTTTGTCAGGCTCGTTCAGCACCCGGGAAACCGAGGCCGTCGACACGCCGGCCAAGAGCGCCACATCCGCCAGCACCGGCCTGTCATTGCGAATCGTTTCCCGCCTGCGCCCCTCGACCATGCACGTTTCCTGTGTGTCCGAACAGATACGAATGGTAGCGCTTTCAGCTCGCGCCGCAACATTTTCATGACGCTTAATCATTCAGATGATCCAAATGAATAATTTCACGAAAATCTATTTGACAAAGCCCCCGAACTGCATTTAACTACACAAAAATGTAAGCGCTTACAAGCGTCATAACGAAGGAGACAAAGCAGTGCAGAATCCGTCCACACTTGGGGGATCACCCCCGCACACCCGTCTGCTGTTTCGCCTGTCGGCGGCCGCCTTCGCCACCCTCTGGGTCGGCATCATCAGCGGCAAGCTGCACATGAGCCTCGGTTACAGCGAGCTCCCGCTGATCCCCGAAATCCTGCTCGCACTGATTCTCGCAACAGGCCTGGCCATTGGCCTGGGCGCCTGCCTGCTCGAAGAACAACGGAGGGCAATCAATGCCCCCGCGCTGGTCACCACCACCGAAGGAGACACCAAATGAACACAAAAATCCAGAGCAACGAGCCGCAACAGATGGAACGCCGCAGATTCTTCCAGATGAGCGGGCGCTTCGGCTTCACTGCCGCGGTCGCGGGTGTCAGTGCCGGCGCACTGTTCTCCGACGAGGCCATGGCCCAGGTCGCCAACGAGGAGCGTGAGCGCGAAAGCAAGGCGAAATTCCAGGTCATCATGGCCACCGAGTACATCCTCGGCGCCAGCCGCAGCTACCCCATGATGCAGCTCGACCTCAAGGAGAACCTGCAGAACTTCACCCAGGGCAAGATCTACGTCAAGCTCTCTCCGGGCGGCCAGCTCGGCGTCGGCGGCGCACTGGTAAGCAAGGTACAGAACGGCACGGTGCCAATCGCGATGCACTCCATCTCGAACTTCGCGCCCTTCGCCCCCGCCGTCGATCTGATCAATATCCCCTACTGGTGCGG
>JALNWS010000353.1 GCA_023230755.1 Azoarcus sp.
ATCATGTCGCAGAAGCAGATCGTCGACGACCTGCAACAGCTGTCCGGCAAGCAGCCCTCGCTCGCAGGAGAGGGCTGACGATGGACGATATCGACGCCGGCATCGAGCAGTCCGCGCCGGTCTGGGCTGTCTTCGGCGACCTGATGTCGGGCCTGCTGGGCGCCTTCGTGCTGATCCTGGTCGGGGTGCTCGGTGTGCAGCTCGAACTGGTGAGCAGCCTGGAAACCGAAGTGCAGAAACGCCAGATCGAACAGCAGCGGCGCGAGGCGCTGGAACAGGCGCTGGCCGTCCCGCTGGCTGCCGGCCGCGTCACGCTCAACAACGGCCGGATCGGCATCAGCGGCAGCGTGCTGTTTGCGCTGAACTCCGACGAACTGCAGCCGGAAGGCCGCCAGCTGCTCAAGACCCTGGCGCCCCCGCTCGCGGCCTACCTCGGCGTCCGCGACGAGATGCTGATGGTGAGCGGCTTCACCGACGACCAGCCGGTGCGCGAGAGCAACCGCCAGTTTACTGACAACCTCGAGCTGTCGGCCCAGCGCGCATTGACCGTGACGCGCGCGCTGATCGACGAGGGCCTTCCGTCATCAGCGATATTTGCCGCGGCCTTCGGCCCGGAGCAACCGGTGGCCTCCAACGCCGACCCCGAGGGCCGTTCACGGAACCGGCGGGTAGAGATGGCGCCGGTGCCGAAGTCGGGAAAAGAATCCACTGCCGGGAGCACGGCCCCCAATGGTTGAGCCCGGGTACGCCGGGGCGGGGGCGAATCATCCACCCCCAAACACCGCCGCCGATGCACTGATCGACGCCTTGCGTGCGCGCGGCGCGGAGGGCTTCGACCCCGTCGGCTGGCGCTTCATCGAGGCCATGACGCGACGGGTGGCAAACCACCGCGGCGACACCCGACGCATTCTCGAGCGCAGGCTGGCGGAGATCGCGTCCGCATTCGGCGAGCGCTTTGAGCGTGCCAGCGCGTCGGCACAGGACGCCCTCATCCGTGGCAAGGAAGCGTTTCCGCAGGACGCCGATGCGCTGCAACAGCACGCCGACGCCGGCGACTTCGCGGGCCTGCATCGTGCGCTCGCAAGCCTGCAGGCAAGGGACATAGTGGGGCCGCTGACAGCACTCCTCGACCATATCGGTGCGCAAACTGCAGACGGACAGGACCGCGACCTTGCGCCAGCCAACCCCGCCGCGGCCAACGCGCACGGCGAGCTGAAGTCGATGCGCTACTTCCGCAGCACCTGGTCGACACTCAGCGTAGACAGGCAACTGTCGCACTCGCTGGCGCAGGCGCCCGAGAACGCCGGCCCGCTGAACTCGCATTTCCTCGTGCTGCAATCGCTCACCCTGATGCGTGACATTGCGCTGGAATACCTCACGCAGTTCATGTCCTACGTCGACGCCCTGCTGTGGCTGGAGCAGGCGGACAGCAGCCGCAATCCGGCGCCAAAGAACGCCACCCGGGGCGAGCGCGAAAAGAAACGCAAACCCGCTCGCGGCAAGACAGGCTGATGCTGCACTGAACACCGCATCATTCGGGCACCTCGACGCAGACGTGAAGCGCGTCGTGGCGCCAGAACTCCAGGTCGCAGTCGATCAGGCGGCCATGCTGATCGCGATTGACCCGCACGATACGCAGTGCCGGGCTGCCGACGCTCACCTTCAGCGCCGCGGCTGCCTGGCTGTGCAAGGCGGTCGGCACCATGTCGAAACGCACCCGGCCATAGCACAGGCCATATTCCCGGGCATACAAGTCGGTCAGTGAGAGGGTCAGGTCGAACCCGAGCAGCCCGGGGAAGTACGCCGGATTCAGATAATGCTCGACATACAGCACGAGCCGCCCGTCGACTCGCCGTGCCCGACGAATCTGGTAAACGCTGGAAAGCGCCGGCAGTGCCAGCATCTGACAGATTTCCGCACTGGCCGGCATCAGCCGGGCGCCGATCACCTCGGTCGCCGGCACCCGCCCCTGTTCAGCCACCATCGCATGGAAGTGGCTACGCACCAGCGGGTTGTAGGTCAGACGCGGCGGCGAGACAAACCAGCCCCGGCGCTCCTCGCGATAGACCAGCCCCTGAGCCTCCAGTTGACCGAGCGCTTCACGCAGGGTGATGCGCGTGGTCGCGAACACTTCGCTCAGCTTGCGCTCCGCGGGCAGTTTGCTGCCGGGGGGCAGCAGGCCGCGCTCGATCTGTTCTTCCAGGGCACTGCAGATGGTCGTCACGGCACGCGGTGCTTCATCACGCATCAAGCGCCCCCTTGTGGACTAGTCCAGACACCTTCCGACGCCATGAATCGCGGTCCGAAAGGTCATGAAAAAAGTTGCAAGCCTAGGCAGACCCGATGACGGGCCGATGACAATCTCGACCGTCGCATCCTTACGCACGCCGCACCCCATAGAACTTCCATTCAATTCCGTGGCTTAGCGGCAACACCCTTGTGATCGTGAATCCGCCAACGAAATACGGTCCGAGGGAAAGCAGCGGGGAGACACAAGAATGACACATCGGCGACCTAGACTCGCATCCGTCTTGCTGATCTAGACCAATATTCCGACCGCAAAGGAGTCTCCGATGAAGAAACTGCTGCTGGCTTCACTGATTGGC
>JALNWS010000127.1 GCA_023230755.1 Azoarcus sp.
GCCAGCGACACCAGGTTGGGGTCGAGGCCGGCTTCGCTCAGCACTTCACGCGCGATCTTCACCGTCATCGCTGCCGGCAGGATGGAGTTGCTGTGGGCCTTGATGATGACCGGGTTGCCGGTGACCAGGGTGGCGAACAGGCCGGGGTAGGTGTTCCAGGTCGGGAAGGTGCCGCAGCCGACGACCAGAGCGACGCCACGACCGACGATCTCATAGTGCTTCTTCATCTTCAGCGAAGGGTTCTTGCCCTGCGGCTTTTCCCAGATGGTTTCGGCAGGCACCCGGCTCATTTCGTCCCAGGCATAGGCAACGGCTTCCAGGCCGCGATCCTGCGCATGCGGGCCGCCGGCCTGGAAGGCCATCATCCAGCCCTGACCGGTGGTCATCATCACCGCGTGGGCAATCTCGAAGCTGCGCTTGTTGAGGCGATCGAGGATCTCCATGCAGACGCCGACACGGCCTTCTGCGCCGACCTTGCGCCAGCCTTCCATTGCGCTCTGCGCGGCGGCAATCAGGGCCTCGGGCTCGCACACCGGGTAGCGCACGTCGAGTGCAATGCCGTAGGGCGACCGTTCGGTGGCGGCCCAGCCGGTCCGGCCCGGCTGATCGAGGACGAATTCCTTGCCGAGGCAGGCTTCAAACGCCTTCTTGCCGTCGTCGGCAGCCGTTTCACCATAGACCTTGGGGCTGGGCATTTCCGGGAACGGTGTCCAGTAACCGCGACCGTGAATGGCGGCGATGGCTGCGTCCAGGGTGGCCTTGTGCTTCTCGAACAGCGGATGGGTCATGCCTTGTCTCCTCAGATTTTTTGGGGCCGTCGGACGGGTCCGTGCGGGGTGCTTCGTATGTCGATGGTGCAGAAAAAGGGCAAGTGAAAAAAGCTTGTCTTTTGATCTGGATCAAGATTACTATTGATTGACCGGTCGGTCAAACAGCGAACACAGTTGTCATTCCGACCCCGGCGTTGAACGCCGGAAAGAACAATTTCCCAGCGTGCACCAGTGCGCCGGGCAAGACAAGACCAGGAGGAGACAAGATGAGCGCAGCAGCCGGATACGGTGAAACCATTCGCCTCGAGATCGAAGCGGGGGTGGCTACACTGACCCTGAACCGACCCGATCGTCTGAACAGTTTCAACGATCAGATGCACGGGGAAATGCGCGCCGCGCTTGCTCAGGTGAAGGCGGGGCGCGCGGACGCTTCGGTCCGGGTGCTGGTCATCACCGGTGCGGGGCGCGGTTTCTGTGCCGGACAGGACCTCTCCGACCGCTCGGTTGCGGCCGGCGGCGAGGCGCCTGACCTGGGCGCATCGGTGGAGAAGAACTACAAGCCGCTGGTGACGACACTGCGCAATCTCGATCTGCCGGTAATCTGCGCCGTCAATGGCGTGGCGGCCGGCGCCGGTGCCAATCTGGCGCTGGCCTGCGACATGGTGTTTGCCGCACGCTCGGCGAGCTTCATTCAGGCCTTCTGCAAGCTCGGCCTGATTCCCGATACCGGCGGCACCTGGATTCTGCCGCGGCTGCTGGGCCCTGCACGGGCAATGGGGCTGGCGCTGCTCGGCGACAAGCTGGCAGCAGAGCAGGCCGAAGCCTGGGGCCTGATCTGGAAGTGCGTCGACGACGAGGCGCTGCTGCCCACGGTTCAGGCGCTTGCCGCACAGATGGCCAAGGGGCCGACCTTCGGCTTCGCCCAGACCAAGAAGGCGATCTGGGCCAGCTCCACCAATGACTTTGACACCCAGCTCGATCTCGAGCGCGACATGATGCGCGACTGCGGCCGCTCGCACGATTACCGCGAGGGCGTCGCCGCCTTCATGGAAAAGCGCAGCCCCGGGTTCAAGGGGAACTGAGCCGTGGCCCTCGACAAGAATGTGAAGGTGCTGGTCATCGGTGCCGGTGCCATGGGCGCGGGCATTGCCCATGTCGCTGCGCTGGCCGGGCACGCGGTGTATCTGTATGACACCCGCGCTGACGCCATCGACAAGGGGCTCGGCGGGATCGCGAAGGATCTCGATTTCCTGGTCGCCAAGGGCAAGCTGGAATCCGCCGCGCGCGATGCGGCCCTGGCGCGGCTGACGGCAGTGACGGATCTGGCTGCCGCCAGCGATGCCGGTCTGGCGATCGAAGCAATCGTCGAAAACCTCGAGATCAAGCAGAAGCTCTTCCTGCAGCTCGAAAGCCTGCTCGGCGACGACGCCATCCTTGCGTCCAACACGTCTTCGCTGTCGATCACCGCAATGGGCGCAGTGCTGGCCCGCCCAGAGCGCCTTGCCGGTTTGCACTTCTTCAATCCGGCGCCGCGCATGAAGCTGGTCGAGATCGTCTCCGGGCTCGCGACTGACCGTGCCGTGGCCAACACCTTGTACTCCACCGCGAAAGCCTGGGGCAAAGTGGTCGTGCATGCGAAATCCACGCCGGGCTTCATCGTTAACCGGGTGGCTCGACCTTTCTACGCCGAGGCGCTGCGGGTGCTCAACGAGTGTGCGGCGGAGCCCGCGACCATCGATGCCGCCATGCGCGAATGCTGCGGCTTTCCGATGGGACCGTTCGAACTGATGGACCTGATCGGCCACGACGTGAATTACGCGGTGACGCGCTCGGTGTTCGATGCGTATTTCGGCGACAAGCGCTTCACGCCCAGCCTGATCCAGCAGGATCTGGTGTTCGCCGGACGTCTCGGACGCAAGAGTGGGCGCGGTTTCTATGCCTACGGTGCCGATGCGGTCAAGCCCGTGCCCAGGACCGAGGCGTCCGCGACCGCCGAGCGCAGCGTGACTGCGGTGGGCAGTCTCGGTGTGGCCGAGCCGCTGCTGGCCAGGCTTGAAGCCGCGGGTGTCGGGGTGACGCGCAAGGCCGGACCGGCGGGTGCCGCCGGATGGCTGGAGATCGGCCGCGGGCGCCTGATGCTCTGCGACGGTCGCACCGCAGCGCGCCGCACGGCGGAAGAGGGGCTCAGCAATCTCGTGTTGCTCGACCTGTGTCTCGACTATGCCTCGACGCCGCGCGTGGTGTTGTCGCGTGCGGATCGCTGTGGTCTGGGTGCGTGGCACGCGGTGGTCGGCACGCTGCAACAGGCGGGTCTGGCCGTGTCGCGCATCGATGACGTGGCCGGGCTGATCGGCCTGCGCACGGTCGCCATGCTCGTCAACGAGGGTGCGGACGCGGTGCTGCAGGGCATCGGATCTGCCGCCGACATCGATCTTGCAATGCGTTTCGGTACGAATTACCCGAAAGGGCCGCTGACCTGGGCGGATCAGATCGGCGTGCGCTTCGTGGCGCGGGTGCTGCACAACCTGCGTGAGCATTACGGCGAGGAGCGCTACCGCGTTTCACCGCTGATCCTGAGAAAAAGCCATAACGGAGACAGCTTTCATGAGTGAAGTGAAGAACCGCGACCTGAGCGCAGGTCTCGACCCCCAGGCGCTGGCCGAGCGCGTGCGCGACGGCATGTTCGAACGCGACCAGGCGGCGCGTGGTCTGGGCATGGCTTTTGCCGAAGTGGGGCCGGGGCGCGCGACGATGACGATGGCGGTGCGCGAGGACATGCTCAACGGCTTCCGTATCTGCCACGGCGGTTTCATTACCACGCTCGCCGATACCGCCTTTGCCTATGCCTGTAACAGCAGCAACGAGATGACCGTGGCCTCGGGCATCAGCGTGGACTTCATGGCGCCCGGCCGCCCGGGTGATGTGCTGACCGCAGCGGCGTGCGAGGTATCTGCCGCCGGGCGCACCGGAGTCTACGACATCACGGTGATGAACCAGGCAGGCGAACTGATTGCCGTGATGCGCGGCAAGTCATACCGCATGAAGGGCCGGCCAGTGGTCGAACTGTAACGCATACAAAAAATACAAGAACACCAGAAATCCGTTGGACATTGAGGAGGAGACAAACATGTCGGTGAACACCCATACAGCCGCAGAGCTCGAGCCGATCGAGAAGGCCAGCATTGACGAATTGCGCGCCTTGCAACTCGAGCGGCTCAAGTGGAGCGTGCGTCACGCCTACGAGAACGTGCCCCATTATCGCAAGGCCTTCGACGACCGGGGCGTGCACCCGGACGATCTGAAAACGCTTGAGGATCTGGCGAAGTTTCCCTTCACCACCAAGCACGACCTGCGCGACAACTATCCCTTCGGGATGTTCGCCGTGCCAATGGACAAGGTGGCGCGGGTGCATGCCTCCTCCGGCACCACCGGCAAGCCGACCGTCGTCGGCTACACCATGAAGGACATCGATACCTGGGCCAACGTCGTGGCACGTTCGATCCGCGCCTCGGGTGGCCGGCCGGGCGACATGGTGCATATCTCCTACGGCTATGGGCTTTTCACGGGCGGCATGGGCGCGCACTACGGTGCCGAGCGCCTCGGCTGTACGGTGATCCCGATGTCGGGCGGGCAGACCGAGAAGCAGGTTCAGATCATCCAGGACTTCAAGCCCCGCATCATCATGGTGACGCCGTCCTACATGCTCACCATCCTCGACGAGATGGAAGCGCAGGGCATCGACCCCAAGAGCACCTCGCTCAGGATCGGTATCTTCGGCGCCGAACCGTGGACGCCGGCGATGCGCCTGGCGGTCGAGGCCCGTGCAGGGATTGACGCGGTCGACATCTACGGCCTGTCCGAAGTGATGGGGCCGGGCGTGGCCAACGAATGCGTCGAGACCAAGGACGGCCCGACCATCTGGGAAGATCACTTCTATCCGGAGATCATCAACCCGGAAACCGGTGAAGTCGTGGCCGAAGGCGAGGAAGGCGAACTGGTCTTCACCTCGCTATCCAAGGAGGCGATGCCGGTGATCCGCTACCGCACCCGCGACCTCACCCGTCTGCTGCCACCGACTGCACGCAGCATGCGCCGCATGGCCAAGATCACCGGCCGTTCGGACGACATGCTGATCATCCGCGGCGTGAACGTTTTTCCGACCCAGATCGAAGAGCTGATCTGCAAGATGCCCAAGCTGGCACCGCAATACCTGCTCGAAGTCGACAAGAACGGTCACATGGACACGCTGACGGTGAAGGTCGAGGTCAATGCCGAAGCCAACGTCGGTCGCCATCCGGAGCAGAAGGAAGCCTTGGCCAAGGAGCTGACGCATCACATCAAGGCCCTGATCGGCGTTTCATGCAGGGTCGTGGTCGGCGAGCCGTTCTCGATCGAGCGTGTGACCATCGGCAAGGCCAAGCGCGTGATCGATCGTCGCCCCAAAGAGTAATGCACCTCCCGCGGCCGGCTATCCCGCTGTGCCGCTTGTGAACCCCACGAGGAGTCCACCATGTACACACAGTCACTCAGTATTCCCGATGGCGATGCCAAGGGCCCGCGCAAGGTCGAGAACCCCGACTATCTGGCTGAATTCAACGCCAAGATCGACGCCGGTTCCTTCATCGAGCCCAAGGACTGGATGCCCGAGGCCTATCGCAAGACCCTGGTTCGCCAGATCAGTCAGCATGCGCACTCGGAGATCGTCGGCATGTTGCCCGAAGGCAACTGGATCACCCGCGCGCCCAGTCTCAAGCGCAAAGCCATTCTGCTGGCCAAGGTGCAGGACGAGGGCGGCCACGGACTCTATCTGTATGCGGCGGCCGAAACGCTGGGCGTGTCGCGCGACGAACTGACCGAGGCGTTGCTGTCAGGCAAGGCCAAGTACAGCTCGATCTTCAACTACCCGACGCTGAACTGGGCAGACATCGGCGTGATCGGCTGGCTGGTCGATGGCGCCGCGATCATGAACCAGATCCCGCTGTGCAAGTGCAGCTACGGTCCCTACGCCCGCGCCATGGTGCGCGTGTGCAAGGAGGAGTCCTTCCATCAGCGTCAGGGCTACGACCTGCTGCTGCATATGATGAGGGGCACGGACGAGCAGCGCGCGATGGTGCAGGACGCGGTCGATCGCTGGTGGTTCCCGTCGATCATGATGTTCGGCCCGCACGACAAGGACAGCGTGCACACCGATTCCGCACGCTGGGGCATCAAGCGCATCTCCAACGACGATCTGCGGCAGAAGTTCGTCGATGCCACGGTCAAGCAGGCCGAGGTGCTGGGCGTCGGCCTGCCCGACCCCGACCTGAAGTGGAACGAGGCCCGCGGTCATTACGACTTCGGTGTGATCGACTGGGACGAGTTCTGGAACGTGGTCGGTGGTCATGGCCAGTGCAACGTCGATCGTCTGGCCGCTCGCAACAAGGCCTGGGAAGACGGTGCCTGGGTGCGCGAAGCCGCAATCGCCCACGCCGAGAAGATGGACAAACGCGAGCGTCAGGTCGCCTGATCCGGCAACGGAATCGAAGTGCGGGCCCGCAAAGCACGGGCCCGACAGCACACACATTGAGGAGTGA
Organism: Azoarcus sp.; assembly: GCA_023230755.1. Taxonomy (GTDB): domain Bacteria; phylum Pseudomonadota; class Gammaproteobacteria; order Burkholderiales; family Rhodocyclaceae; genus Parazoarcus. The sequence continues at coordinate 6,344 of JALNWS010000127.1, forward strand.
GAGACATGGAACGCAAGGAATGGCCCCTGTGGGAAGTTTTCATCCGTAGCCGCAACGGCCTGGACCACAAGCATTGCGGCAGCGTGCATGCGCCGGACGCAAAGATGGCGCTGCAGATGGCGCGCGACGTCTATACGCGTCGCCTCGAAGGGGTGTCGATCTGGGTGGTGAAGGCGTCCGACATCGTCGCCTCCGACCCCGACGCCAAGCCCGAGCTGTTCGATCCGGCGGAAGACAAGATCTATCGCCACCCGACCTTCTATCAGCTGCCCGACGAAGTTAACCACATGTAATGGCGGACGACATGACGCAAACCTCAGTCCAAACCGTTGCCGCTTCAGCGGAACACATCGAATACGTGATGCGCCTCGGCGACAACGCCCTGATCCTCGGTCAGCGCCTGTCGGAGTGGTGCGGACACGCGCCGGTCATCGAAGAGGATCTGGCGCTCGCCAACATGGCGCTCGATCTGGTCGGCCAGGCCCGCCTGCTGCTCACCCATGCCGGCAATCTCGAAGGCAAGGGCCGCGACGAAGACCAGATGGCCTTCCTGCGTGTCGAACGCGACTATCGCAACGTCACCATGATGGAAGTGCCGAACGAGGATTTCGGTCGCACGACGGTGCGCAATTTCCTCTACAGCGCGTTTCAGATCCTGCTGTGGCAGAAGCTCGCCACATCGTCCGATACCGAACTCGCCGCCATCGCCGCCAAGAGCCTGAAGGAAGCCCGCTACCACTTCAATCACTCGGCCGAGTGGGTGATCCGTCTTGGCGATGGCACCGAGGTATCGCATGCGAAGACCCAGGCCGCGCTCGACTATCTGTGGCCCTACACCGCCGAGCTGTTCGCTGCCAACCCGACCGACGAAGCCGTTTCCGCGGCCGGCATCGGCCCGGCCTGGGGCGAGCTCGAGGCTGAGTGGGAAGCCATGGTGCTGCCGGTGTTCGTGCAGGCCACGCTGGTGGTGCCGGCGCGCACGCCGTTCAAGACCTTCGGCAAGTTTGGCCGTCACTCCGAGCACATGGGGCACCTGCTGGCGGTAATGCAGCACATGCAGCGCACCTACCCCGGCGCGCAGTGGTGAGACGAAGCATGGACAGGCCTGCTGCACGATCCGCTCGCTACGGCTTTTCCATGCTTCCTGGAGAACGTACATGTTGACCGAAGAGCAAGCCTGGAAGCTACTCGATGGCGTGCCTGACCCCGAGGTACCTGCGGTGTCGGTGGTTGAGCTCGGCATCATCCGTGAACTCCACTGCGCGGACGACGGGATCACCGTGGTGGTGACGCCGACCTATTCCGGCTGTCCCGCCACCGAGGTCATCGGCCTCGCGATCCGCGACACCTTGCTGGAAGCCGGAGCGGGCAAGGTTGAACTGCAGACCCGGCTCGACCCGGCGTGGACCAGCGACTGGATCGGTGAGGCGGCGCGCGAAAAGCTGCGTGCCTACGGCATCGTGCCGCCGACCGGCAAGGCTGCCGTGGGTGGGGCGCAACCGATCCATTTCGTGAAGAAGACGCTGACCTGCCCGCGCTGCGGTTCGAACGATACCGAGCGCCTGTCCGAGTTCGGCTCGACCGCTTGCAAGGCAACGTATCGCTGCAAGAGCTGCCTCGAACCCTTCGAATATTTCAAACCGATCTGATCCGCCCCACAAGACGGACAACGGAGACAAACCATGACGCCGAAATTTCACCCGCTCACGATCGCAGAAGTGCGCCGCGAGACTCCCGAAGCCATCAGCCTGCGCTTCGATGTGCCGGCCGAGCTGGCCGACGATTACCGCTTCGTGCAGGGGCAGCACCTGACGCTCAAGGCCAATGTTGGTGGCGAGGAGCTGCGCCGCTCCTACTCGATCTGTGCCGGCGTCGATGACGGCGAACTGCGTGTCGCGATCAAGAAGATTGGCGGCGGCCGCTTTTCGACCTGGGCCAACGCCAGCATCAGGGCCGGTGACGTGATCGAGGTCATGACCCCGGAGGGCCGCTTCCATACCGAGCTCGACCCTGCCAATGTCCGCCACTACGTCGCCTTTGCCGCGGGCAGCGGCATCACCCCCATCCTGTCGCTGATCAAGACCACGCTGCGGGCCGAGCCCAACAGCCGCTTCACCCTGATCTACGGCAACCAGCGTCAGGGCAGCGTGATCTTCTCCGAGACCCTGGAAGACCTGAAAGACCGCTACATGACGCGCTTCACGATGTACCACGTGTTCTCGCGCGAAGAGCAGGACGTCGAGCTGTTCAATGGTCGCCTCGACCGGGCGCGCGTGGCGAGCTTCCTCGACACCCTGATCCCGGCCGACACCATCGATGCCGCCTTCATCTGCGGACCCGGCGGCATGATCGACGAGGTCGAAGCCGGTCTGCTGGCCAGCGGCGTCGATGCCGGACGTATCCATCTCGAGCGTTTCGGTGTGCCGGACAGCGGCCCGGCGCATCATGTCGAGGCGGGCGATGCACCTCAGGCACGGATCACCATCATTGCCGACGGCCTCAAGCGCGAGATGGATTTCCGTGCCGAGGACCCGTCCATCCTCGAGGTTGCACTGCGCGCGGGCATGGACCTGCCGTACTCGTGCAAGGGTGGGGTATGCTGCACCTGCCGCGCCAAGGTCATCGAGGGCAAGGTCCGCATGGACAAGAATTTCACCCTCGAGCAACCGGACGTTGACGCGGGCTATGTGCTCACCTGCCAGTCCCATCCGCTGACCGAGCGGGTGGTCATCAGCTTCGACGATCGTTGAACGGCGACATGCCAGACTCGTGCGGGTGAGCGGACTCATTCGCACACGAACGGAAGCAGATCATGGCCAGGGGCAAATCTCCCACATTCGAGGTACAGCGCGGCGTCATCCTTCAGGAGGCGGCGCGGCTCTTTGCCGACAAGGGTTTTCACAACGCGTCAATGGCCGAGCTGGCCAAGGCGTGCGGGGTGTCGAAGCCGCTTCTCTATCACTACTACAAGGACAAGGAAAACATCCTTTTCGACATCGCAGACAGCTACATGGATCAGCTGCTTGCGATCGTGGCCGGAGTGGAGTCGCAGGATCTGGAGGCCGAGCCGCACCTGTCGGCGCTGGTCATGCGCTTCATGGAGGAATACGAACATTCGCAGAACCAGCACGTGGTGCTGGTGCAGGACGTGAAGTTTCTCCAGACCGCGCAGGAAGAGTATGTGGTGGGCAAACAGCGCAAGGTGGTGGGGGCGTTCGCCGACGCCATCGAGCGCGTCGAGCCCGGGCTCCGGTCGCGCAACCTCGACAAGCCGGTGGCGATGATCCTGTTCGGCATGATCAACTGGACCTTTACCTGGCTGCGCTCGGACGGTCATTACACCTATGGCGACATGGCGCCGGTGGTGACTGCAATCCTGCTCAATGGCGTGAAGGGGCTGCTCCGGGATGGGGCCACCGCGTCTCTCCCGGCGCACGGAAAATGACTGTCGCCACCGCTGAAAGCGGTGGCAGGACCAACAAAAAAACGAGGAGATTTCAGTGACTGAGGCATACATCTGCGACGGCATTCGCACCCCGATCGGCCGCTATGGCGGCGCGCTTTCCGGCGTGCGTGCGGACGATCTCGCCGCGCTCCCGATCAAGGCGCTGATGTCGCGCAACCCTGGCGTCGATTGGGCTGCCGTTGAGGACATCTACTACGGCTGCGCCAATCAGGCGGGCGAGGACAACCGTGACGTCGCGCGCATGGCCGGCCTGCTGGCGGGCTTGCCGATCGAGGTGCCAGGCTCGACCATCAACCGCCTGTGCGGTTCAAGCATGGATGCGGTGGGCATTGTGGCCCGCGCGATCAAGTCCGGTGAAGCCGGCCTGATGATTGCCGGCGGCGTCGAGAGCATGAGCCGCGCGCCCTTCGTCATGGGCAAGGCCGATACCGCCTTTTCGCGCAGCGCGAAGATCGAGGACACCACCATCGGCTGGCGCTTCGTGAATCCGCTGATGAAGGCAAAGTACGGGATCGACTCGATGCCGGAAACGGCCGAGAACGTTGCTACCGACTTCAAGGTCAGCCGCGCCGACCAGGACGCCTTTGCGCTGCGCAGTCAGCAGCGCTACGCGGCGGCGGCCGAACGCGGTTTCTTCGACGGTGAATTGTGTCCGGTGGAGATCCCGCGCAAGAAGGGCGATCCGGTCGTGGTTGCGGCGGACGAGCATCCGCGTGCCGACACCACGCTCGACACGCTGGCACGGCTCAAGGGCGTGGTGCGGCCGGACGGCTCGGTCACCGCGGGTAACGCCTCGGGCGTCAATGATGGCGCGGTGGCTCTGCTGATCGCGTCCGGTGAGGCGGCGGCAAAGCACGGCCTCAAGCCGCGTGCGCGCATCGTGGCCATGGCCACCGCCGGGGTCGCGCCCCGCATCATGGGCATCGGGCCGGCGCCTGCTTCGCTCAAGGTGCTCGAGAAGGCAGGTCTCAAGCTCGAACAGATGGACGTCATCGAACTCAACGAAGCGTTTGCCGCCCAGAGCCTGGCGGTGACGCGCAAGCTCGGACTGCGCGACGACGATCCGCGGGTGAATCCCAATGGCGGCGCGATTGCCATCGGTCATCCGCTGGGGGCGTCCGGTGCGCGCCTGGTGCTTACTGCCTTGCGTCAACTGGAGTCGACGGGCGGTCGTTACGGCCTGTGCACCATGTGCATCGGGGTGGGGCAGGGCATCGCAATGATCATCGAGCGGGTCTGATCCGCGATGCCGTCACAATTCGTTAGTTTTTAATGAATTAGGTATGTAATAATTTTGCGGCAAGTAATCGGGACACCTCAGGCCCGCTTACTCATACAAACCAAGAGGAGGAGACACCATGAAGCTGAAGAACACTCTGCTGGCCGCCATCGGCCTCGCATTCGTCGCTACCGCAGCGCAGGCCGACGTCAATGTAGGCGTGATCGTTTCTGCGACCGGTCCTGCCGCGTCCCTCGGTATCCCGGAAAAGAACACGCTGGCCTTGCTGCCGACCACGATCGGTGGGGAGAAGGTCAACTACATCGTCCTTGACGATGCTTCCGACACCACCACCGCGGTGAAGAACATCCGCAAGCTGATCTCCGAGGACAAGGTCGATGTGGTGATCGGTTCCACCATCAGCCCGAACTCGCTGGCCATGATCGACGTCGCCGCCGAGGCGCAGACGCCGATGATTTCGATGGCAGCTTCGGCCCGCATCGTTGATCCGGTGGACGACAAGCGTCGCTGGGTCTTCAAGACCCCGCAGAACGATGCCCAGATGTCGACGGCCATCGTCACGCACATGAGCAACAACGGCGTGAAGACCGTCGGCTTCATCGGCTTTGCCGATGCTTACGGCGAGGGCTGGTACGAGCAGTTCAAGTCCGTGGCCGAGGCACGCAAGCTGCAGATCGTGGCCAACGAGCGTTTCAACCGCAACGACACCTCGGTGACCGGCCAGGTGCTGAAGGTCATGTCCGCACGTCCGGACGCGGTGTTGATCGCCGGCTCCGGCACGCCTGCCGCCCTGCCGCAGAAGACGCTGAAGGAGCGTGGCTATGCAGGCAAGCTGTATCAGACCCACGGCGTCGCCAACAACGACTTCCTGCGTGTCTGCGGCAAGGACTGCGAAGGTACTTTCCTGCCGGCCGGCCCGGTGCTGGTCGCAGCCCAGCTGCCCGACAGCGATCCGGTCAAGAAAGCGGCGACGGAGTACATCACCAAGTACGAAGCTGCACACGGCAAGGGTTCGGTATCGACCTTCGGCGCCCATGCCTGGGATGCGGGACAGTTGATGAGTGCCGCCATTCCGGTCGCGCTGAAGAAGGCCAAGCCGGGCACCGTAGAGTTCCGTGCCGCGATGCGTGATGCGCTCGAAGGCATCAAGGAACTGCCGGGCGCCCATGGCATCTTCAACATGAGCCCGACCGACCACCTGGGTTTCGACCAGCGTTCGCGCGTCATGGTCCAGATCCAGAACGGCACTTGGAAGCTGGTGAAGTAAGTCACTGATCCGGCGCGGGGGCCTGTTGCCCCTGCGCTGCATGCAAAAACAATAGAGAACCAAGTCTGCGAGCTGCACCGACCGCCCCTGGGCGACGGTGAGGCGGGAGTTCGTCATGGATTTTCAGATAGCGCTGTTGCTTGCACAGGACGGCATTACCAACGGAGCGATCTACGCCTTGCTGGCGCTGGCCCTGGTGCTGGTGTTTGCGGTGACGCGTGTGATCTTCATTCCCC
>JALNWS010000354.1 GCA_023230755.1 Azoarcus sp.
CAGGTGCGCCGTCGTGGCAGCGGTCCAGTTGCCCAATGTGAGTGACGCCGAATTCGAGGCTTCGCTCGCCGAACTCCGCGAACTGGCAAAAACGCTGGGGTTCAAGGTGGTGCACAGCTTCGTGCAAAAGCGTACCGGCTTCGACACCACAGCCTATCTGGGCGCGGGGAAGCGTCAGGAAATCAGCGTCTTCGTGAGCAACCGCTTGCCCGCGGACGAAAGCGCCGATGCCGATGGGGACTTCATCGATGCCATCCTGGTCGATCATGAGATCTCGCCGTCACAGGCGCGCAATCTCGAAAAGGAAGTGGGCTGCGAGGTGATGGACCGCACCATGGTCATCCTCGAGATCTTCCATCGCAATGCGCGTTCGCGCGCGGCCCGCGCACAGGTGGAGATCGCGCGCCTGGGCTACATGGCCCCGCGCCTGCGCGAAGCGGCCAAGCTGGCCGGCCCTCAGGGGCGTCAGCGCAGCGGCTCGGGCGGACGTGGCGCCGGCGAATCGCACACCGAACTGGATCGGCGCAAGATCCGTGACCGGATCGCCGAGCTGCAGCTGGAAATCGTCGCCATGGAAGCCGAGCGCAAGACCCAGCGCGCTCGCCGCCAGGGTCGGCAGGGGCTCACCAGCGTGGCACTCGTCGGCTACACCAATGCCGGCAAGTCGACGCTGATGCGGGCACTGACCGGCAGCGAAGTCCTGGTCGCGAACAAGCTCTTTGCCACGCTCGACACCACGGTGCGCACGCTCTATCCGGACAGCATGCCCCGTGTGCTCGTCAGCGACACGGTCGGATTCATCAAGAACCTGCCCCACGGCCTTGTCGCGTCATTCAAATCCACGCTCGATGAAGCACTCGATGCCGCGCTGCTGCTGCACGTCATCGACGCCAGCGACCCTGGCTTCGAACGCCAGCTCGAGGTCACCGACAAGGTCTTGGCCGAAATCGGCGCCGAGGACGTACCGAAGCTGCGCGTATTCAACAAGATCGACCACGTCGGCGACGAGGCCGCGCAGGCGGAATGCGAAGCGGCATTGCGCGCAAAGTACCCGTCATGCGTGGTAATGAGCGCGCGCCGCCCGCACGAGGTCGCCAGCCTGCGGGCGCAGATCGTCGCCTTTTTCCAGCAGGGTCTGGTCGAGGCTGAACTGTTTCTGCCTTGGTCGGCACAGCAACTGCGCAGCAAGATCTACGCGAACTGCGAACTGCTGGGCGAACGCGCCGATGACAACGGCGCATTTCTGCGCATCCGCGGCGAGCGCGATGCAGTGCAGCACCTGAGCGAACAGTTCGCACAGGCGCAGTAGGCGCGCTCACGCGGCGCCAGGCGCCGCCCCGACGAATACGCTGTCAGCGCTGAATCGGGGACGGCGCGCCGCCGCTGTAGTCGCCACGGTCATCGCTGCTGTCATTGAATACGCTCAGCAGGATCCGGGTCAGATCGGGCATGCTGCCAAGCAGCGCCGCATCCTCGCCCAGCCCCACGCGAAAGCCGGCGCGCTCGAAACGCGCCAGCAGCGCCGCATCGGCACTGAACACATGCACCGGCACCTCCCATGAGGCCCCCCGCCCACTGACCGCTGCAATCGGTTGATGGTCACCGATCACGATGATCAGGCTGTCCGGTGCAGCCCGCTCCCGCACATAGCCCGACAACCACTCGAAGCTGTAGCGCATCGCCTGGACATAGGCCGGACGCGGGTCAGACCAGGAAACCGGCTCGGCAAGTGCCTTTGCATGCGCCGCCGGCGAGTAGGCCGCGGCAGCCGATACCGCATTCCAGTCATTCACGTAAGGCGCAACGGGACGGAATGGGGCGTGCGAACTGACGGTGGGAAACACGACGAATCGCGGAAGACGCTCGGTTGCAGGCTGGGCCAGCTCCTGCGCATGCATCAGCGCAAGCGAGGCCTGATCCGGAATCCGCCAGTAGCCGAAAGCCGGTCCCTGGTAGCCGACTCCATCGGCATCCGCATAACGCGCGAAGCCGTAGTAAGCGCCTTCGGGCCAGGGTCGCTGCAGGCCAGGCATCAGCGCGATCGTGCGGTAGCCGTGGCCGGCGAAGTGGCTCACCAAGGTCGGGCGGGCGGTCGTCAGCAAGACATCGTAACTGCCCGGGGCACTTGTATCGATGCCGCTGAGCAGGGACGAATGCGCCAGCCAGGAAGCGCCGCCGAACGTGGGAGAACGCACCCGGGCAGATACCACGCCACGGCCGCTCCCGCCAAGCGCCTGCGCCAGAAGCTGACGCGATGGTTTCAGCGCGGCCGCGATTTCGGCATCGTCAAACGTCACGGCGCCATAGGCCTCGGAAAAGACGAGGATCACATCGACACCACCAAGCGCGTCAACATTGCCGGCAAACGCGGGGCTGAGCCCCAGCATCGCCGCACGGCGTCCAGGGTCCAGCGCATCGCGCAACTGCATGCCGGCACGAAATAATGCGCTGCTCACCGGTTCGGCGAAAACGGCTCGCGTGTCGCGCCCCACCCAAGGCTGGAGCGCCCACAACAGGAACGGTGCAAGCAAGGCCAGCAACACGACACGCACCGACGCGCTGCGCCGGAAACCCTCACCCAGG
>JALNWS010000128.1 GCA_023230755.1 Azoarcus sp.
CCTGGGTGCGAGCGGAGGCGCCGGTGGTGCGGCACACGCTGCTCAAACGCCGCCTTGGCGTCATCGATCTCGTCTGCGGCGGCGCCGATATTCCGTCGCGCGTGGGTGAAAATCTGTTCTGGATGGGGCGCTACGCCGAGCGCGTCGAGGCCAGTACCCGTTTGCTGCGCGCCGCACTGACGCGCGCATCGAGCACGGACACGGAGGCCGAACAAGGGCTTGCGGGGCTGATGGAGGCAACCCGTCGTCTCGGCATTGTTGTGGACCCGGAAGACGAAGATCTGCCGGACGATATCCAGTCGCAACTCTTGCGTGCACTGCTGGACCACACCCAAGCCGGCTCGGTGGCAAGCAATCTTCGCGCGCTCAGCTTCTCCGCGAGCCAGGTGCGCGAGCGCCTGTCTTCCGACAACTGGCACGCGCTGAACCGCCTTGAGCAACTCCTCTCGGAAGACATCAGCAGCATGGACCAGGCACTGTCCGCAACCGATCGCGTCATGCAGTCGAGCATCTCCCTCGCTGGTTTCGCGATCGACGACATGACGCGCGATGAAGGCTGGCGCTTCCTCATCCTCGGACGACGCATCGAGCGTCTCGAAGGTCTTGCCGGTCTGATGAGCGTACCGGCACATGCCACGCCAGAGGAGCGAGAGCGGATGTTCGAATGGCTGCTGGAAGCGGCAAACTCGATCGTCACCTATCGCGCACGCTATCGTCGAATGCCGGAACTGCTGCCCGTTCTTCACCTGCTTGTGTTCGATCGCACCAATCCTCATTCGGTCGGATTCCAGGTTGATGTCCTGCAGAAGTATCTGGCACGCAGTTCCCGCGAACTTGGGCACCCTTATCCCTCGCTGATGATCGACCCGCTTGCCCGTCGGCTGGACAATTTCGATCTCACGCGCTTCGAAGCCGATGATTGCGAACTTGCGCTGGGGACGCTCGGCACCCTGCTCAACGAATCGATCGGTGCGGCATTCAAGGTCTCCGACGAGGTCCATCGACGCTATTTCACCCACACCCTGCGCCCGATGCAGCTGCGGAGGGTGGCATGAGCGCCATTCGCTATCACATCCGCCACGACACGCGCTATCACTACGATCGGCCTGTTGGCGAGTCGCGCCAGATGCTTCGCCTTACCCCCCGCGAACTGCCGGGCCAGCACTGCATATCGCACCGAATCGCAGTCGTCCCCGAGCCACATCGCACCGAAGACTTCAACGATGGCTTCGGTAACCCCGTGCGCTCGCTGCACTTCGACCAGGACCACGACACACTCTTCATTCGCGCCGAGAGCTGGGTCGAACTCACCCCGCGCCCTCAGCCGGATCTGGCTGCCTCGCCGCCGTGGGAAGTCGTGCGGGACGAGCTTGGCTATCGCGCCAAATACGTCATGAGCCCGAAGCAACTCGAAGCCAGCGCGTTCCTCTTCGAGTCGCCCCACGTGCGCGTCAAACGTGACTTTGCCGATTACGCTGCCAGTGATTTCATCGAAGGCAGGCCGCTCCTTGAGGCCGTAAACGGGTTGATGCATCGCATCAACAAGGAGTTCATCTTCGACCCTGAAGCGACCGACAACTCGACGCCCGTCACCGAGGTACTCGAGAACCGGCGTGGTGTGTGCCAGGACTTCGCACACCTGATGCTCTCCTGCCTGCGCTCGATGGGTATCGCTGCACGCTACATCAGCGGCTACATCCTGACCCGGCCGCCGCCAGGCAAACCGCGGCTGGTTGGCGCCGATGCGACCCACGCCTGGGTTTCGGTGTTCTGCCCGGTCACCGGCTGGGTCGATTTCGATCCCACCAATGCGTTGATCCCCGAACGCGAGCATGTCACGATCGGATGGGGGCGCGACTTCGGCGATGTCTCGCCGTTGCGTGGCGTCATTCTGGGCGGCGGCAGCCACGAACCCGAGATTGCGGTCACCATGGCGCCCGAGGCAGAGTTCGAATCCCTTTATACCGACGCCGACGCCCCGATTGACGACCTGTTGACGACCAGGCTCCAGACTCAGTCGCAAGCGCAATAGCCCCACAGCCGCAGTCCATCTCCAGCTTGAAACTCTATTACGCGGATCACTTCGTTCTGCCCTTGCCTGAGGGACATCGCTTCCCGATGGTCAAGTATGCCCGCCTGCGCGAACGCCTTGAAGCCTCGGGCATGTTCGAAGCGAACGATTTCCGTGTACCAGAAGCCGCCAGTGACGAGGCCATCCTGCGTGCCCACGACGCCGGCTATCTTGCACGGGTAAGGGACGGCGAACTCGACCAAACGGAGGTGCGTCGCATCGGATTTCCATGGTCGGCCGAAATGGTCGAGCGCTCACGGCGTTCAGCCGGCGCAACGCTCGCCGCCTGTCGCACGGCGCTTGCTGAAGGCTGCGGGATCAACCTGGCGGGCGGCACCCACCACGCCCATCGTGATTTCGGGTCGGGTTTCTGTGTTTTCAACGATGCGGCGATTGCCGCCCTGGCGATGCGGGCAGAAGGCCGCGCGCAGCGGATTGCCGTGATCGACTGTGACGTGCATCAGGGCGACGGAACGGCGTCCATTCTGGCGGCAGAAGCCGACGTCTTCACGTGCAGCCTGCATGGCGAACGGAACTTCCCGTTTCGCAAACAGAACAGCGACCTTGACGTCGCCCTCCCCGACAACACCGCTGACGAAGCTTACCTCGACATCCTCAGGACCACCCTCGAGCACGTTTTTTCGATGTTCAAGCCGGAACTGGTGATCTATCTTGCCGGCGCAGATCCCTACAGCGGTGACCGCCTCGGACGCCTGGGCCTGACGATCGAAGGGCTGGCCGCACGCGACCAAATGGTACTGGAACACTGCCGTGCGGCCTCCGTGCCTGTCGCCGTGGCAATGGCGGGTGGCTATGCGCATCAGATCGACGATACGGTCGCCATTCATGTCACGACGGTTCTGACCGCAGCCCGACTGTTCGGTTGAAGAAGCCATTTGTGCCGCGACGGGGCAAATCCCGGTAGGCTCGACAGTATCAGGTCGGCACGAACGGAGCACTCACCCATGAGCAATGAAGCGCAGAACACCTGGAGCGGGAAGGTTCGGCTGATTGGAGCGGACTTCACCTCAGCCCCCCGCCGACGCAAGCCGATCACGATCGCCTGCGGTCACCTGAGCGGGCACTGCGTCTTCCTTGAATCGCTCGAAACCTGCGCTGACTGGCCTTCATTCGAAGCGGTGCTCGGCCGCCCTGGCCCGTGGCTCGGGGCATTCGACTTTCCCTTCGGCCTGCCACGCGAGGCCGTGATCGACCTCGGCTGGCCACTGGAATGGGCTGCGCTGATCAGGCACTGCGCGACTCTCGGGCGCGAGCGTTTCCGCACAATTCTCGATGAATACCGCCAGACGCGGCCCGCCGGGCAGCGCTATCCGCATCGTCTAACCGACCGCCCGGCCCGTTCCCACAGCCCGCTCAAACTGGTGAACCCACCAGTCGCCCTCATGTTTTTCGAGGGCACACCAAGGTTGCTCGAAGCGGATGTCACGGTGGCGGGGATGCATTGTGCCGACCCCGCAAGAGTCGCGGTCGAGGCCTATCCAGGCCTGCTCGCACGCAGTATTACGCCGGATTCGTACAAGAGTGATGAAAAGCGCAAGCAGACCCCTAAGCGCCAGGAAGCCAGAAACCGCATTGTCGTCGCATTGCGCGAGGGCGGCCATCTGCTCGGGCTCAGGCTGGCTGGCGACCATGCGTTGATAGAACGGATCGTTGATGACGCCAGCGGCGACCTCCTCGACGCCACCCTTGCGCTCGTTCAGGCGGGCTGGAGTCTGCAGGCCGGGCCACCGGGGTTCGGTCTGCAGGATGGTTTCGATCCGATAGAAGGCTGGATTGCGGGTATGCCATGACCATATGGCAAGGCACGCCCACGTTCACAACAATCAGATCACGCCCTGAGCCAGCATGGCATCGGCGACCTTGACGAAACCCGCCACGTTCGCGCCATCCACATAGCTCACGGAACCATCCTCGCGCTGACCATGGCGCAGACAGGCGGAGTGAATGCCCCGCATGATCTCAAGCAGTCGGCTATCGACTTCCTCACGCGTCCACGCCAGACGCATGGCGTTCTGACTCATCTCAAGCCCGGAGGTGGACACTCCACCCGCATTGCTCGCTTTACCAGGTGCGTACAGCACACGGTTCTTTTCGAATATCGTCACGGCTTCAGCGGTCGAGGGCATATTGGCACCCTCGGCAACGCAGAACACCCCGTTGCGCACCAGCACTTCGGCATCGTGCCCGTTAAGCTCGTTCTGGGTCGCGCAGGGCAAGGCCACATCCACCGCAACGTGCCACGGGTTCCGCCCCGCTTCGAAGCGGGCACCGACGCGTTCCGCATACTCACTTACACGCCCGTAACGGTGATTTTTCACATCCATCAGGATTGCAAGCTTCTCGGCGTTAAATCCATCATCATCAACAACCGTTCCACTGGAGTCCGATACCGTAACCACCTTGGCACCAAGCGCAATCGCTTTTTCCACCGCATACTGGGCAACGTTGCCCGCGCCCGAAACAGACACGCGCATCCCTTCGAGCGAGCGTCCGACGTGGCGCAACATTTCCTCGGCGAAATAGACCGTTCCGTACCCGGTTGCCTCAGGTCGCACCAGCGATCCACCGAAGCTCAACCCCTTCCCCGTAAACACGCAGTCCGCTCTATTCGTGAGCTTTTTCATCATGCCCGTCATGAAACCGATCTCACGGGCACCCACGCCAATGTCGCCAGCAGGAACATCCGTATCGGCACCGACGTGGCGAAACAGTTCAGAGACGAAGGCCTGACAAAACCGCATGATCTCGCCCGGGCTGCGTCCCTTGGGGTCGAAATCGGAACCACCTTTTCCCCCGCCCATGGGTAGCGTGGTCAGCGCATTCTTGAACGTCTGTTCGAAGGCGAGAAACTTGAGGATCGACTGGTTAACCGAGGGGTGGAAACGAATCCCGCCCTTGAACGGACCAATCGCGGAGCTGTGCTGAATTCGGTAGCCCCGGTTTACGCAGACGTCACCATGGTCGTCAACCCATGACACCCGGAATTGAATGATCCGTTCCGCCTCTACCAGACGGTCAAGCAATCCATGTTCCGCATATCGTGGATTGGCTTTGATGAACGGCCACAGACTGACGATGACTTCAGTCACTGCCTGCAGATACTCTGGCTGCCCGGGATTACGCTCGGCAACGACGGCGAGAAACTCGGCGGAACTCTGGTACTTCATCCTGCTCTCCAAGTAAAAATGCACGGAAACCGTGCATTTTTACTTAAAGCGGATGTTTGTGCACTAATTAAGTGCGTCGTTCACTCAACGACGTCGCGCGCGCGCGGATTCGATGATCTCCGCAATGTCGGTGTTTCCATTCGAACGCGCCCACTGCGCAGCGTCGACACCCGCCTCGTTGCGCCGATCGAGAGGCACGCCCAAGGCAACAAGATGGCGCACCAGATCGATATGTCCATTACGCGCTGCAAGCATCAACACATCGGACTGATTGGGCGCGAGTGCGTTGATATCTGCCCCGGCGGCCAGCAGCTTGTCGAACAGGCCCTGATGGCCCTCAAAGGCCGCATAGTGCAGTGCCGTCCAGCCATCGTGGTTCAGCGGTGCCTTGGCTGCGAGCAGTGCATCCACCACTTCATCATGTCCGCCGAGTACGGCAAGCATCAGCGCCGAATCCCCTGCGAGATTGCGGTAGGCAACGCGTGGTCGATAGTTGAGCAACGCCTTTACGGTTTCTGCATTGCCCTCCCGGGCGGCGAGGATCAGCAGCGTATTGCCGTTCGCATCCACCGTGTCCGGGTCGATGCCACGTGCCAGCAGGTTGGTGAGCTGTCCGGTGTCACCCATGCGGGCGGAACTCAGTGCATCATCGTAACTGCCGGCCGAAACCGGCCCTGAAAGCAGAAAACTGCCCGCGGCTGCGAGCAGGAAGGATCGAATGATTTCAGGCTTTAGCATGGCGGAACAGACGAAAGAAGTTTTCTGTGGTCGCCTGCTCGATGACATCCAGCGGCAGATCGCGCAATTTTGCGATCTCCTCGGCTACATGCACTACCCAGGCGGGCTCGTTGGTCTTGCCGCGGTGTGGCACCGGCGCAAGATAGGGCGCATCGGTCTCGATCAGCATCCGTTCGAGTGGCACCCATGCGGCGACCTCCTTCAGCGCCTTCGCGTTGCGGAAGGTCACGATGCCCGAGAACGAAATGTAGAACCCCATCTCGAGCGCAGCCTCCGCCACTTCGCGTGACTCGGTGAAACAATGCATCACCCCGCCACACTCGGACGCCCTCTCTTCCTGCATCAGGCGCAAGGTATCAGCGGCCGAGCTGCGCGTGTGAATGATCAGCGGCTTGCCACAGGCGCGTGCGGCACGGATGTGCGTACGAAAGCGGTCACGTTGCCATTCGGGCTCATCCTTGTGCCAATAGTAGTCGAGTCCGGTTTCACCGATTGCAACCACTCGCGGATGATCCGCCAGCGCAAGCAGGCGATCTACGTCCGGCTCCTCGCACTCCGCATTGTCCGGATGCACACCGACCGACGCCCACAGGTTGTCGTGACGTTCGGCGAGACTGCGCACGCGCGGAAAATCTTCGAGGTTGACGCTGATGCACAGCGCCTGACCAACGCCTTTGTCGGCCATCGTGGCCAGAATTTCATCCTCGCGTGCGGCGAGATCGGGAAAGTCGAGATGGCAGTGCGAATCAACGAACATCAGGTACTCAAAGGGTGTGGGTTGGACGGGCGGAGCCCAGATGGCCCGCCAGAATCTGTTCGATGCGATGACGCAAGGCAACGCCGGCCTCGTCGCTGGAAAAATGCACGCCAATGCCTGCAGCCTTTCCACCCTGCGCCCCCGACGGCGTGACCCAGACCACCGTACCCGCAATCGGGTGCTTGGTCGGATCGTCCATCAGCTGCAACAGCATGAAGACCTCGTCACCAAGGCTGTAGTTCTTCGGCGTGGGGACGAAGATGCCACCGTTGGCGAGGAAGGGCATGTAGGCAGCGTACAACGCCGATTTGGAACTGATGCCCAGTGACAGCACGCTCGGACGTGCAACATGGGTACGACTGGCTTCGCTCAAGTCCGGGCTCCTTTCACTGCGCGTGCGTAGCGCATCAGCATGTCTTCAAGAAAAAGGCGAAGGTTCAGCGGGTGCGTGGCGACACGACGAATCTGGGCAATCTCATTGTAACAGCTGCTCGCAGCCGCCACGCTCATGCGGGAAGCAAGCAAGGACAGCACGTTTTCCTGAGCGGGAAAGAAACGCACCTGCCCGCCCAGACGCAGGCTGACGATATCAGCGACCCACCGTTGCATCCATTCCACCAGCGTACTCAACCCGAACCCGGCCGCCAGTGCCTCCTTCGATTTCAGCCAGACTTCCCACTGTCCCGCCAGCCTGAGCGCATCCGGCTCACCCGCCAGGTCGCGCACGAAGCGCGCCATCAGGGCCACACCACCCTGGTCCGCCAAGCGGCTTGCGGCCAGCGGCATGCCGCCGGCCAACGCGAGCAGACCTTCCATTTCCTGGCGTTCGCCGGCTAACCAGGCTGCACGCTGGGCAGCATCGGGGCGCGGAAAATTCCACTGTTGGCAGCGGCTGCGAATCGTCGGCAGCAGCTTGCGTGGCGCCGAGGATACAAGCAAAAAACTGCAGCCCTCAGGTGGCTCCTCCAGCAGCTTGAGCAAGGCGTTCGCGGTGAAGGTATTCATCGCCTCTGCCGGATCAAGGACAACCACACGCTGCGCGCTGTGATGGCCGGTGACAGCCAGTGCGGACTGCAGTTCGCGAATCTGGTCGATCACGATCTGGCTGGATTTGGCCTTGCCACCCGCCGCCTCTGCCGATGGAGCATCCTCAGCGGCCTCGGCTTGCTCGGCCGCGGCCGCCGGCACCACGCGATAGAAATCGGGATGGTTGCCCGACACCCGCCACTGGCAGGCGTCGCAGCGACCGCAGGCATGACCGTCCGCCAATGGCGATTCGCACAGCAGTCGGGCCGCCAGCGCTTCAGCCAGTTCGCGCTTTCCCAGGCCTGTTGCGCCGGCGAACAGCAGCGCATGAGGGAGTTTGCCGTCGAGGGCGATCAGTCTGGCCCAAGTCGCTTGTAGCCATGGCTGGATCATGTGAAGAAACGCTCCACGATCAGCCGTTCGATCTCTTCCCTGATCTGCGCCGGTGGACGATTGGCGTCGATCACGCAGATTCGTCCCGCGGCATCGCAAGCTCGTTGCAGATAAGCCTCACGCACCCGCACGAAAAAATCCCGCTGTTCGCGTTCGAAACGGTCGGGATCGGCGCCGGTCGAGGCCACGCGGCTTGCAGCGATCTCGGGTGGCAGGTCGAACAGCAAGGTGAGATCGGGCTGAAATCCGGGATGTACCCAGTTTTCCAGCACCGAGAACTTCTCTGCAGCCAATCCCCGCCCCCCAACCTGGTAGGCATAGGTCGCGTCGGAGAAACGGTCGCACACCACCCACTCGCCTCGCACCAGCGCTGGTTCGATGCGCGCTGCAAGATGTTCGCGACGTGCGGCGAACATCAGCATGGCTTCGGTCTCAAGGTGCATCGACTCATGCAGCAGGAGTTCGCGCAGTGACTCGCCGAGGCGGGTACCGCCGGGCTCGCGCGACTGCTCGACAACGAGCCCGCGCGCCACGAGCATCGAAACCACCGCTGCGATCTGGCTGCTCTTGCCTGCTCCGTCAATCCCCTCGAAGGTAATGAAACGGCCTTTTTGCACTCCTGCTTCCAACAGACTGCTCCTCAGCGCTGGTATCGATCAACCGCGCGATTATGTTCATTGAGGTTACGCGAGAATTCACTGCTGCCATCGCCGCGCGCGACAAAGTACAGGTAGTCCGTTTGCTGTGGATTGACTGCAGCCATCAGGGAGTCGCGGCCGGGCATCGCAATCGGTGTGGGCGGGAGGCCCACACGGGTATAGGTATTCCACGGATGGTCGGTATCCAGATGGCGGCGGCGAAGCCGCCCATCGAAACCCTCCCCGAGTCCGTAGATCACCGTGGGGTCGGTCTGCAGACGCATGCCGATGCGCAAGCGGTTGATGAACACCGACCCCACCATGCTGCGATCCTCCGCGCGGCCGGTCTCCTTTTCGATGATCGAGGCCAGAATGAGCGCCTCATAGGGCGAGCGCAAGGGCGACGACGCGTCGCGGGCGGCCCACGCTTCGTCCAGATGCTTGTGCATGGCCTGATACGCACGGGCAAGCAAGGCGAGCGCGCTCGATTGCTTGTCGAACAGATAGGTGTCGGGGAAGAACAGCCCCTCAGGGCTCTCCTCGCTTGCGCCGATCCTGCTCAGAATTTCCACGTCGCTCAACCCCGCCGTGTCTGGCTGAAGGTTGGTATTGGATTCAAGCGCGGACCGAACCTGGCGGAAAGTCCACCCCTCCACCAGCAGGGCCTCACCCTGTGACACGTCACCGGCGGAAAGCTTCAGGATCAGCAACCAAGGGGTGATACCTTCGTGCACTTCATAGCTGCCGGCCTTGATCAGGCTCGCCTTGCCGGCCAGTCTCGCGAGCCAGTAAAGCACGGCTGGCTTCACCTCGACGCCTGCTGCAGCGATGGCACTTGCAGCCTGACGCATGTTTGAACCACGCTGGACGGTAAAATCCACGACAGGCTGCTTGAGAGGTATGACGTGATGGGCAAACCACCACGCGACCGACCCCATGATGACGGTGGCCAGCACAACAACGGCAACGAAGCTGAGGAAGAGTTTCTTCATCGGAAATCGGGTGACCTTGCCGACCGATCGGCAATCACCAAGCTAACAGGGAACTGCCGGATCGCGGCGGGGCCCTATAATACTTCATCGCCACGGCCCACGGCCTGCCCCCAAACACCCTGATACTGACCGAAAAGACCATGACAACCTGGACTGACTTTCTTTCCGGCGAGGGAGCGACCCTCGACGACGACATCGTATCCTTCGGCGACGCCACCGCCGATACAGCCACCCTCGCTGCGGGCACGGTTGCAGTGCCGCTGCTCCACCTCGGACTGGTACAAAGCACCGGCCCCGACTCAGCGCCTTTCCTGCACAACCTGTTCTCCAACGATGTAAACAAACTGGCCGCAGGCAGCGCGCAGTGGAACAGTTTCAACAGCCCAAAGGGGCGCATGCTGGCGAGCTTTCTGCTTTGGCATGAAGACGAAGGTCACAGCCTGCTGATGTCAGCCGACATCCTGCCCGCGATGCACAAGAAGCTGTCGATGTACATCCTGCGCAGTAAGGTAAGGCTCGCCGACGTCAGCGCAGGCCGTGCCCTGATCGGCCTTGCAGGCCCCACGGTTGCAGCCACCCTCGAAGCGGCCGGACTGCCCTTCCCCACTACCGACATGCACGAAGCACTCGTGGCCGGCGTGCGGACGATCCGCCTCGGTGCCGAGGCAGCCATCGTGGTCGTGGACACCGAGGCGGCGCCGGATGCGTACCGCAAGCTGCGCTCGGCAGGTGCTGTGCCGGCCGGTACCAATGCCTGGCAACTCGCGATGGTGCGCGCAGGCCTGCCACTGGTCACGTCGGCCACTCAGGAAGAGTTTGTCGCCCAGATGCTGAATTACGACCTCATCGGCGGCATCAGCTTTCAGAAAGGCTGCTATCCGGGACAGGAAATCGTCGCCCGTACCAAGTACCTCGGCAAGCTGAAGAAGCGGATGTATCGCGTTGCGGTGGCTGCGCAGCCCGCGCCGGCAACAGGCGACGACCTCTATTCTGCTGCGTTCGGTGAGCAGTCGGCAGGCAAGCTGGTCAACGTTGCGGCGCTGGGAGGCGGTGCGTTCGAGGCTCTGGCGGTGATGCAGAACAGTTGCGTTGAAGAAGGTGACGTCCACCTCGGCAGCCCCGATGGCCCGCTACTGTCTGTCCTCGAACTTCCTTACTCCCTGTCCTGACGGTTCACAGACAAGTCGATCATGTCCTCCGACAACAGCCCACTGAAGCATTACTTCATCTATTACCGTATTCGCGATGGAGCAGACATCGACGACGCCCACGCGTCGGTGCGCGCCATGCAGCTTGCGCTCGGCAAGAAGACGGGCATCGTGGGCCGACTGTTTGTCCGTGACCATGAAGAAACGACCTGGATGGAAGTCTATGAAGGCGTGTCCGGGACGATCGCCTTTGAGCTGGCGCTGCGCGAAGGCGTCGAACAACATGATCTGGAGAGCATCATCCAGCCCGGTTCGGCGCGACACATGGAGTGCTTCCTCGAGTGTGTCTGATCATCGCCGGATGGCAGGCCCATCCGGACTATCCTCTCGTGGTGGCGGCCAACCGGGATGAGTTTGTCAATCGCCCGGCGGTTCCGGCGCACTGGTGGCCGGATGCGCCGCATCTGCTCGCAGGGCGCGATCTCGAGGCTGGCGGGACCTGGCTGGGCATCAGCCGCAGCGGTCGTTTTTCCGCCCTGACCAACTTCCGCGACCCCAGCCAGCGCGCCAGCGGGCTGCCCTCACGCGGCGCCTTGGTGCGCGCAGCGCTGGAGGCCTCGTCCGGGCCCCGCGAAACGCTCGACAACATCGCACGCAACAGTGCCGACTATGCCGGGTTCAATCTCCTGGTGAGCGACGGTGCACAGTTCGGCATTCATGAAAGCACCACCGGCACGGTGCGTCTGCTGGCGCCCGGCGTCTACGGCCTGTCGAACCACGTCCTCGACACCGAATGGCCCAAACTCAAACGTGCACGTGAGGCGTTCTCTGCTGCGCTCCACACCTTGCCGGACAGCAGGGCATTCCTGACATTGCTGCGTGACACCACGCCAGTTGCCGACGACCAACTTCCTGATACCGGTGTCAGCCTGGAGTGGGAGCGCCGCCTTTCAACGGCCTTCATCGACTCGCCGACCTACGGCACCCGATGTTCGACGCTGCTGACGGTCGATCGCAGTGGCGAAGTGCGCTTTACCGAGTGGACCTGGCTTCCCGGTGCAAGACAGCACAGCATGGTTACGCATCGCTTCGGCGTCGACGCATCGCGCGGTGAACAATCCCCGCGTCCATGAAGGTGTCACCTTCAGCCACAAACCCGTGGCGACGGTAGAAGTCGATGGCACTCACCTGGGCGTTAAGCACCACCTCGCGCAGATTCCGCCGCCAGGCTTCTTCCACCAGCGCCTCCAGCACCAGGC
This sequence comes from Azoarcus sp., assembly GCA_023230755.1. Classification (GTDB taxonomy): domain Bacteria; phylum Pseudomonadota; class Gammaproteobacteria; order Burkholderiales; family Rhodocyclaceae; genus Parazoarcus. Next base: position 12,211 of record JALNWS010000128.1, read on the forward strand.
CGCCCACGCCGCGTCCCCGCCACGCCGCATCCACCGCCATGCGTCCGATATGCCCGTCCGGCAACAATCTGCCGGTTGCAAGCACGTGGTGATCCCGGCTGAGCGCCAACGCATGACGCGACAGCGGGTCGTACTCATCCAGTTCCATCTCCATCGGCACGCCCTGCTCGACTACAAACACCCGTTCGCGCAGGGGCATCGCCCGCGGTGCGGCCTCGGCCCAGTCGAGCAGGACAAGTTCGATCTCCTTCATTCAACGATCTCCACGCGCGTGCCAG
>JALNWS010000355.1 GCA_023230755.1 Azoarcus sp.
ATCGGAAAGCCGATGAAACCCGCCGACTTTGAACACCTCGTGAGCACTTTCCGACGCCCGGCCTGAGCGACCGCCAGAAAAACCGGCGGGCTCAGTCGCCGCAGCGCTCGCGAACGAAGGCCTCGAACGCTGCAAGGGTTTCCGGCACCAGCTCCGTGACCTGCTCCATCTGCCGCGCCACAAGTGCGGAATCGTGCTCACGCGCAGCCCCCTCAAGCGCTGCAGCCGCCTTTGAAAGGGCAACTCCGCCCATGTTGCCGACGCTGCCTTTGATGTTGTGCGCAATGCTTCGTATCGCAACAAAATCGCCTGCTGCAGACGCCACACTCAGCGCTTCGAACTGTGCAGGCAATTGAACGAGCAACTGCGCCACGATGTCGCAAAGGTCCGCACCCAGCAGCTGATGCAGCTCATCGAGCGCGGGCAGATCCAGTATTGTGTCAAAGCGCTCGAGCCTGTCCATTCCATCTCCATGGATTTGTGGAGAAATCACCCCCAACATTAATCCGAAAAACATAATAAAAGCAAAATCTTAATGACAACTGGCGAGGCGGTGCGTGGCATGCGCCAGTGTGGCCAAGCGACGCACAATGTCATATTGTCTTGGCGAAAACAGCAAATAACTGCTATTTTTGACGTTGACTTCAGATATTGGCAATTAACATCTATGGCTTCAGCCGACACTCCTTCAGAGTTCATCAGCACGGCGCAGGCTGCGCGTCAACTCGGCCTGTCTCTGGGAGCTGTTCAACAGATGGTCGAGCACGGCAAGCTGGTCGCCTGGAAAACAGCCGGAGGCCATCGCCGCATCCGGCAGGACTCGGTCGATGCCCTGCTCTCGAATACAACACAACAGCCTGCTGCGCCGACGTCAGCGGCCGTTGCCCGCCCCCATGGCGAAAACCTGAGCGTCGTGATCCTGGAGGACGACCTCCTGTTGCAGACGGTCTATCGCGAAACGATGGCAAAGTGGGGCCTTCCCCTCGAAATCCAGATGTTCGACAACGGGCTCGACGCCCTGCTCGAGGTCGGCCGCTGCATGCCTGACCTGCTGATTGCCGATCTGAGGATGAGCGGCCTGGACGGGTTTCAGATGATTCGTCGCCTGCGCGACAACCCGGCAACTCAGGATCTGCCCATCGTGGTCGTTTCGGTGCTCACACCCGAAGAAATTACGGCCGAGGGCGGGCTGCCGGACGATGTGACCATCTACGGCAAGCCGGTTCCCTTTCGCGAACTGCACGGCTACGTTCAAGCACAAATTGCCCGTATTCGCCGGCAGCGCAATCTTCGCAGCGGGATCAGCCAATCGTCCGGCTGATCCTGATGCCCAGGGTCCCGAGCGTCCGGCGGGTTTGCGCACTCTGCAACATCGCGACCGACTGCGCAGCGTCGAGCCTTGAGCATGAATGAGTGGCTCACGCGGTTCAGCCTTCGAGCCAAGCTGATCGGCATCTTTGTCGTCATCAAGGTTGTCCCCCTGCTGTTGCTCGCCTGGTTTGCATGGAGCGCCGCTCGCGACCTCGGCCAATCGGTTACCGAAGGCGCGGTGAGCATGGCGGACACGATGCGCGACACACAGCAGCGCACCGCCCGGACCGCAATCGACGATTCAATCGCAGCCCTTGACGACCGCTCGCGCGAGGCGATCGAAACACTCACCACCAATACCGCGCGCATCGTTGCCCGCTTCCTCTACGACCGCGACAAGGATGTGCTGCGCGCGGCCAGCCTGCCGATACAGGCGGAAGTCTACCGCCGCTTCATCACCACGCACGTGCGCGAATTCGAGGACCACGGCCCATACCGACCGACCACGGACGGCCACGCATGGGAAGCCGTCGAGCAGACCGAACGCCCCGCCGCGCGCGTGAATACGCCACTCCCCGACAACGCCAAACAGTTTCACTACCGAGAGCCCGAAGTAAGCGGACGCATGCGAACGCGCCCGCTGTTTCTGGAAATCAGTTTTATCGGGCTCGACGGCAAGGAGCAATTGAAGGCGGTCGCGGACACCGCCACCGACCTGCTCACGTCCGAACTGCGTGACGTCAGCGTGCGCGAGCACACCTTTCTCCATGCCGAAACCTACTGGCACGAACTGCAGGCCCTGAAGCCCGGTGAAATCCATGTATCCGACCTGATCGGAGAGCAGGTACGGGCGGACTGGATCGGCCCCTACACGCCCGAGGAGGCGGCACGGAGAGGGCACGCATTTGCCCCGGAGAACTCCGGTTACGCGGGCCTCGAGAACCCGGTTGGCAAGCGCTTTCGTGGTCTGATCCGGTGGGCAACGCCCGTGGTGCATAACGGCCAGAAAATCGGCTACGTCACCCTCGCACTCGATCACGCCCACCTGATGGCCTTTACCGACTCGCTGCGCCCGACCCCCGAGCGCAGATCGACGATTGCCGATCCGGCATCGGGCAACTACGCCTTCATGTGGGATCACCTGGGCCGCAGCATCTCCCACCCTCGCGATTACTTCATTGCCGGCCGCGATGCCCAGACCGGCGAACACACCGCGCCATGGCTTGACACCGAACTCTACGAACAATGGCAGCAAAGTAAT
>JALNWS010000129.1 GCA_023230755.1 Azoarcus sp.
ATCGAATGGGTGAGCAGCCAATGCGTGTTGACCGACTTCAGCAGTAACGGCACCTGGGTGAGCTTTGCCGGCGCGGTTTCGCCGGTGATGCTCAAACGCGACAGTTGCATGCTGCATGGGCGGGGAGAGATCGGCCTGGGCGCCGCGCCCGACGACTTTACTGCACCAACCCTGAGCTTTCAGGTGATCGACGAAGTCTGAAAGGGCGCAGGGCTGGTGGCAGGACGTTCAGGTCAGGCGCTGGCGCTGAGCAGCGAACCGCTGATCGATGCCGAAGCGTTGCTTCCGTACGATGCGGCCAGGTCCATGATCTGTTTGAGCAGGCGTGCTTCGCTCGATACTGATTGCCCGCCACTTCCGGCTGAGTCCGAAGTCCCGCCGGCCTGCTGCGACTGTCCGTAGGCACGTGCTTCGCTTGCGCTCACCAGCCCGTCACCGTCCGCATCTGCGGTATCGAAGTTCGTCGCGAGTGTGGAGAACATCGAAGCGAGATTGCTGTTGCTGGCTTCGCTGGCCATGGTAGTGAGCTCGTCCTGGCTGAGGCCGCTGTCCTCGCCTCCTTGTGGCGGCGGCGGAGGCGGCATGCCCCCCATCGCCCCCATTCCACTCTCCGCCATGCGCATCTGCTGGAACTGGCTGTCGAGCTGGTCGCCGAGTTCCTGCAAACGTGATGAAAGTTCGTCCTGCGTCACCTTCCCGTCTTCGTTGCTGTCGAGCGCGGTGAAGAGCTCTTCCGCACTGGCGCTGGTGTCGGACAGACCGCTTAGTGCCGTTTCAAAGTCGCTTTGCTCGAGATAACCCTGGCTCTTGGTGTCGAGTTGCGAGAACAGGTCTTCCGACATCCGGGACGCGTCGGGGCGACGGGGCATCGCCTGACTCCCCTGGGCACTTGCCCAGTTTGCGTAAGACATGCCGCTGCTGCTGATTGCGCTGGTCATGATGGGGCTCCTTATGTGGTCGAGGCTGCGACTGCGGACTGTGCAGCGCATGGCAGCAATCTATGCTCCGGACTTGGCTGCAGTTTGTCTGCCTGGTATCCGTTCTGATACGAAGAGGGCTGTTGCCTCAGGTCCGGGGGAGTGTGACACGGGCAATAAGCCCGCCGCCGGGCGCATTGCGCAGGCTGAGTTCGCCGCGGTTGCGATGTGCCGCATCGCGCGCAATCGACAGCCCCAGTCCGACGCCACCCGAGTTCCGGTTGCGTGAATCCTCCAGGCGGACGAAAGGCTCCATGACGTGGGAGATGCGGTTCTCCGGGATGCCCGGGCCCGCGTCCCTGACCTCGATGACCAGGCTGGCCGGCCCGTCGATGAGATTCAGGTCCGCACGTTCGCCGTAGCGGACTGCATTGTCGACAAGGTTGTCGAGGCATCGCCGCAGCGCGTGAGGCAGGCCTTCGATCGGTTTGGCTGTGCCGCTGACGCTGACCTGATATCCGTTTTCGCGCGCGTCCTCTGCAACCGTGTCGACAAGGGCCTGGATGTCAATGCGCTGCCAGGCCTCGTCCAGCGCTTCGCCGCGCAAGTAACTGAGGGTGGCGTCCAGCATGGTGGTCATTTCGTTGATGTCGCTGCGCAGTCTCTCGCCCACGCCGGCGTCCGTGAGAGACTCGATGCTCAGCTTCATGCGCGTGAGCGGGGTGCGCAGATCGTGTGACACGGCTGCAAGAAAGCGTTCGCGTGCCTCGATCTGCGCGCGGATATTGTCCTGCATGCGGTTGAACACACGGCTTGCGCTGCGCGCCTCACGGGGGCCCTGCTCTTTCATTGGCGGGCTGCTCAGGTTGTCGCCCAGTCTCTCCGCGGCAGTTGCCATTTGCTGAATGGGGCGGGCAAGCATGCGCGCTCCATACCATGCCGCCACGGTGACCGCGATGAACTGGATGAGCAGGCCAATCAGCATGCCGTTCAGGGGCGATGGTGGCGGCGGACGACGGCGCGCGTCAGGTGGCTGCGGTCGGTCCGGACGCAGGGCGCTGGCCTGGGGCGCGGGGCGCTCTGCAGACGGGCCTCCTGGTGCGAGGTTCATGAACACTGCGAAGACCAGGATGTGGCTTGCCAGGACGGCCAGCACCACCAGCCCGAAGAGCCGCCCGAACACCGTGTCCGGCATGAATCGTTTCACTGGGAGACCTCTGCGTCGAACAGGTAGCCTTCACCGCGAACGGTCTTCAACAGGCGCGGCAGTCGCGGGTCTTCCTGCAGCTTCTGCCGCAGGCGCGACACAAGCAGGTCGATGCTGCGGTCGAACGCCTCTGCGGCTCGACCGCGGGCGGCGTCGAGCAGCTGGTCGCGATTGAGCACGCAGCGCGGACGCTCGATGAATGCCCATAGCAGCCGGAATTCCGCATTCGAAAGGGGGATGGCCAGCTGCGCCGGGGAGGTCAGCAGGCGCGTGAGCGGATTGAGATGCCAGCCCTCGAAGCGGACCTCGGTTTTCTTTTGTGGTGAAACCGCACTGGCGGGTGCCGTGCTGCGCGTGCGCCGCAAGATGGTGTTGATGCGGGCCACCAGTTCACGTGGCTCGAATGGCTTCACGACGTAGTCGTCGGCACCGAGCTCGAGGCCGACGATGCGGTCCGACAACTCGCCGCGCGCAGTCACCATGATGATCGGGATCTGGCTGTCGGCGCGCAACTGCCGGCACAAGGTGAGTCCGTTTTCACCCGGCAGCATCAGGTCGAGAATGATGACGTCGATTGCGCCATGCGCCAGGACGTGGTGCATCTCGGTGCCGTCTGCGGCCAGCGTGCAGGTGAAACCATAACTGTCGAGGAATTCGGACAGCAGCTTGCGGATCTGGGGATCGTCGTCGACGATCAGTATTCGGGCTTGCATTGGGGGTGACTCCGGGCGACCAGAAAACCGCGTCAACGACTGCGGCAAGGCGGTATTTTCCCGGAGTCGGGCCAGGTGTGCTTATTGGAGTTGTAGCCGAACGGATACATTGCGCCGACTGCGTGTCGGCACAATGTAGCGGGGCATCAGCGCGCTTCGAGCAGTGCGTTGATGGCGATGACGTCTTCTTCGCCAAGCGTGCCGGCAGCCGCTTTCAGGCGCAATTGAGCCAGCAGGGTGTCGTAGCGGGCACGAGACAGCTTTTGCAGCGTGTCTGCGAGCTGGCTCTGCGCATTCAGCACGTCGATGTTGATCCGCACGCCGACTTCGTATCCCAGCTTGTTGGCTTCCAGCGCCGAGGTCGAGGACACTTTGGCCGCTTCGAGCGCACGGACCTGCGCCATGCCGCTGGTCACCCCGAGGTAGGATTGCCGTGCGGCGAGCGCTGCGCTGCGGCGTGCGTCCTCAAGATCGGCATCTGCCTTGAGCTTGAGCGCGGCAGCTTCGCGTTCGCTGGAGGAGACAGCTCCGCCCTGATACAGCGGGATGTTGAGCTGCAGACCGACCGTCGTGCTATCGCTGCGGTCATACGAAACCGATGGGCGATTGTTCAGGCTGTGCGTGGCGACGAGGTCGAGTGTGGGCAGGTGTCCCCCACTGGTCCGTGACACTTCGCGGGTGGCAATCTCGAGCGCCAGTTGCTGGGCCTGTACGCCAAAGCTGCCTTGTTCGGCGGCCGAGACCCACTCGCTGATGTTGTCCGGTTGCGGGCGCTGGAGTGCAACTCCCTTGCGCAGGCCAGCGAGCGGTTCCGGTTCCTTGCCGATGATCTGCGCGAGCGATTCGCGACTGACGTCGAGGTCGTTGCGCGCAGCGATCTCCTGCGCGGAGGCGAGGTCGAAGCGAGACTGCGCTTCGTGTACGTCGGTGATGGTGACGGTGCCGACCTCAAAGCTGGTCTTGGCAATCTCCAGTTGCTCGGCTGCGGCAGTGCGCAACTGGGTCACGGCCGCCAGTGTGTCTTCTGCATTAAGCACGTTGAAATAGGCCTCGGCAGTACGCAGGATCAGATCCTGACGCGCCTGTCCGTACTGACTGCCTGCGAGTGCGGTCTGCAGTTCGCCCTGCTTGTATTGCACCCAGTTCTGCCAGCGGAACAGCGGCTGGGTCAGCTGAACGGCGTAGCCATTGCTGTTGTAGGTGTAATCGCTGGTGGTACTCGACGCCCGGTAGCTGACGTCGTTCCAGGTTGTCGTTGCGGACGCTGCGATGACGGGAAGCAGCCCGGAACGACCCTGGACCACCTTTTCCTGGCCGGCTTCAAACTGGGCTCTGGCAGCGGAAAACTTGGCGTCGTTCGCCATCGCATCGCGGTAAACCTGTGTCAGGTCGGCGGCGAAGGCTCCGTTTGCAAACAGACTCGAAAGGCAAATCGCCAGGGCGCGCTTCATGTGATTCTCCGTGGTTCTCAGTACTGCGGCATCTTCGGATCGACCCGGCCGGCCCACTCGGACACCCCGCCGGCAAGGTTGATGACCTTGCCGAAGCCCTGGCGCTCAAGAAACATTACAACCTGCGCGCTGCGCCCACCGTGATGGCAGATCACCACGGTTTCGCGTTCGCGGTCGAGCTCCTGGCTGCGGGCGGGCACCGAGTTCATCGGCATCGCCTGCGAGCCTTCGATATGACAGAGCTCGAACTCCCACGGCTCGCGTACATCAAGGAGCAGTGGTGAAGGTTGCTGCGGATCATTGAGCCACTCGGCCAGTTCAACGGGTGAAATGTGACGCATGGCGATCGATCAGAAGCTGAAGGTGTCATGACGCTGCGCGTTACGCAGCATCGGCACCATGGTTTCAAAAACGTCTTCGGTGCGGAAGCGGCCTTCTGCTTCGCAGGTGACAAGGCGGGCTTTCATCACCGGCGCCTCACCAACGAAGGCAAACAGCCGGCCGCCGACCTTGAGCTGCGCGAGCAGCGATTGCGGCAGGAACGGCAGCCCGCCCGATACCACGATTACGTCATAGGGGGCGCGCTCGGCCCAGCCTTGCGCTGCGTCGCCTTCCTCGACAATGACGTTCTCGACGCCATTCCGTGCGAGATTGGCGTGGGCGAGCTTGACCAGTTCGGGGTCGATGTCGATGGTGCGCACCCATTCGGTCTTGGCTGCGAGCAGGGCGGCGAAATAGCCGGAGCCGGCACCAATCTCGAGTACGGAGTCGGAGCGATGCAGCTGGATCGATTGCAGAATCTTGCCTTCGATCACCGGCTTGAGCATGACCTGACCTGCGCCGATAGGAATTTCGACGTCGGCAAAGGCCAGCGAGCGGGAGGCCGCAGGCACGAATTCTTCGCGCTTCACTGTCATCAGGAGGTCGAGCACGCCCTGATCCAGGACCTCCCAGGGACGGATCTGCTGCTCGACCATGTTGAAGCGCGCTTGTTCGAAGTTCATCAGGTACTCCTGGCTAAATATTAGCACACGCTAATGTATAGCGTGACCGAATGAGAAACCTTCACATTCTAACGCAGTTGGTGCACCGCACGCTGCGCGCCTGAGCGGTCGCGCTCGCCGTGGCGGCCGGTACGGGCGGAGTGAAAGGCGCCGTCTCATCGGATGCTCAGGTGGTTTGAGCCTGCGTTGCCGGCCGGACGCGGTACCAGGCGGCATAGAGAGCGGGCAGAAAGAGCATGGTGAGCAGGGTTGCGACGGTCAGCCCGCCCATGATGGCCACCGCCATCGGTCCGAAGAAGGCAGAGCGTGACAAGGGGATCATGGCCAGAATGGCCGCCGCCGCGGTGAGCATGATGGGGCGGAAGCGGCGCACGGTGGACTCCACGATCGCCTCCCAGGGTGGATGACCTGCGTGCGTATCCTGTTCGATCTGGTCGACCAGGATCACCGAGTTGCGCATGATCATGCCCGACAGTGCGATGGTGCCCAGCATGGCGACGAAGCCGAAGGGCTTGTTGAAGGCGAGCAGGAAGGCGGTGACGCCGATCATGCCCAGCGGTGCCGTCAGGATCACGATCAGGGTGCGTGAAAAACTCTGCAGTTGCAGCATCAACACGGTGAGTACCACCAGGATGAAGAGCGGCACGCCGGCGGCAACCGAGCTTCCGCCCTTGCCGCTCTCTTCGACCGAGCCGCCGACTTCGAGGCGATAGCCCAGCGGCAACGCTTTTTCGATGCTGTCGATCTGCCCCGCAAGCTGCCCGACCACGACGGCAGGCTGGATCGTGCCGTACAGGCTGGCACGGATGGTGACCGTCGGGACCCGGTTGCGGCGCCAGATTACGCCTTCTTCGAAGCCATATTCGGCGGTGGCGACCTGTGCCAGCGGGACACTGCGCCCGCCGCTGACGGGCAGCGCAAGATCGGGCAGCAGGCCAAGATGCAGGCGCTCCGAGTCTGAACCGCGGAGGACGACGGAGATGGTTTCCGTCCCTTCGCGGAACTGGGTGACGGTCGTGCCCTGCAATGAGGTGGCGAGCAGGGTGGAAATATCTGCGCTCGATACGCCCAGCAGGCGCGCCTTGTCCTGATCGATTTTCAGGCGGATGACCTTGGAGGGTTCTTCCCAGTCGAGATGCACGTTGGACAGGTTGGGGTTGGACCGCATTGCGTCCGCGACCTGGTGGGCAAAGCGACGCATCTCGTCGGCATCCTGCCCGCTGACCCGGTATTGCACCGGGAACCCCACCGGCGGGCCGTTCTCCAGGCGGTTGACGGTGGCCCTGAGCGGCCACGGCTCGGCCTCGAACAGTTCGATCAGCCGGGTGCGCAGGGCTTCACGCTCGGCACTGCCTCTGGTGAGCACCACGAACTGTGCGAAGTTGGTCTGTGCCAGTTGCTGGTCGAGCGGAAGGTAGAAACGCGGGCTGCCGCCGCCGAGCCAGGCAACGTAGTTGTCGATCCCGTCCTGCTGGTCGAGGAAGTGTTCCAGTCGCTTTACTGCGGCCTCCGTCGCCTGGTGTGAGGCACCTTCGGTCAGGCGCAGGTCGATCAGCAGTTCAGGGCGGGTCGAATCCGGGAAGAACTGCTGCGGAACGGCCCGCGCGAATACCACCAGTGACAGCGCAAAGATGAGGAGAGTGACCGCGATCACCAGCCAGCGGTGACGCACGCAGCCGCTGACCAGCGTCCGGAAGCGGTTGTAGAACGGGGTGTGATAGATCGCGAATTCGTCGTGTTGTTCATGGGCATGCACTGCACGCGCGGCCATGCGTTCTCCCGCCTTCGGGGCGATCAGGGCGAGCAAGCGCGCAGCCGGCGAGGGCTTGCCGTTTGTCTTGCGGAAATCGGGCAGCAGGTGAAAGCCGATGTATGGCACGAACAGGACCGCGGCGACCCACGACACCAGCAGCGCGATCACCGTGACCTCGAAGATCGAGCGCGTATATTCGCCGGTGGCCGAGGCTGCGGTGGCAATCGGCAGAAAACCCGCTGCCGTGATCAGTGTGCCCGAGAGCATGGGCATGGCGGTGGAGGTGTAGGCAAAGCTGGCAGCCTTCGCGCGTTCCCAGCCCTGTTGCATCTTGGTCGCCATCATCTCCACCGCAATGATGGCGTCGTCCACCAGCAGGCCGAGGGCGATGATCAGGGCGCCGAGCGAAATCTTGTGCAAGCCGATATCGAACAGGTACATGAACAGAAAGGTGATGGCCAGCACCACCGGGATGATGATCAGCACCACCACGCCAGTGCGGAAGCCGAGCGACAGCAGGCTGACCGCCATCACGATCACGACGGCCTCGAACAGGACCTTGACGAACTCGCCGACCGAATTGCGTACCGCGCGTGGCTGGTCAGCCACACGTTCGAGGCGGATGCCGAGCGGCAACTGTGCCTCGATGCGTGTCACCGCATCATCCAGATGATGGCCCAGCGCGACAATGTCTCCGCCGGCGCGCATCGATACGCCAATGCCGAATGCGTCTTCGCCCTTGAAACGCATGCGTTCGTCCGGTGGGTCGACCAGTCCGCGCTTCACGTCTGCCACATCGCCGAGACGAAACGCCCGGCCCTTGGCCCGGATCAGGGTGTCACGGATCGCGTCGAGGTCGTCGAAGCTGCCACTGGGACGCAACCAGATGCGTTCGCCGGCGGTCTCGAAATAGCCCGCGCCCGTCATCGCGTTCTGCGTCGACAGCGCGCTGGCGATGTCCGCGATATTCAGGCCGAAAGTCGCGAGTTTGGTGTTGGACAGCTCAATGTAGATGCGCTGCGACTGTTCGCCGAAGAAGCTGACCTTGCCCACGTCCTTGACCCGCAGGATCTCATTGCGGATGGCCTCTGCGTGGCGTTTGAGTTCGGCATGCGACACCCCCTCGCCAACGACGGCGAATACGTTGCCATAGGTGTCGCCGAACTCATCGTTGAAATAGGGGCCATTGACACCGCGTGGCAATTTGCCCTGCATGTCACCGATTTTCTTGCGTACCTGATACCACACGTCCGGGATGTCGCGCGGATGCGTGGAGTCCTTGGCGAGGAAGAACACCAGGGCTTCGCCAGGCTTGGAATAGCTGCGCACGAAGTCGATCTGGGCCACTTCCTGAAGGGTCTTTTCGATCTTGTCGGTCACCTGCGCTTCCATCTCGCGCGCACTCGCTCCCGGCCATTCGGCCCGGACCACCATGACCTTGAAGGTGAAGGGTGGGTCTTCGGATTGCCCCAGCCGGGTGTAGGACAGCATCCCGATCAGGGTCAGTGCCACGAGGAGGTAGAGCACCAGCGAGGGGTGCTCGAGTCCCCATTCGGAGACGTTGAAGCGTGAGCGCGGGGCATTCATCGTTTCACATCCAGCGCGGGCGTGCTGCCCTCCTCGACGGGGCGCACCCTTGTGCCGGCGACGAGTTTATGCACGCCGGTCACCACCACGCGGCTGCCCTCGGGCAATTCGTCGCGCACAACGACACCGTCTTCGCGGAAGGCGAGGACGGCGACCGTCATGGGGGTGAGCCGGTTTTCGCCATCGACCAGCCAGATCGAAGCCTGACCGCCATTGCGGGTGACGGCGCCCAGCGGCAGGACAAAGCTGCTTGCCTGTGTACGGGAAAACGCTGCGGTTGCGGTCGCCCCGAGCGGCAACGCGTCGCCATCGGGCAAGCTGATGCGCACGCCATAGGTGCGGGTTGCACTGTCTGCTACGGGGGAGACCTCGCGCACCGTGCCGCCAATGGTCCGCTCCTGGTCAATCCACAGGCGCACTTTCGCCACTTCGCCGGGTTCAATCGACCTGATTCTGCTTTCGGGAACGAAGATCAGCAGCTCGCGCTCGCCGGGGCGGGCAATACGTACAACCGGCTGGCCGACGGACACCACCTGACCGGCTTCGGCGAACACCTGGGTGACGACACCAGGGCTGTCCGCCTGCAGTTCGGTGTACGCGGCCTGATTATCGGCTGTCGACGCCTGTGCGCGAACCTGGCGCAAGCTGGCCTCGGCGGCGTCGAGTGCTGCACGCCGCGTATCGAGTGCGGACGCGCTGACGAAACCCTTTGCGAGCAAGGCTTCGGTGCGCTTGAGTTCGACGCGTGCCAATGTGGCGTCCGCCTCTGCCGCGGCAATCTGGCTGCGGGCCGCAGCGGCCGCAAGCCGGGCGTCCTGCGGGTCAAGCTTTGCAAGCACCTGGCCGGAGGTGACACGCGCACCGACATCCACCTTGCGCTCAATCATCTTGCCGCCGACGCGGAACGCGAGGTCGCTTTCGAAGCGCGCCCGGATCTCGCCAGTGTAAGCCTGCACGGACTTCGCACCGGTGTCTGCGCCGATGCTGCGTACCAGCACGGCCGGCGTGACGGGGACTTCCGTCGCCGGCGGCGAGCAGGCAGCGAGCAAACCAAGGAGCGGAAGTGCCGACAGCAGGATCAGAGGTTTCATGAGTGCTTTTCCTGTTCGTCATGGCGGACAGTGAGGCCGTGGAGGACGAGGTCGATGTGGGCGTCTACGTAGGCGAGCGGGTCGATGTTGCCACCGCAGCAACCGGCAAAAGAATGCTTCCAGTTCGCGAGGTGAACCAGCGGCGCAACGAGCAGGGTGCTGGTCAGCACGGGGTCGAGCGCGCGAAAGATGCCCTGGTCGACGCCGCGTTGAATTGCCGTGCGCAACAGCGCATGGCCACGCTGGATCACGACTTCGTCATAATAGCGGGCGAGCGCCGGAAAGTTGCCGGCTTCCGACATCATGAGCTTGGGAATGCCGCCGAGTGGTGTGCTGCCGATCAGCGCCCACCACGACAGCAGAAAGGTCCGGAGCAAGGTGACGGGGTCGTCCGCAGAGGCGGCGAGCAGGGCTTCGCCCGCTTCGATCGTCGGCACCACGCCTTCGGTGATCACGGCCTTGAACAAGGCTTCCTTGCTGTCGAAATACAGGTAAAGCGTGCCTTTCGATACGCCGGCTCGCGCGGCGATTTCATCGAGTCTGGTGGCCGAAAAGCCCTTCTCGACGAAAAGGGCGAGGGCGGCGGCGGTCAGTTCCTGTGGCCGCGCTTCCTTGCGGCGACGGCGTGGGGCAGTCTTAGCCGGCATTTTTCAGCGCCACCGGGCCGGTGTCCGAGCTGTCGTCAGTCGTGCATCCCTGTGCAGAGGTTGTGCTGCGTTCCGTGCTTTGAGTGGGTTGCAACGACATGCACGACTCCGCGCTTAATAACTGACTGGTTAGTCATTAAACGCGGATTTCCAGCACGCGGCAAGTCAATTTTCGAGCTATTTTCCTGCCATGGCCTGAAGGCTCGCAGGCAGGGTTTTGCACGTGGCTCCGGTGCGAAAGATCATGCTGCGCAACGCGACGCCCGGGGGGACAGGCGAGGGGGTGTCAACGCTGGCACTCCACCTTTGAACTTGCCTGAGCGAGCGCGCGTCGAAGGCCACTCCGCCCCGATCGCTCCATAGCCACAGGCGGTTGCCTGGCTCGTCAAGTGTCATTGCGACCGGGCACAGACCCGGGGGCAGACGGATGCTGCCCAAGGGGGCGATGCCATTGCGGAAGGAATACACATCGACCTGGGTTCGCTCGGGATTCAGGCGATAGATCGACTGCCGTTCCGGCCAGGCGATATCCACGGTGGCCTCGGTCTGTGTTTGTCCGCAACCGGCCAGCAGTGCGCTGGCCGCAAACAGGGTGAGGAAAGTGAATGATCTCTGGTTCATGTCCGGCTCCTTGACAGTCGTGCTTCGTGGACCAGACACTACCTGACACTTTGTTGTCTGAAACGGACACCTTGCCCGATCAATGCTGGAATCGTACCGGTCGAATGAGCGGTACAGGCGTGTTCGACGCCCTTCGCACCCTGGAGTACTGCAATGCTGATGGTCAGTCTCGATAGTTCGCAAGCCACGCCGCTGGTGGAGCAGATCGTCGATGCCGTTCGTACTCAGATCGACGACCGCATCCTGCGCCCCGGCATGAAGCTGCCGCCAATTCGCAAGCTCGCGGAGAGTCAGCTGGTCAGCCGGTTTACCGTAGTGGAGGCCTATGATCGACTGGTCGCACTCGGTTACCTGCGTTCCCGCCGCGGTTCGGGCTTCTATGTTGCTCCGCGTCGCGAACGTGGAGAGGGACGACAGCAAGTGAGCACCGATCGCGCCGTCGATGTGGCGTGGATGATGCGGCAGGGGCTGGATGACCGCCCCGGTCTGATCAAGGCCAGCGCCGGCTGGCTGCCGTCCGCGTGGCTGGACGGCGAGGGCTTGCGCCGACACTTGCGGACGCTTTCACGACGCCCCGATGTTCGGCTGACCAGCTATGGGACAGCGCAAGGCTACTTGCCGCTGCGCCAGCAACTGCAGGTCAAGCTTGCCGAATTCGGGATCGGGGCTGCGCCACATCAGATCGTGCTGACCGAGGGCGCCACCCGTGCACTCGACATCCTCGCCCGCCACCTGGTGAAGCCGGGCGACACCGTACTCGTGGACGACCCGGGCTACTTCAACTTCTTCGGCAATCTGCGTCTGCAGGGCGCGACCCTGGTGGGCGTGCCGCGAAATACCGACGGTCCGGATGTGGCGCAACTGGAAGCGCTTCTCGCCCACCACAAGCCCAAGGTGTTCTTCACCCACTCGGTGCTGCACAACCCGACCGGGGCGAACCTGTCGCCTGGGGTCGCGTTCCGCATTCTGCAACTGGCCGAGAAACACGACTTTCTGGTGATCGAGGACGATACCTACGCCGACTTTCATCCCCACTCGACCACCCGGCTGGCAAACCTCGATCAGCTCAATCGGGTGATCTTCGTCGGCAGCTTCTCCAAGACCCTGTCGGGGAGTCTGAGGGTGGGCTATCTGGCCGCGCGCCCCGATCTCGCGGCCGAACTGAACGATGTGAAGACGCTTACCGCCTTGTGTTCGAGCGAGTTCAATGAGCAACTGGTGTACCAGATGCTGACCGATGGACACTACCGGAAGTATCTGGACCGGCTGCAGGGGCGGCTCGCACAGGCGAGCGATGCGTGTCTGCGCATGCTCGAACGCGTCGGGCTGGAAGTGTATCTCGAGCCCAAAGGCGGCTTGTTCATCTGGGCCAGGCCGCCCGGGTTCGAGGACGTGGCGGAAATTGCCTCGAGGGCTGCGGAGCAGGACATCATGCTCGCGCCCGG
>JALNWS010000356.1 GCA_023230755.1 Azoarcus sp.
CTATGCGCCAATGGACACCCTGGTGGTGATGACCGCCCTGCAGCATCCGATGGACCCGTCACCCGTGTATGCGCCCAAGCCGGTGCAGCTGACCTGGATGCAGGCCGAGGCCGGCGTCGCCGAGCACTGCCGCAGCTCCCGCCCGGAAAACGAGCGCGGCTTCATCAACACCGAAAACCTCTATCTGTGAGGCAACCCGACATGAGCACCCTGACCTCCAGCACATTGAATCCCGAAGCTGCCGTCGCCCGCCATATCATCCCGGCAGGCGAACCCTGGGTGGGCGAAGTCAAGGCCGGCCAGACCGTCCGCCTGCTCGACCTCGAAGGCAACCAGGCGGTCGACACCCTGTTCTACGGCGTCGCCAACCCCAAGGAGCGCTACGACCCGCAACGCACCCTGCGCCGCCAGGCCAATGTCTATCTGACCACCGGCAGCGTGCTGTACTCAAACCTCGGACGCCCGATGCTCACCATCGTGGCCGACACCTGCGGTCGCCACGACACCCTGGGCGGCGCCTGCGCGCAGGAGAGCAACACCGTGCGCTATGCGCTCGACAAGCTGCACATGCACGCCTGCCGCGACAACTTTCTGTGCGGCTGCCTGCACGACGGCCGCCTGGCCAAGGGCGACATCGGCGCCAACATCAACTTCTTCATGAACGTGCCGGTCACCCCGGAGGGCGGCCTCACCTTCGAGGACGGCATCTCCGGCGCGGGCAAGTATGTGGAGTTGCGCGCCGAGATGGACGTGATCGTGCTGATCTCCAACTGCCCCCAGCTCAACAACCCCTGCAACGGCTACAACCCGACCCCGGCCGAAGTGCTGATCTGGGACTGAGCCAACGAATCACCCGGAGGACGACCTCCGCGGTTCCGATCTCCGGCGGGACGACCCGCCACAGCTCGACAAGAATCGGGTGAGACCATGTTCAACAAAGTCCTGATCGCCAACCGCGGCGCCATCGCCTGCCGCATCCTGCGCACGCTGCGCCATCTCGGTACCGGCGGCGTGGCCGTCTACTCGGAAGCGGACGCCGCCAGCCGCCACCTCATCGAAGCCGACGAAGCCCACAGTCTGGGTGAAGGCGCCGCCGCCAGCACCTATCTGGCGGTAGACAAGATCCTCGCCATTGCCCGCGACACCGGTGCCGGCGCCATCCACCCCGGCTACGGCTTCCTGTCCGAGAACGCCGCCTTTGCCGAACGCTGCGAAGCCGCCGGCATCGCCTTCATCGGCCCCACGCCCGAGCAGCTGCGGGTGTTCGGCCTCAAGCACACCGCACGTGCGCTGGCCAAGGCGCATGGCGTGCCGATGCTCGAAGGCACGGAACTGCTCGCCTCGGCAGACGATGCCCTCGCTGCCGCCGCCACCGTGGGCTACCCGGTGATGCTCAAGAGCACTGCCGGCGGTGGCGGCATCGGCATGCGCGTGTGCCGCAGCGCCGACGAACTGGCACAGCAGTTCGAGGCCGTGCGCCGATTGGGCGAGAACAACTTCTCCGACTCGGGCGTATTCATCGAGAAATACATCCAGCGCGCACGCCACCTGGAAGTGCAGATCTTTGGCGACGGTGCGGGCGAGGTCATCGCGCTCGGCGTGCGCGACTGCTCGGTGCAGCGCCGCAACCAGAAGGTGCTCGAAGAGACCCCGGCGCCGAACCTGCCCGCGGGCATGGCCGAAGCGCTGTGCGAGGCGGCGGTCCGTCTCGGTCGCGCGGTGAGTTACCGCTCGGCCGGCACGGTCGAGTTCGTCTATGACAGCGAAGCGGGCGCCTTCTACTTCCTCGAAGTGAATACCCGGCTGCAGGTCGAGCACGGCGTCACCGAGCAGGTGTGGGGCGCGGACCTGGTCGAGTGGATGGTGAAGCTGGCCGCGGGCGAAATGCCACCGCTCGCCGCGCTCGCCGCCACCCTCAAGCCGCAGGGCCACGCCATCCAGGCCCGGCTCTACGCGGAGGATCCCGGTCGCGACTTTCAGCCCTGTCCCGGCCTGCTGACCTCGGTGAGTTTTCCGGCGGCGGACGGGCGCGCGCTGCGCATCGACACCTGGGTCGAGGCCGGCTGCGAGATTCCGCCCTATTTCGATCCGATGATCGCCAAGCTGATCGCCCACGCCTCCGACCGCGACACGGCGATTGCCGGTCTCGATACGGCGCTGGCGGAGAGCCGGCTCTACGGTGTGGAAACCAACCGCGACTACCTGCGCCAGATTCTGGCGGACACGCCTTTCGCCAGCGGCCAACCCTGGACGCGCTGCCTGGAGGGCCTTGGCTACCGCAGCCACAGCATGGAGTTCATCACGGCCGGCACCCAGACCACGGTGCAGGACTGGCCCGCCCGCCTCGGTTACTGGGCCGTTGGCGTACCGCCGTCGGGGCCGATGGACGACCGCGCGCTGCGTCTGGGCAACTGTCTGCTGGGCAACGAGCAGGGCGACGCGGCGCTCGAGATCACCATGAGCGGCCCCATCATCCGCTTCAACTGCGACGCAGTGGTCGCCGTCACCGGCGCCGACATTCCGCTCAGCCTCGATGACGTGGCGCAGCCAATGAACACCGCAATCTTC
>JALNWS010000130.1 GCA_023230755.1 Azoarcus sp.
CAGCAAGGTCAAGGCCATCAGCATCGGTACCGAACAACTTGAACGCGCCATCCACGAACAGTCCATCACCCTGCTGCTCGAAGACGAAATCGACATCTCCCGCGGCGACATGATCGTGAAGTCGGCCGAAGCACCGGCAGCCGTGAAGCAGATCGACGCCACCGTGTGCTGGCTGTCAGAGACACCGATGTCCCCGGCCCGCACCTACCTCGTGCGTCATACCACCCGCGAAGCCAAGGCCAAGATCGCCAGGATCGACTACCGACTGGATGTAAACACGCTCGAACACCAGTCTGTCACCAGCCTGGCCATGAACGACATCGCGCGCCTCACCCTCAAGCTCGCGCAACCCATCGTGGCCGACCGCTACGCAAGCAACCGTGCCACCGGCGCCTTCATCATCATCGATGAAAGCACCAACAACACCGTTGGCGCCGGCATGATCGGCTGAATGCCCCCCGCTCCGGACGGGCGCATCACCGCCCGCCGGAAAGGTCTTCGCAGGCACGCCCCCCGCCCCCATCCCTGCCGTGCGGATGAAGGCGGATGGCCGCGCAGGCCGGCAGCCTTACCCCGGCGCCCCTGGGACGCGCCGCGCTGACGACACAAGCCTTTGCCATACTGGCACCGCTTGTCGTACCCTCCAGCCCCGCTCCAGCATTCACCGTGTCAGCACACCGGCGCGCCCCAATCATGTCCGCATTCACACTGATCGTTTTCAAACTCGCCGCCGGTCTGCTGCTGGACCGGCTGTTTGGCGAAGTGCCCCGCTACCATCCGCTGGTCAGCTTCGGGCGCTGGTCGAACGGCGTCGAAGCCAGGGTCAGGGCCTGGTCTGCATCCCGCCTCGCCGGCCTGCTGGCCTGGGCGCTTGCGGTCGGACCATGGCTCGCGCTGGCGCTGCTTGTGCGCGGCCTCCACCCCCTCGCGCACTGGCCGGTCGATATCGCCTTGCTGTACTTCGCGCTCGGCGCACGCAGCCTCACCGAACACGCCGAAGCCATCGCACAGCCGCTGGAGGCAGGCAATCTGGACGAGGCGCGCCAGCGTACAAGCTGGATCGTGAGCCGCGACACCCGCACGCTCGATGCCGAGGGCGTCGCCCGTGCCGGCACCGAGTCCGTGCTGGAGAACGGCAACGACGCCATCTTCGGCGCCCTGTTCTGGTTTCTGCTCGCAGGCGGCCCCGGTGTGCTGGTGTTCCGCCTCGCCAACACACTTGACGCGATGTGGGGCTACCGCACGCCGCAATACCTGTGCTTCGGCTGGGCCGCCGCCCGCATCGACGACCTGCTCAACGTCCTGCCCGCACGGCTGACCGCCCTCACCTATGCCGCGCTCGGCCGCACCCGCCTGGCGCTCGCATGCTGGCGCAAACAGGCGCCCTCCTGGGACAGCCCCAATGCGGGGCCGGTCATGGCTGCCGGCGCGGGGGCGCTCGACCTTGCCCTCGGCGGCACGGCGATTTACCACGGACAGGCAGAACATCGCCCTCAGCTCGGGGCGGGCTCCGCGCCCGATGCACGCGCGATTCGCGCAGCCGTCAGCCTCGTGCAACGGGGCATCCTGCTATGGCTCGCCCTGGCTGCCCTCGCGGCGCTCGTGCTGGAGCGCCTCCATGCTTGAGCACGGCGGACGGCTGCGCCGCGCGGCCAGCGAGTACGGCATCGCATTGCAGGACTGGTTGGATCTTTCTACCGGCATCAACCCCACCCCCTGGCCAGTCCCCGAGATTCCGCTTTCCGCCTGGCATCGCCTGCCGGAAGACGACGACGAGCTTGAAGCCGCTGCCGCTGACTACTACGGCACCGATCAGCTGCTTGCGGTCGCCGGCTCGCAGGCGGCAATCCAGCTGCTCCCTGCCCTGATACCAGGAACCCGGATCACGATTCCCGGACCGACCTATGCCGAGCATCCCCACGCCTGGCGAAACGCCACACCGCTGCGCATCAACGCAAGCGCCGACAGCATCGACGCGGCCATCGATGCCACCGATGTGCTCGTACTGGTGAATCCGAACAACCCCTCGGGCGCGTGCTACGAACGTGCACAGCTGCTCGACTGGCATCGCCGCCTCGCCTGCCGTGGCGGGTGGCTGGTGGTCGACGAGGCCTTCATCGATACTGCGCCGTGCAACAGCCTCGCTACCGAGGCCGGCAATCCGGGGCTCGTCGTTCTACGCTCGATCGGAAAGTTCTTTGGCCTGGCCGGTGCCAGGGTCGGCTTTGTACTCGGCCCGCAAGACCTGCGCTCGGCGCTCGCCGAACACCTGGGGCCGTGGGCCGTCAGCGGCCCCGCCCGCGTCGTCACCCAGGCCGCCCTGCGTGATCATGGATGGCAGCAGGCTGCGCGCGCCCGGCTGGTCGCACAGGGCCGGCGGCTCACCGCACTGCTGCACGATGCCGGCTTCGACAACGCACGCGGCCCAGCGCTGTTTCAGTGGTTCGAACACCCCCACGCCAGCACCCTCCACCACCGCCTGGCCTGTCGTGGCATTCTTGTGCGGCACTTCGACTCCCCGCCAAGCCTGCGCTTCGGGCTACCCACGCTGGAAGCGGACTGGCAGCGGCTGGCCGACGCCCTGAACACACCGGGTATCAAGGATCTCTGACGATGAACACCGTACTGCGCCTCATTGCGCTCGCCTGCGCAACTTCCAGCATTGCCGCGGTCGCTGCCGACCTCCACATTACCGATGACACCGGTGCGGAACTCCATCTGACACAACCGGCCCGACGCATCGTCAGCCTCGCGCCTCATCTCACCGAACTCCTGTTTGCGGCGGGCGCCGGAAGCAAGGTGGTCGGGGTGGTGTCCTACAGCGACTTCCCCGAGGCCGCCAAGACATTGCCGCAAGTCGGCAGCTACACCAACGTCGACATGGAGGCGCTTGCCGCACTCAAGCCCGACCTGGTGGTGGCGTGGAAGAGTGGCAACCGCAACGCCCACCTCGATCGCCTGTCTGCGCTCGGTATCCCGGTGTTCGTCAACGAGCCGAGAAATCTGGATGATGTCGCACGTACACTGGAGATCTTGGGCGAGCTCGCAGGAACAACAGCCCAAGCACATGTCGCAGCGAGCCGGTTCCGTGAGCGCCTGACGGCGCTGCGCAGCCGCTACTCGGCGCTGCCGCCGGTGCGCACCTTCTATCAGGTCTGGGACCGCCCGCTGATGACCATCAACGGCGAACATCTGATCGGTGACGTCATCCGCCTGTGTGGCGGCGAGAACGTCTTTGCCGACCTCCCGCAGCTCGCGCCGACAGTAAGTGCGGAGGCCGTACTGGCTGCCAACCCGGAAGCGATCGTCGCCAGCGGAATGGGCGAAGCCCGCCCCGAGTGGCTGGATCAGTGGCGCCGCTGGCCGGGTATTTCTGCGGTCGCGGGCGGCAACCTGTTCTTCATCCCGCCGACCATCATCCAGCGCCACACGCCACGCATCCTGGACGGTGCCACGCGTCTGTGCGAGCAGCTCGACAGCGCACGCCGACGCCGCCCCCAGGGCAGCATCAAATAAAGCGCGTCGCTTCTTCCAGCTCCTCATGCGTTCGCGCATGACTCAAGGCGCCGACAAACTTGCGCCAGGCAAGATCGGCCTGGTCGATGCGAATCAGCGCGATGTGCTCGTCGTGCGAGCCCAGGCGCAGGACCGTCACCTTCATCCTGCTGCGGTCCGACACACCCAGCTCGATCGAGACTTCACCACTGCTGCCGACCGGAAGCTTTCGCGCCGAACGGACCCGAAAACCGGACCCCGAACACTCAAACACTTTCAACGGGTAACGCCGGCGCAGGCCGGGCAAGCCGGCAATGAACTCACCCGGGCACATGACTGGAAACCGTCTGTGCGTGCGTCGTCTCATCTCGGAGCGCGGGGTGTCGTCGGGTACCAGCGGCAAACAGCGCTTGTACTCGGGCAAGTCGTAGATTGAGTGCAAAAGCAGCAGTTCCCGCGTGCGCAAACCGGCAAACACGCGGGTACGGACGTTGAAAAAGTGCTCGATCAGCTCCGGCGTCATCACCGGATCGGTTGTGGTGTAGAAACGCTTTTCAGGGAAGTGAATATTAGGAACCGTCGTCTCGGTGAAGTACCGGTACAGGTTCTTTGCCACCGGCATGCGGCCATAACGCCGCTGATACACCGTTGGGGCCGCAGCGAGATCCAGATGTGCACCAACTGCCGGCGCGCCATTGACGAAGTCATAATGGGTCACGGTCTGCTGAGCCAAGCGGCGAAAACACAGCACTGACTCATAAAAGCCGAAATGCCGCGGATTGACCGCAATGACGAGGTGGCGGGTATCGAACTGCCGCGTCGCATACTCGTACATGAACTTCATCAACGGCAGCAGGATCTTGCCGCTCGCCGAACGAAAGCGGGGGTCGATGGCCAAGGCCGAAACCTCGGCGACGTTTCCGCCCGAATGGCGGATCGCCCCAATATCGAAGATGCGCTGCATGGGGAAACCCATTGCGCTCTCACGAATCAGCGACAGCGTGCCGACCACGCGATCGCCATGGCGACACAGCAGCGTCGAGGTGGTTGGCAGTGCGTGATAAACAGTGACCCGCATGGTGGACGGGTCCGGGGTCATGAACCCGGCGTCGACATAGGCGTCATGCAGCAGATGGAAACAGGCTTCGAGTTCCTCGCGGGTCTCGGCGAGCTTGAACACCATCTTGTCCGAGAGCTCGATGTCACAGCGGATGAGCTTGCTGTATGCGGAAAACCGCCATCTCTCCGGCAGCAGTGGAGCGCACCGCCGGAACAGCCTTTTCCCCAGTTCAAACATGTGTTTTTTCATCGACGCTGCACGCCTGGCGAAGGACTTGGCTTCGGCCCGCTGTTACTTTCGACTGGAAGCATAACGCTCCGACGCGCCCCCGAAATCGATCGCGATCAAGAAAACCCTTATTCGCTGAAACCTGAAGCTTCAAGCTGCGACGAGGGAAGGCAGATGCTTCGCAGGACGGGATCGAGCCGAAGCTACCGTGCGCGCATCAGACGCCTGCGTACAGGGATGCCACACTGTCATGCAGGTCGTCAGCCAGTGATTGCCAGCTCACGGCCCCACCGCGCCCGGACAAGCAGGTGACGGCCTAGTCGTCGCTGCGCCGGCGCGCACGCGCATACTGGCTGCGCCAGCCTGAACGAACGTCCTGCCACCACGCGTGATCGAAAACCCACGCCAGCGTTGGCAGCAGGGGGGCAAAGTAGTGTGTTGCGGCGGAAGGTCGATCGACCTTTGCTGCACGTAGCGGCACTCTCAGTGCGTTCAGGCGCTGGTGCAGCGACGGATGGAAGGGCAGGGACGCGCCTTCATCGTCCTCGAGCAGCGCCGCGGTCGCTGCACGCACCGAGGCCGGGCGCAGGAACCCGGTCTCCACACCCAAACCCATCTCGCGGTAGGGGCGGATAGTCGGACGGGCGCGGCTCTCACTTTGGGCCATGACCTTCGGCCAGTAATCCTGACGCAGGAAACGCTCCTTCAACGTCACTTCGACCAGGGTCTCCCCGAGGAGCCCCGCCCCGACGAGCTGAGCGGCAATGGCATCGGCCTCGAACTCTTCAAGGCGGGACAGGCGCAGCATGTCACGGTAGAAACGGCGCAGCACACGGTCTGCGAGCGCCTCAACAATGGGCATGCTCTCGCAAATCGCATCGAGCACCCGCAGCCACCATGCCCGCAAATGAGCGCCGAGCTTGCCAAAGCCCTTTCGTTGCACCGCAAGGTGCGCAAACTCGTGCGCCATGACAGCCGCAAGCTGCGAGCGTGAAACACTATGAACCAGCGGCAGTCCGAGCAACAGATGGGACTCGATCCTGCCCATGCAGCCCCAGCGCGCACGCTGCAGCACCGTCGCGTTCGGATCGCGGGTAATCCACACACGATCGATGGGGTCAGCGCCGAGGTGGTCGCCAACGTCGTTCATCAGGCTGTAGAACTCGGGGGCCGCGTCGGGCGGCAGATAGATGCCCTCGGGCTCGGGAGGAGGTACGTGAAAAATTGTCGTCAGACGCGCGCACAGGTAGGCAGCAAATACCGCAGCCACGCTCGATGCCCCTGTTGCCAGAGGCTCGCCCTCGTTAAGCGTCTGCCAGCTATGCATCAGTGCAAGCACCACCGCACACAAGGCCAGCAGCATCAGGACGGCTACAGCCGCAAGCCCGGCAAATGCAACCAGCCCGAGCCGACGCGCAAGACGTGGCCGTAAGTCAAACAGGCGTGAACGAGGTACGTACATGGGAGCACACTCCGGCTGTGGCCCTTGGGCCTGACGGAATATACACGTTGTCAGCAGGGTCAGGTATTCGACAAAAGGCTTAGGAAAGACCTTACAAAGGACAGAAATCCCCCTGTTTTCAGTGATTTCTCGCTTTCCGCGCCTGAACGCTCTATAATGCAAGGCTGCTGCGTGCCCGACCAATCGGCCGCAGCACTTTCCAACGACCTTTTCCGGTCACGAATCCCGCCCGCCTCGATTGGTGTCGTACGCCCTGCGCACGACAGGCCGTCGCTGGAGCATTTTCTCGCATGAACACAGAATCAAATTTCGCCAGTCTCGGACTGGCTGAGCCCTTGCTGCGCGCCGTTTCGGACGCCGGCTACACCACGCCGACGCCCATCCAGGCACAGGCCATTCCGCAGGTACTCGCGGGTGGCGACCTGCTCGCCGCGGCCCAGACCGGCACCGGCAAGACCGCCGGTTTCACCCTGCCGGTGCTGCACCTGCTGTCGCAGACCCCTGCGCATCCGCACCCCAATGGCAGCCCGCGTTGCCTCATCCTCACCCCGACCCGCGAGCTGGCTGCCCAGGTCGAGGAATCGGTCAAGACTTACGGCAAGCACCTGCCGCTGACCTCGATGGTGATGTTCGGCGGCGTCAACATCAATCCGCAGATCTCGGCCCTGAAGAAGCGGGTCGACATCCTGGTCGCCACCCCGGGGCGCCTGCTCGACCACGTCAACCAGCGCACGCTGGATCTGTCCAAGGTCGAAATCCTGATCCTCGACGAAGCGGACCGCATGCTGGACATGGGTTTCATCCGTGACATCCGCAAGGTGCTCGCGCTGCTGCCGAAGAAGCGTCAGAACCTGCTGTTCTCGGCCACTTTCTCCGACGAGATCCGCGAACTTGCCAACGGTCTGCTGCACAACCCGGGCTGCGTCGAAGTGGCTGCACGCAACACCTCCGCCGAACGCGTCGAACAGGCCGCCTACATGATCGGCCAGAAGCAGAAGCGCGAATTGCTGGCATGGCTGATCAAGGAGCGCCAGTGGTTTCAGGCACTCGTATTTACCCGCACCAAGCACGGCGCCAACAAGCTGGCCGAATACCTGACCAAGCACGGCATCGAGTCCGCAGCCATCCACGGCAACAAGAGCCAGGCTGCACGCACCCGGGCACTGGCGCAGTTCAAGGACGGGTCGCTGCCGGTGCTGGTCGCAACAGACATTGCCGCACGAGGCCTCGACATCGACCAGCTGCCGCAGGTGGTTAACTTCGAGCTGCCGAACGTGCCCGAGGACTATGTCCACCGCATCGGGCGTACCGGCCGTGCCGGCGCGGCGGGTCATGCGATCTCGCTCGTCGACCGCGAAGAACTCAAGCTGTTGACTGCCATCGAACGCGTGATGCATCGCAAGGTCGAACGCGCCACAGCCGAAGGCTTCGTGCCCAGCGCCACTGCCGAGCAGTCGCACGATGAGGACCAGCGCCGCGAGCCGATGCCGCGCCGCGGCGGCGGCGGCGGTCGTCACAACAACGAACAGCGCAGGAGCGCCGCCCCCAGCGGCCGCAGCGATCGTCCCGCCAGTCGTGGTCCCGCAAACGGCGGCCAGCCCGCCAGCCGTGGGCCGCAGCGCGCCCGCACGGAGGCGGACGGCAATCGAGCCCGGCCCGCGCCGCGCCAGCCCGGTGAGGTGGACGGCAATCGTGCCGCCCCCAGCCGCCCGGAAGCCAATGGCAACAATACCGGCAACCGTGGCCGCAGCGAAGTCAACGGTAATCGCGCGCCGCAGGCGTCAGACCGTCGCAACAGTGCACCGCGGGCAGCGCTGTTCTCCGCCAGAACGGGAAACGGCAACCGCTGATCAATGATCCGCGCTGAGCAACGCATGAAGAAGGCCACCGCAAGGTGGCCTTCTTTTATCAGCGCACAGAATCAGCCGTGGCGCGCCGGCGCCCAGCTCAAACGATCATGTGGCGGAAGCTGGCCACGTGTTCTCGGACAACACATCCTCGATCGGCATGCGTTCGGCCCATTTCTCGATTTCCAGCATCGGCTTCGGATAGAAGGCTTCGACGTGGCCGATACACAGCACCGCGACCGGGCACGCACCCGCCGGCATCGCCAGCAGTCTGGCGAGCTTGTCCGGATCGAAGATCGACACCCAGCCCATGCCCAGCCCCTCGGCCCGCGCCGCCAGCCACATGTTCTGAATTGCGCACGCAACCGAGGCCAGGTCCATCTCGGGCAAGGTCCGGCGCCCGAACACATGCCTCTCGCGCCCCTCCGCAAGCGCCACCACGAGCACCTCACCCGCATCGAGCACGCCCTCAACCTTGAGCTTCATGAAGTCTTCCGCGCGCTCGCCCAGCGCGTTCGCCGTGGCCACGCGCTCTTCCTCCACCAGAGCATGCATGCGCTCGCGCAGGCCCCTGTCGGTGATGCGAATGAAGCGCCAGGGCTGCATGTAACCCACACTGGGTGCGTGGTGTGCGGCCCACAACAGTCGTCGCAGGACGACGGGGTCGACCGCATCCGGCAGAAAGTGTCGCATGTCACGACGTTCTGCGATCACGCGATAAACGGCAGCGATCTCCGCGCTGGAGAAGGCAAGCGAAGCAGTGCTTGATGACATCAAATCAGGACTCCGGCAGGCAGGACTGCAGTGTAGCGCACCCACGCCCGGACACCGTTTTCCACCCAGCTGCCGTAAGGGCAGCTTGCAAAACCCCCTGAATCTCGACTAAGCTCCGCCCCACATTCGATCCGGGTGCCTTGTCATGAAATCTTATGACGGGTGAAACGGGAAGTCCGGTACCGCTGACGGCATATGTCATCAGCCACTCCGGCGCAGCCCCCGCTGCTGTATGCCTGACGAATCCGCTGCAACACAGACAACCACTGGGTTTTTCCCGGGAAGGTCAGCGGATGAGGAAGATGGCGAGCCAGAAGACCGGCCCGATCGACTTGAAAGAGATGTGAATCCCGGGGTGAGGGTTCGATCCGACTGGTTCATGCCGGCCGTATCCGTTTTTGTACGCCGCCATGACAGCCGCATTCGATATTCGTTCTGCGTAGTCCTGCGCACGTCCATGGTCTGCCCATGCGCGCCTCGCCTGCCTCCCCGGCTTCATGTCGCCAGCCAAGCACACGAGGGGAGTACTTCATGCATATCGAACCGGGTTTCGTTTCCACCGCCAAAATCGCTGCCGCCAACGTCGCGGCCACCGGACTGCTCGTCAGTCACGCCCTGCCGCTGCTGCGTCAGCCGCAACTGATCCTGCGCACACTGCTCGCCGCGCTGTTCTTTTCGGTGTTCATGCAGAGCTTCCACCTTGCCGTCGGCCCGTCCGAGCTCCACTTTATCGGCGCCATGCCGATGTACCTGATTCTCGGCTTCGTCCCCACGCTGCTCGGTTTCGGCATCGGCCTGGCGTTTCAGGGCCTGCTGTTCGAGCCCGCCGATCTCGTCCACCTCGGGGTCAATACCTTGTCGCTCGCGCTGCCGTTGCTGCTGGTGCATCACACCGTGGGCAAGCGCTTCGACAGTCTCAAGCTGAACAACATCATCAAGCTCGACGCTGTGTTCTACACCGGCGTGACCGTGATGGTCGGCTTCTGGCTGGCCATTGGCGAAGTGGCGACACCGCTTGCCGACTGGGCCACGTTTGCCGTGGCCTATGCGCCGCTGGTCGTGCTTGAGCCGCTCATCACCTTCAGCCTGATCCGTCTGCTGCAGCCGTATTCCGGCTCCGCGGCGATGAAGCTGTGCACCGCCCTGCGGGCAGGTTGAGCACATGGGTGTCATCTGGTTCGTCGGCGCAGGGCCCGGCGACCCCGACCTGATCACGGTCAAGGGCCGCAGCCTGCTCGAACAGGCGGGGGCCATCCTCTTCGCCGGCTCGCTGGTCGACGAGGCCGCCACACGTTTCGCGCCGCCGGCGTGCGAGATTCGCGATTCCAAGGACATGACGCTGGAGGAGATGAGCGCGTGGCTGCTCGACGCCAGCGCCCGTCATGCAACAGTGGTGCGCCTGCAGACCGGCGACCCCGGGCTGTATGGGGCGCTGGTGGAGATGACCCGCCCGCTCGACGCCGCGGGCGTGCAGTGGAAGGTCGTGCCGGGCGTGTCTTCGGCGATGGCATCCGCCGCCGCCGCGGGCGAAACCCTGACTCTGCCCGAAGTCACCCAGACCGTGATCCTCACGCGGGTTGCCGGGCGCACGCCGATGCCGCCGGGCGAGGAGCTCGAAGCGCTGGCAGCGCATCGCAGCACCTTGTGCATCTTTCTGTCGATCACGCTGCTGCATGAAGTCCAACGTGCGCTGCGCAGTGCTGGCTGGTCCGAGGACGCACCCATCGTCGTGGTGCAGAAGGCCAGCTGGCCCGGCGCGGAGAAGATCGTGCGCGGCACGCTCGCCGACATCAAACGCCGCTGCCAGGACGAGAAGATCGCCTCGCAGGCCATGATCATCGCCAGCCCGGCGCTGGGCGCGCGCGACTGGGCCGATATCGCCCGCTCGAAACTCTACGACCCCGGTTTTTCACACCGTTTCCGCAAGGCCAGCCTGATGCCGGACGACGGCACGGAAAGCGCACCCACCGAGCTTCCTTCATGAACGATCACACCATCCTCCTCGTCGGCCACGGCTCGCGCAACCGCGAAGGCAACCGAGAGATTCTCCAGTTCGCCGCCCAGTGGCACGAACGTCACCCGGACTGGCGCATCGAGGCCTGCTTTATCGAACATGCGGAAATCCTGCTTGACGAAGGCCTGGATCGCGCCGCACGGAATGCGCGCCGGGTCACGGTCGTGCCCTTCATTCTCAACGCTGCAGGGCATGTGAAGATGGAGCTCCCTGCCGCGGTGTCACGAGCCCGCGCACATCATCCCAGAGTGGATTTCGTATGCACACGCCATCTGGGCATGGGGCGCGAGATGCTTGCAGTGCTCAAGGTTCAGCTTGAGCGTCTGATGCAACAGCTCGCCAGCCCGGACCCGCGTACCACCGGCGTCATCCTGCTCGGTCGCGGTTCGTCCGACGCCGGTGCCAATGGCGAGCTCGCCCGCATGACCCGCTGGGTGTTCGAAGACTACGACCACGATCTGGTCGACCTCGCCTTCACCAGCATTACCTGGCCCCGTCTGGAGACGGTCGTTCAGCGCCAGGTTCGCCTGGGGATGACGCAGATCTGCATCGTGCCGGTGTACCTCTTCAGCGGCGTACTGATGGATCGCATCAAGGCCCAGACCGAGCGCCTGAAAACCCAGTATCCGCACGTTTCCCTTGCCCTCGGCACCCACTTCGGCTTCGACGAGGGCATCTTCGACCTGCTCGACATCCGCGTCGGCGCACCAGGCACGCTTGCAGACGGACTGCTCGAATGTGACGGCTGCAAGTATCGCCTCGCCGCCGAAGCCGAGCATCTGCACGATCACAGCCACACCCACGTGCATGCCGAGCCTGCGCAGGCTCACGCTCACGAACACCACCACCACGACCATGCACCTGCCTGACCTCAGCGCACGGAGCCCGAACATGACCGCGAACACCGTTACCGAGCAGCTCACCGCTGCCGGTCGTGCCATCGAGCACGATTCCTTTGCCGTAATCGACGCCGAGGTCGCGCACCACGACTATCGCCCGGAGCAATGGCCCATCGTGCGCCGCATGATCCACGCCAATGCCGACTTCGACTTCAACGGACTCACCGACTTTCATCCCGCCGCGGTCGAGTCCGCACTGACAGCCATTCTGCGTGGCGGCGCAGCGATCGTCGCCGACGTCGAGATGATCTGCGTCGGTCTGTCTGCTTCGCGGCTGGCGCACTTCGGCATGCACGCCCACCAGTTCATTTCCGACACCGATGTCATCGAGTTCGCCAAGGCGGAGAACACCACGCGCGCGGTGCAGGCCATGCGCAAGGCGCACCGGCAGGGCTTGCTCGACGGCGCGCTGGTCGGCATCGGCAACGCGCCCACCGCGCTGATCGAGATCGTGCGCCTGATCAGGGATGAAGGTGCACGTCCGGCGCTGGTCATCGGCATGCCGGTGGGCTTTGTGTCGGCGGCAGAGTCCAAGGATCTGATGGCAGAGCTCACCGACGTGCCGTGGATCGTGATCCGCGGGCGCAAGGGTGGCTCGACGCTGGTGGTCGCGACCCTGCATGCGCTGCTGGG
>JALNWS010000357.1 GCA_023230755.1 Azoarcus sp.
TCGAGGATCAGCCCCTTTGCCGGGATCCCGGCCAGAAAGCGCTCATGCAGGGCGGACATATCGACGCCCACGGTGCTGGAGAAAAACTGCGGGGCATTCTTGTCGTAGTAGTTGTTTGTGCTGGACATCGTTGGCAGGTGCTGGAGTCACGGGCGCTTGCGACATTCGCAATGCATTTCCGAGAGACTACCAGGTCATGCCGCGATGCGAGCAGTCCGACACTGCCGCACGCTGGGTTGCTGGCCCTGCCTCAGGACACGCTGGCGCGTGCCATGGCGATCAACCCCAGGGTCGAGGCGTCATGCTCGCCGGCCGGGCCGCCAGCGAGTTCACCAGCGATGCGGGTGGCGATCTGCTTGCCAAGCTCGACACCCCACTGGTCGAAGCTGTTCACATCCCAGATGACGCCCTGCACGAAGACCTTGTGCTCATAGAGCGCGATCAGGGTGCCAAGCGTGCGTGGCGACAGTTCGGGCATGAGCAGGGTGTTGCTGGGGCGGTTGCCGGGGAATACCCGGTGCGGCACGAGCGCTTCCGCGGCCTCGGCATCCATTCCGCTTGCGGTGAGTTCAGCGCGCACTTCGTCTGCCGTCTTCCCGATCATCAGCGCTTTGCTCTGGGCGATGCAGTTGGCCAGCAGCAGGCGATGGTGGTCCGGCAGGCCATGGCGGGCTTTGAGCGGAGCGATGAAATCCACGGGGATGAGGTCGGTGCCCTGATGCAGAAGCTGGAAGAAGGCGTGCTGTCCATTGGTACCGGGTTCGCCCCACACGACCGGGCAGGTGGGTGACGCGACTGGCTGTCCGGCACGCGTCACCGATTTGCCGTTGCTCTCCATTTCCAGTTGCTGCAGATAGGCCGGCATGCGTGACAGCGCCTGGGCATAAGGCGCGATGCACTGGCTGGATGCGTTGAAGAAGGTGCGGTACCACACGCCGAGCAGGGCAAGGATGACCGGCATGTTTGCTTCGAGCGGCGCCTCGACGAAGTGCCGGTCCATCTGGTGTGCGCCGTCGAGCATGGCCTCGAAGCCTTCGCGCCCCACGCATAGCGCGATCGGCAGGCCGACCGCAGACCACATCGAATAGCGCCCGCCCACCCAGTCCCAGAAGCCGAACATGTTTTCGGCGGCAATGCCGAATTCGGCCACCCGGGCTGCGTTCGTCGACACGGCGACGAAATGGCGGGCGATGTCCTTTTCCGTGGCGCCACTCGCGAGGAACCATGCGCGCGCGCTGGCCGCATTGGTCATGGTTTCGATGGTAGTGAAGGTCTTCGACGCGATGATGAAAAGCGTGCGCGCAGGATCTGCCTTGGCCAGCACGCGCGCGAGCTGGTCGCCGTCCACGTTGGATACGAAGTGCAGTTGCAGTCGCGGATGGCCATAGGCCGCCAGGGCTTGGCAGGCCATCGCCGGGCCGAGATCAGAGCCACCGATGCCGATATTCACCACGTCGGTGACCGTTTCGCCTTTGTAGCCCGTCCATCGGCCATCGCGGACGGCCTCGGCGAAATCGCCCACCCGCTTGCGCACCGCCAGCACTGCAGGCATGACATCCTCGCCATCCAGCACGACTCTGCTGCCGACCGGATTGCGCAAGGCGGTGTGCAGGACGGCACGATCTTCGGTGTTGTTGATGCGGGCGCCGGCAAACATGGCGTCACGTGCTGCCTCAAGCTGCCGTTCCCGTGCAAGGGCGAGCAGGAGTTCGACGGTGCGCGCGGTGATTCTGTTCTTGGAGTAGTCAAGCGTAATGTCGGCTGCGCGCAGACAGAAGCGCTCGAAGCGTTGCGGGGATTCGCTGAACAGGGTGCGCAATT
Source organism: Azoarcus sp. (assembly GCA_023230755.1). Classification (GTDB taxonomy): domain Bacteria; phylum Pseudomonadota; class Gammaproteobacteria; order Burkholderiales; family Rhodocyclaceae; genus Parazoarcus. Next base: position 1,822 of record JALNWS010000357.1, read on the forward strand.
CGGCTTTCCCGGTGTCGGCATGATGGGCAGCCAGTGCTTTCCATGCGGGCGAGGCGGGATGCGTAAGGACTGAAGTCGTATTCATGTCATGTACCAAAGTCGCGGACGTGCCATTTTTGCGCGAGGGTTGCCTTGTTCGTTCGAGGCGTGTGAACAGTCTGGCGATACGTGCGAAAAATGCGAGCACGTGCGGGACGGTGTGAGCCGCCGGGGGCAGGCCGGCGCGGACAAGTTAAAGTTGGGCATCAGGTGCAACGATACCGGAGTTGCCAATGCCATAGAACTCCAATCGTTGTCTTTGGCCCGAGAAAGCGGTCGCATTGGCCGCGCGAGCGTGTGGTCGGTATTGGGGCGCGCGCGCATTTGTGCAAGACTGGGCGCTACACGCTTGCGGACGGTCCGCGGGCAAGGCCGGTGCTTCCTGCGCATCGGCACTCAGTGTTACAGAACCCTCTGACATGGCCATTACAACCTCTGACAGCCTTCCCCGATTGGTCGGTGACATTGGCGGGACCAATGCCCGTTTCGCGCTGGTGCATGGTCCCCAGGGGCTGCCACAACAGGTGGAGATGTTTGCATGTGCTGATTTCGCCGGGCCACGCGAGGTCATCGAGCGCTATCTTGAGGGGCGAGGGGAGGGGCGCCCGAGATGGGCGGCGATTGGCATTGCGACACCGATCGACGGTGACCAGGTGCGGATGACGAATCACGACTGGGCGTTTTCGATCGAAGCGCTCCGCCGCGA
>JALNWS010000131.1 GCA_023230755.1 Azoarcus sp.
AACGTCTGCTTCGATGCGCAGCAAGGCGTCGATCTCGGCATCAAGTCCAGTCAGCGGGGCCTGTGCGAGCAGCGCTAGCGCAGGGTGATTGGACAGGGTTTCGATCTGATAGACGCGAACGTCAAAAAACGCGTTCAACCGGCTTGCGCTCGATGCCAGCTGAGCTGACAGCCGTTCGCCGGTAATCTGCTCAAGCAGTGCGCTCGCATAGCGGTCGTAGAGCGCCGACACGAGCACCATCGGCAGCACGGCACCGAGCAGGGACACCAGAAAATATTTCCGGACCAGACTGTTCCGGATCCTCACCTGCTCACTCCGGTGCCCGCAGAATCAGTGTGTCTCCGCGCTGAACGAACTCGAGGTGCTTGAGCACGCTCATGCCGAGCAGAACCTGATCGTCGCGCATGCCAGGGTTGAGGTCGCCACGGACCTGGCGAGCGACGAAGGGGCCGAGGGCGAGTTCGTCGATGATCGTCATGCGCACGGTCACGTTGCCGTTGGCCGTGCTGACCTGCGCCGGCGTGCCCGCTTGCAGCCCGAGAACGGACCCGAGGTGGGCGGGCACGGAAACCTGTGTGGCGCAGGTATCGAGCAGGAAGCTGACTGGCTGGCCGTTGATCGTGCCGGGGGCAACGTAATGGCCCATGCGGTTACGCTGGAGCACCAGCTCGCGACTGCCGGGTGCAACTTCCAGGTTGCGGTTGGGGTTGAGCCTGCGGTCGACCTGATCGGAAAAGAACAGCCACAGCACGCCGAGCAGCGCCAGCGCCGACAGCCACGACATGATGCGACCGAGTCTGCGGGTACCGTGTTGCCCGGGCGTATTCATCGCTCAGTGTGGAGCCGGCCTCAGGCGAGGACCTGACCGTGCTCACGCGTGGCATGGAAGCCGACCTTCGGCCACTTTTCCATGGTCACTGCGAGGTTGTAGCGGCTGGTGGCCAGATAGACCATGTTGCCATCCACGTCCTTGCCCAGACGCAGGCCCTGCTCATACTCGAAATTGCGCCGCGTGAGCTCGTCAGGGAAAGTCAGCCAGCGCGCGGTGTGGATGTCGGCCGATTCGAAAATGGCATCGACCTTGTATTCATCCTTCAGCCGCTGGGCCACCACCTCGAATTGCAGCTGTCCCACGGCGCCAAGCAGCATCTGGCCGCCTTCCTGCTCGAACACCTGGATGGCGCCTTCTTCGCCAAGCTCCTGCAGACCTTTCTGCAACTGCTTGGATTTGAGCGGGTCGCGCAGGCGTGCGGCGCGGAACATTTCTGGCGAGAAATACGGAATGCCCTTGAAGCCAAGGTTTTCGCCTTCGGTCAGGGTGTCGCCGATCTGCAGCTGGCCGTGGTTATGGATGCCGATGATGTCGCCGGCGACGCCGTCGTCCTTGAGCACACGCTCGTTGGCCATGAAGGTCAGCGCGTTGGCCAGCTTCATGTCACGTCCCGCGCGCACATGCTTGACCTTCATGCCCGAGCTGTAGCGACCGGAGCAGATGCGGAAGAAGGCGATACGGTCGCGGTGCTTCGGATCCATGTTGGCCTGGATCTTGAACACGAAGCCGGAGAACGGCGCTTCTGCCGGTTCGACCACGCGCTTGCCGCCATCGCGTGGCTGCGGCGGCGGGGCCCAGTCGATCAGGGCCTGCAGGATTTCCTGCACACCGAAGTTGTTGATACCCGAGCCGAAGAACACCGGGCTCTGACGCCCGGCAAGGAACGCCTCAAGTTCGAACGGCGGCGATGCATCGTTGAGCAGTTCGACATCGTCGCGAACCTGCTTGATTTCCATCGGGAACAGCTCGTCTAGCAGCGGGTTGTCGATGCTCTTGATGATCTCGGCATCACTGCGTTTTTCCTCTCCGGAGGTAAAGCGCAGCACGGCATCGTTGAGCAGGTGATAGACCCCGCGGAAGGCCTTGCCCATGCCGATCGGCCAGCTCACCGGTGCACACTGGATCTTGAGCACCTCCTCGATCTCGGCGAGCAGTTCGAAGGGCTCGCGCACTTCGCGGTCCATCTTGTTTACGAAGGTGATGATCGGCGTATTGCGCAGGCGGCACACGTCGAGCAGCTTGATGGTCTGTGCTTCCACACCCTTGGCGGCGTCGATCACCATTACCGCGGCATCAACGGCGGTCAGCACGCGGTAGGTATCTTCGGAGAAGTCTTCGTGACCCGGGGTGTCGAGCAGGTTGATGGTGTTGCCCTGGTACTCGAACTGCATCACCGAGCTGGTGACCGAGATGCCGCGCTGCTTCTCGACCTCCATCCAGTCGGAAGTGGCGTGGCGGGCCGATTTGCGTGCCTTCACCGTGCCGGCGAGCTGGATTGCACCGCCGAACAGCAGCAGCTTTTCGGTCAGCGTGGTCTTGCCGGCGTCGGGGTGGGAAATGATGGCGAAGGTGCGGCGCTTCTGGACATCGCGCAGCAATTCGGGCGGGAAAGGGGTATCGGCCATGGGAGATCCGCAAAAAACAAAGCCGCCGGCCCGATCGGGCGAGGCGGGAACAGGCACGATTCTATCAAGGAACCGGACCCGATCGTGGCGATCGGCGCCGCCCGGATGAAGTGACAGGGCCTGTCGCGCGGCGGCGGGCTGCCCCGGCCGCGCGACAGGCCCTGTTGGGGTCAGGCAGATTTCTTCGCGGCGCGTTTGCGTGGAGCGGGCTTTGCCGCGGCGGCATCACCGTCGCCATCCGTCTTCTTGGCACTGGTCTTGGCGGCGGCGGTCTTGCTTGCAGCCGTTTTCGCAGTACCGGCTTTCGGTGCCTTGGCTTCGAACTCGAAGCCAACCTTGCCATCCTTGCCGCGCACCAGATAGGCCGAGAACTTGCGCCGTGTGCGTGCGGACACGAAGCCCTTGAGCAGTTCGGTCCTGCCCTCGGTCAGCAGTTTGGTCATCTGTTCGCGCTCGATCGGCTGCTGCAGGATGACCTTGCCGGAGCGGAAATCGCAGCTCTTGCCCGGGCCCACGGATTTCTCGCAGACATAGGCCATGCCATGCTCAAACACGCGGGACTGGCATTTCGGGCAACTGCCCAGGCTTTCCTGTGCAGAAAAATCGACCGGTTCGGCTTCTTCGCCCTCCTTGGGCTGACCAAAGTCGAAGGTCGGCTGCTTGTCTTCATTGAGCACGATGTCGGCGTTGAACAGCCGGCCCATCTTGTTGCGGAAGCCGAGCAGCGGTCCGATCTTGCCGTCGCGCAGCAAGGCTTCGATTTCGGGGATCTCGAACTGGCGACCGGCCACGATCTTCCAGGTGCTCCAGTCGCACGACTGGCAGGCGAACTTCTTGTAGTTTTCCTTCACCACACCACCGCATTTCGGACACGGCGTGCTCAGGGTGACGAAATCACCCGGTACGGTATCGGATTCGAAGCTCTTCGCGCGCTCCACGACGTCGCGCGTCATCTCGGCGATTTCGTTCATGAAGGCTTCGCGCGACAGCTCGCCGCGCTCCATGCGCGACAGCTTGTGCTCCCAGCCACCGGTCAGTTCCGGTGAGGTCAGTGCGGAGACGCCGAGCCCCTTGAGCAGGGTGATCAGCGAGAAGGCCTTGGCGCTCGGGATCAGCTCGCGACCGTCGCGGTGGATGTACTGCTCCGCGATCAGACCTTCGATGATCTGCGCCCGTGTCGCTGGCGTACCGAGGCCGCGGTCGGCCATGGCGGCGCGCAGCTCTTCGTCGTCGACCATCTTGCCCGCACCTTCCATGGCGGAGAGCAGCGTCGCTTCGTTGAAGCGTGCCGGCGGCTTGGTCTGCAGCGCCTTGACCAGGAGGTCTTCGGTGGACACGGTCTCGTTCGGCTGCACCGCAACCAGCTGGGCGCCGCCCCCTTCCTTGCTGTGCTTGCCGCCCTCGTCCGAGGTGCCTTCCTTGCCATACACGGCAAGCCAGCCGGCATTCACCAGCACTTTGCCTTCGGTCTTGAAGGCTTCGCCTTCGACGCGGGTGATACGGGTGGTGATCTGGTATTCGGCGGCGGGGTAGAACACTGCCAGAAAGCGGCGGGTGACCAGGTCGTAGATCTTCTGTTCGGCTTCGGAGAGTGACTTTGGTGCAGCGCCGGTGGGAATGATCGCGAAGTGGTCGGAAATCTTGGCGTTATTGAAAATGCGCTTGTTCGGCTTGACCCAGCCCTTTTTCGCGATTTCGTTGGCAAAGGGCGCGTATTCGATCGGCAGCCCCTTCATCACCTCGGGGACGGTGCCGACATAGTCTTCGGGCAGCGCGCGCGCATCGGTACGCGGGTAGGTCAGGACCTTGTGCTTCTCGTACAGTGCCTGGGCGATCTGCAGCGTAACCCGCGCAGAGAAACCGAAGCGGCCGTTGGCGTCGCGCTGCAGACTGGTGAGGTCGAACAGCGTCGGTGACATCTGGCTGGAAGGCTTGGCCTCCTCGCTGACCTGTCCCGGCTTGCCTTCGCATTTGGCGCGGATGGCTTCGGCGCTCGCTGCATCCCACAGACGGTGCGCGTTGGCGTGCTCGTCGCCTTCCACCTTCTTGAATTTCTCGTCGAGCCAGCGCCCGGTGTATTCGCCCGCCTTGCAGCCGAACGTGGCTTCGAGCTCCCAGTAATCGCGCGGCTTGAACTTGCGGATGCGGTCTTCGCGCTCGACCACGATGGCCAGCGTGGGGGTCTGCACCCGGCCGACCGTGGTGAGGTGAAAGCCACCGGTCTTGGAGTTGAATGCGGTCATCGCACGGGTGCCGTTGATGCCGATCAGCCAGTCGCTTTCGGCGCGGCAGACCGCGGCGTTGCGCAGCCCTTCGACGTCGCGGGCGGCACGCAGGTTGGCGAAACCGTCACGGATCGAGTTGGCGGTCATCGACTGCAGCCACAGGCGCTGGGTCGGCTTGCCGGTGCCGGCGTGCTGGGCGATGAAGCTGAAAATGAGCTCGCCTTCGCGTCCCGCGTCACATGCGTTGATCAGGCCGGTGACATCCTTGCGCTTGATCAGTCGCGTCAGCAGCTTGAGGCGATCCTCGGTCTTCTCGATCGGTTTGATGGCGAAGTGTGGCGGAATGACGGGAAGATGGGCGAAGGTCCACTTCCCGCGCTTGACTTCGTATTCTTCCGGGACGGCGAGTTCAAGAAGATGGCCCACGGCCGATGACAATACGTAGTCATCAGACTCGAAGTAGTCCTTTTCCTTGGTAAAGCCGCCCAGCGCACGGGCGATATCCTGCGCAACGGAGGGTTTTTCCGCGATGATTAGTTGCTTGCTCATGCCGGCTTGGCCGATGCGGAGCACCCCGATGGGCGTCCGTCCGATAGGTTGTAGAGCGGCGGATGATAATGAGCCCGCCGGATGACTTGCAAGGGCGCCGAGTCCGCTCCGGACTCAGTGGAAGACTGGTTGATACTCATCATCGTCGCCCGATAGCAGTTCGTCGATGATGAGGCCATCCAGCGGTTGTTCCTGTTGCCACAGGACCATCAGCACGATGACTTTGAGGCGGTTCAGCGTAATGTTGAAGTCGCCCAGTGCCATCGCACGTTCGACGATGAGCTCGCGCTTGCCTGCGTCCAGGACGCCGGCCGCCTCGAGAAAGGTGATGAAGCCTCGACAGTCGGGGCTGAGTTGGGCGTGCTCTTCCTCGGCGTAGATCCGGATCGAACCTGCGCTGGGCGGCGTGCATGGCTGGGCGGTTTCGGCGATGCGGCGCAGGCCTGCCAGCCAGTCGAGCGCCTCATTGATTTCTTCATCTTCGAACCCGGCGGCCGAGAGCTTGCGCGCAAGCTGATCGGACGCGGGGCAGGCGTCAGCGTGGATATAGCTTTCGAAGAGGTATACAAGAACGTCGAACATGATGACCTCCCGGAATGAGCTTGACGGTTCAACAGGCCGCACAAAACGGCACTCGCGAACGTCGGGTACTAGTCCCGAACGGGCGCTCCCTCTTTATGGAGGCGCTGGAACCGGTTGCCTGGCAGGCGAACGAGCACGGCCTCCAGTTCCATGGGCAGCAGGATGGCGTACAGCGCATCGACCGTCAAGCCGCAACGGAGCGCGAGGGTGTCGATATCGACGGCCTCGTCGCCAAGGGCCGTGAGCAGTTGGCTAGCCTCGGGCGTGAGCGGCAATGCGGGTTGAGAGGGGGCCGTCAGGGCTGCTGGTGCGGCTTTTCGGCGTGACCGGGTGCGTGCGGGCGGCAGTGTAGTCACTCGTCCGCGCAGCTCCTCCAGCACGTCTTCGGCGGTCTCCACCAGTTTTGCCCCGTCACGTATCAGGCGGTGGCAGCCACGCGCCAGGGGCGAGTGGATGGAGCCGGGGATGGCAAACACTTCGCGTCCCATCTCGGTCGCGAGTCTTGCGGTGATCAGCGAACCGCTGCCGACAGCCGCTTCGACCACCAGCACGCCGTGACTCAAGCCGGCAATCAGGCGATTCCGACGCGGAAAGTTGTGGCGCAAGGGCGGGGTGCCGAGGGCAAACTCACTGACGATGGCACCGCTGGCGGCGATCTCGCGCGCAAGCGCGGCGTTGCCGGCAGGATAGATGCGATCGGCACCAGTACCGATGACCGCAACCGTGCTGCCCTCGCCGCTCGAGAGTGCGCCACGGTGGGCTGCGGCGTCGATTCCGAGGGCCAGGCCGCTGATGATGGTGAGTTGCGCCTCGCTCAGGCTGCGGGCGAAGGCTTCCGCGTTTGCCACGCCCTGGGCGGTGGACGAACGTGCGCCGACAATGGCCAGCCCGGGACGGTTGAGTAGCGCCGGATCGCCCTTGACGTAGAGCAGGATGGGAGGATCTGCGGTGTCGAGCAGCGCCTGGGGGTAATCGCTGTCGGCCAGGGTGAGAATGTGATTGCCGGCTTCGGCGCTCCACGCCAGTGCGGCATCAATCGCTGCGTTTTCACCGGATGCCAGGAGCTGGTCCGCTGCCTGGCCACCGATGACTGCGGCGATCGAACTGCGAGCATGCGCGAAGACCGCCGATGGCAGGCCGAATGCGGCCAGCAGCTTGCGCTGGCGCTCGGGGCCCAGTTCGGGTGTGAGCGCCAGTCGCAGCCAGGCGGCCAGCTCTGCGCTGTCCGCCGTTTGCGCCTGTTCGGTCAGGGTTTGCGAACCCCGTCTGCAATTGAAACCTGTCCGTCGGTTTCCATCACCAGCGCGTAGGAAACACGTTCGAAGGTGCGGAACACGAAGACCAGGCCATAGCGTTTCTCGGGCAGCTGGTAGGCTTCCTTGACGCCGTCTTCCTTGTATTCGGCAACGCCCCGGTTGCGGTACAGGGCCAGCACGTGACCGCGCTCCAGACCGTCACGCTCGCCGACGTTGAGGGAGATCACGCTGAACCGTCCGGCTTCAGCCACACCACGGTAGATCGACATGACGCGACCGTCGATGGCGTTTTCCGGTGCGTGCGGGACGTACGAAAACACGCTGGGGCGCTCGCTCGGCAGCATCAGGTCGCCGACACCGATTTCCTCGACCGAAGTCACGATTTTGAGGGTGACCGGATCGCTGCGCTCGGTGACGCGAGCGGTGCCAAGGTACACCGCCTCGTAGGCGACGATCTCACCGGTGATGGGATCCTTCAGCGGGGTGGCGGGACGGAAAACCTGCCACAGATCAGAATCGTCGCTGACGTTCTTGGCAAAGATGGTGTCACCCTCGCCGGTGTATATCCGGCTGGTTTCCGTGGCGATGATGGTTGCCGCGCCCTGCAAACGGGCTTCGTCCACGACGAGCGGCTTGTTCAGGAAGGGCTCGATCGCGTTCAGCGGAATGCTGGGCAGTTCGTTGCCGAGCGTTTCCTCGTAGACCTGCGGCAGGCGCTTGTCGATACCCAGGCGCTTGCCGATGCTGAGCCATGGCCCGCTGCGATCGAGATGCACGATCTGGCCCGGGTAGATCAGATGCGGGTTGCGGATCTGGTCGCGGTTCATGCGCCAGACTTCCGGCCAGCGCCACGGCTGCTTGAGGAAGCGGCCGGAGATGTCCCACAGGGTGTCGCCCTTGACCACGGTGTAGGAGTCCGGCGCATCGTCGGCGATCTCTGCGCCCTGCGCTGCCGCAGTGTTGCTGACAAGGGTCGCAATGCAGACGATGAGAGGGAATATAATTCGTATCATTGCTCGCTTCCGGTTGATGCGGGTCGGCACGAGCCGGCCCGGAACGCTAATGGCCGGCGAGCGTCGAAGTAGATGTACCCCAATACGACGTCCGGCGCAGCACATGGTCATTCATGTCAAAGCGCTTGAAATTCTGCACTTAAAGGCTTAACGCGGCAAGCATTTATGGCTCTACTACCGATACTCCGTTTCCCCGATCCCCGTCTGCACACGCGCGCGACCGAAGTTGCCGTGGTGGACGATTCCATCCGTCAACTGATCAAGGACATGGCAGAAACCATGTACGAGGCGCCCGGCATCGGACTCGCGGCAACACAGGTCGATGTTCATAAGCGTATCGTGGTGATCGACATCAGTGAAGATCAGACCGGGTTGATGGCATTGATCAATGCCGAAATCGTCGAGCGCAGTGGCGAACAGATGTGCGAGGAGGGCTGCCTGTCGGTCCCCGGCATCTATGAGAAGGTGACCCGAGCGGAGCGCGTCAGGGTGAAGGGGCTCAACGAAAAGGGCGAGGCCTTCGAACTTGAGGCCGAAGGACTGCTGGCAGTGTGCATTCAGCACGAGCTGGACCACCTTGAAGGCAAGGTCTTCGTCGAATACCTCTCGCAGCTCAAGCAGGGCCGGATCAAGAGCCGCCTGGCCAAGAAAGCCCGAATTACCGCCTGAGCGCGGACTGCCAGAGAACCTGATGACGATGAACTCCCCCTTGCGCGTGGCCTTTGCGGGCACGCCGGATTTTGCGGCGCGCGCGCTTGAAGCGATTATCGACGCCGGCTTCGACGTGCCGCTGGTCCTGACTCAGCCCGACCGCCCCGCCGGACGTGGCATGAAGCTCACGCCCAGCGCGGTCAAGCAGGTCGCGCAGAAGCACGGTATCGAAGTCGATCAGCCGGATCGCCTGCGTACCGCAGAACAGCGTGCCCGTCTCGCGGCGTGCACGCCCGACGTGCTGGTGGTGGCGGCCTATGGCCTGATCCTGCCGCCCGAGGTTCTGCAGCTGCCACGCCTGGGCTGTCTCAACATCCACGCCTCGCTGTTGCCGCGCTGGCGTGGTGCGGCGCCAATCCATCGCGCGCTCGAAGCGGGTGATGCCGAGACCGGCATCACCATCATGCAAATGGACGAAGGGCTCGATACCGGACCGATGCTGATGCGACACGTCCTGCCGATTGCGGCGGACGACACCACCGGCAGCCTGCATGACAAGCTCGCGGCGCTCGGTGCCGGCGATATCGTCGACACCCTGCGCCTGCTGCCCGGGGGCGAGCTCCGCGCACAGGCGCAACCGCTCGAAGGCGTGACTTACGCCAGCAAGATCGGCCGCACCGATGCGGAAATCGACTGGCGACGCCCGGCACGGGAGATCGAACGTGCGGTGCGCGCCTTCAATCCCTTCCCCGGCGCGGTGGGGCATCTGCGCGAGACCCCGATCAAGTTCTGGTCGGCGCAAGTTGTCGATGGCGGTGGCGAGGCGGGGACGGTGCTGCGGGCGGACGAAGCCGGTGTGGTGATCGCCTGTGGCGAGGCAGCACTGTGTTTCACCACCTTGCAGCGACCCGGTAGCAGGCGCATGGCCGCAGGGGAATTTCTGCGTGGTTTTGCAGTCAATGCCGGTGACAGGTTTACCGTCGAAAACACGTCAGCTGCTTGATTTTCCGGTAATTGTCTCCATCTATCGCGCAAACCCAACGTTCTTGAGGAACACGATCAATGTTTGGAAACTGGATGAAGACCTCCATCCTGATGGCCGGTATCGTCGCGCTGTTCGGCGTCGTCGGTGGTGCCATCGGAGGCCAGCAGGGCATGCTGATCGCGCTGCTGTTCGGTGGCGGCATGAATCTGTGGGCCTATTGGTTCTCGGACAAGGCCGTGCTCAAGATGTACAACGCCCGTCAGGTCGATGCGAGCACCTCGCCCTATCTCTACAACATGGTGCGCGATCTGTCGCAGCGCGCCGGCTTGCCGATGCCCAAGGTCTACATCATCGACGAAGATCAGCCCAACGCGTTTGCCACCGGCCGCAACCCGGAGCACGCCGCGGTGGCTGCCACCTCGGGCATCATGCGCATGCTCTCCGAGCGCGAGCTGCGCGGCGTGATGGCGCACGAGCTGACGCACGTGAAGAACCGCGACATCCTGATCTCGACCATTTCGGCCACCGTCGCCGGTGCGATCTCTTCGCTCGCCCAGTTCGGCATGTTCTTTGGCGGTTCGCGTGACGGTGAAGATCGTCCGAACCCGATCGTCTCCATCATTGTCATGCTGATGGCGCCAATTGCGGGCATGCTCATCCAGATGGCGATCAGCCGCACCCGCGAATTTGGTGCCGACCGCGGTGGTGCAGAGATTTCGGGTGATCCCGAAGCCCTGGCCAGCGCCCTGACCAAGATCGACGCCTTCGCCCGCGGCATTCCGATGCACGCTGCCGAGGCACATCCGGAAACCGCGCAGATGATGATCATGAATCCGCTCTCGGGCGGTGGTCTGCGCGGACTGTTCTCCACTCACCCGGCTACAGCGGAGCGGGTCGCCAAGCTGCGCGCGATGCGATAAAGCCGCCGGCGTGGCGGCCTGACACCGGTCGGGGCAGGTGATCCATTTGCGGATCCCTGCCCCGATTGCTTTGCAATCTCCTAGAATCACGTCTTCGGGCAGGTTTTTTCCTTCCCGAAGCGGCGGTCTATGCACTGCCATTCAAGCGCCTGCCCGCGAGGGCCGGCAAAAACGCGTGCCGGCGGCTTCCCGCACCGGTGCAGTAATCGACAAATCGGGAGCAACAACATGTCATCCATTGAATACGCCTCCACGAGGCGTGTTTGTGCTTGCGCCGCGAGTGACGCAAACCTTCGGGACCCTGCGCTCATCTGCAGCAGACCGCTGCTCCATTCCGCACCGGATCACCTGCGGTGAACACTGGCCGCAGCGTCGGCCCGACCCTTGTCGCCAGCCTTGTCTTTGCCCTGTCGATGCCGTTCGGCGCGATGGCAAACGGGCTCGAGGCCATTGATCAGCTGCCGCCCTTTCCGCCTGCGCTGCGCACGGCACTTGAGGGTGTGCGCGGCAAGGCGGTGATGGTCAATTTCTGGGCGAGCTGGTGCGGTCCCTGCCGCGACGAGATGCCGGCGCTGGTCGAACTCGATGAAGCCGAGCCCGGCATGGTGCTGATCACCGTGGCGGTGGCCGACCGTGCAGCCGATACCCGCCGTTTTCTGGACGATCACCTGCTCGATACGCTTGCCGTGATCGCCGATTCCGATCAGGCGATCTCCCGCCAGTGGGGGGTGCGCACCATCCCCACGACCTACGTGCTCGACACCACCCATCAGCCCCGTCTGCGCGTGCGCGGCGAAGCCGACTGGCGTGATGCCGCCGTACGCGCCCGCGTCCTCAAGGCTGCAGGCATCGACACACGAATCAACCCCAATTGACAGGAAGTACACAGATGAACCGTCGCAATTTTCTCAAGACCACCACGCTCGCTGCGACCCTCGCGATGCCCGCCTTCGCCGCACAGGCCGCCACGTCAGCAGCGCCGCTTGCTTCCGCAGCGTTTGCGCCCAGCCCCGAAGCCGGCTGGCGCACTTTCGAGCTGACCAGCCGTGTCGAACCGCAACAGACGGGGGGCGTGCTGCGCGCATGGGTGCCGTTGCCTTCAGTTGATGCCGCCGAGTGGTTCCGGCCGATGGGCAATCTGTGGCAGGGCAACGCCAGCGTGATGCGGGTTGAGACCGATCCGGTGTACGGTGCGTCGATGCTTTACGCCGAGTGGGCGCCGGAGACGGTCAATCCGCAACTTGAAATCGTCAGCCGCTTCGCCACCCGTGACCGCGCCACCGATTTCAGCCGCCCGGCTGCCAGCTCGATCAAACTGTCGGCAGCCGAATTCGAGCTCTACACTCGCGCCACCGAACTGCTGCCGACCGATGGCATCGTGCGCGACACCGCACTCGAGATCACCCGTGGCGCGAGCACCGATGAGGAAAAGGCGCGTGCGATCTACGATTGGGTGGTGGACAACACTTTCCGCAATCCCAAGACCCGTGGCTGCGGTGTCGGCGACATCCGCACCATGCTCGAGACCCGTGACCTGTCGGGCAAGTGCGCCGACCTCAACACCCTTTACGTCGGTCTGGCCCGCGCTGCTGGCCTCCCGTCGCGCGATGTCTACGGCGTGCGCGTGGCCGACTCGCGCTTCGGTTACAAGAGCCTGGGCAAGAGCGGCGATGTGTCGAAGGCGCAGCATTGCCGCGCCGAAGTGTTTCTGTCGCGCTTCGGCTGGGTGCCGGTCGACCCCGCCGACGTGCGCAAGGTCGTGCTCGAAGA
>JALNWS010000132.1 GCA_023230755.1 Azoarcus sp.
GGCCATCGCTGAGGCGATGACGGTACTGCCCGATGCAATCTACGGCTTGCTGGTCGAAGACCTGCCTGCGGACTGGGCCAGCCGCGCCGAACGGCTGGGTGTGCATGCGATCCATGCCTGCGCAAGCTCGCTCAATGCGACGCAGGCCCGGGCGGTTCGTGACGGCGGCTATCATCTCGCCGTCTACACCGAAAACGATTCCGAGCGCGCGAAAGCTTTGCTGCGCATCGGGGTTGAGACTGTAATCACCGATTTTCCCGACCGGGTGTGCGCCACAGATATGTTCCCTGCCTAACAGAAACCAGTGAACCTGAGGGACCAATCTGCGGTCTTCCTTGACGCACCTTGCAGCAGCCCCCTACCATCCCGTTTTTTCCACGAGCATCCAGTCTTGTCCGCCCAGCAGCTATTTGCACCTATTGCCGCCGATATGCAGGCGGTGGATGCCGTCATCCGACAGCGACTTCACTCCGATGTGGTTCTGATCCGGCAGGTCGCTGAATACATTATTCACAGCGGCGGGAAACGTCTTCGTCCCGCGCTGGTGTTGTTTGCCGCCGGTGCGATGGGTTACCGCGGCACGCATCATCACGCGCTGGCTGCGGTGGTGGAGTTCATCCACACGGCCACGCTGTTGCACGACGACGTGGTGGACGAATCCGATCTCAGGCGCGGCAACAAGACGGCCAATGCCCTGTTTGGCAATGCCGCTTCAGTGCTGGTGGGGGACTTCCTCTATTCGCGCGCCTTCCAGATGATGGTGAGCGTCAACAACATGCGCGTAATGGACGTGTTGTCGGATGCGACCAATGTCATCGCCGAAGGCGAGGTGCTGCAGTTGCTCAACTGCCACGACGCCGATGTCGAGATCGACGATTACCTGCGAGTCATCCGCTACAAGACGGCAAAGCTGTTCGAAGCCGCCGCCCGTCTGGGTGGCATCCTCGCCGGCGCAGACGAAGCCACCGAGACTCGCCTGGCAGCCTTCGGCTCGCACTTGGGCACCGCTTTCCAGATCATCGACGACGTCCTCGACTATTCTGCGGACGAAGCGGAAACCGGCAAGCACCTCGGCGACGACCTCGCCGAAGGCAAACCGACCCTGCCGCTGATCCATGTCATGCAGCACGGGACGCCCGAGCAGGCGGCATTGGTGCGGGGCGCCATCGAGAACGGCGGGCGCGACGATTTTGCAGCGGTACTCGCGGCCATTCAGAGCACCAAGGCGCTGGATGAGGCGCGACGTTATGCGCGGGAAGAAGCGGATCGTGCAATCGACGCAATTTCTGCACTTCCCTCTTCCATTTTTAAAGATGCGTTGCTACAATTATCGGACTTTGCAGTTGCCAGAAATTACTGATATAGTTTCTGGCTTCGCAGAGCACGAAGCAAAGCTGTAAATCAGTGTCGGGGAATAGCTCAGCCTGGTAGAGCACTGCGTTCGGGACGCAGGGGCCGGAGGTTCGAATCCTCTTTCCCCGACCAAAAATTCCCGTCGAATCATAGGCTTATGATTCGAACTGCGGCAAAATGGAGCAAAATCCGGAAGGGTTTGCTCCATTTTTGCGTCAAGTTTTGACGCAAAGTCCGCCGCGAAACTTTTTCGCGCCATCCCCCTGCATCTTGCCTATACGGTACTCCCAACGTGGAGTACGGCATGTCGTCGCGTGTTTCTTCAAGCAGCATCTGTAATCGGTCACCCTTTGTCGTCACCGTTCGCTCGAACGCCAGCCTTAACCGGCGTTTTTCGCAGCAGGCGGCGGCCAAGGCCTACGTCGAACAATTGAATGCAGACGGCATCAAGGCGCGTGTCACGCAACTTGAAACAGCGTTTCAACTGCGCATCCGTCGCAAGGGCGTGCCGTTGCAGTGCATTACGTTTGATTCGTTCGAAGAGGCCGAGCAGGCACGCCTCCAGGTCGAGGCAAACCTGTCGGTCAGCATCGTGCGCGACTATGCGATCGCGGCAAGGACGACGCTGCGCGAACTGCTTGAGCGCTACCTTGAAGAGGTTGTCCCAACTCACAAAGGTGCGGACATTGAGCGTACGCGCATCCGGCGTCTTCTTCGTGACGAAGCGTTCGTCGACAAGAAGCTCGCGGCGCTGGTGACCGAAGACCTGCAAGACTTCATCAGCGACCGGCTTACAGAAGTCGCGCCCGCGACCGTCGACCGTGAGCTCGACGTCATCTCACAAGCGCTGCGCTACGCAGACGACGTCTGGAAAATTGCGCCTGTCGAGAGCCCGTTCAAGGGACTCCGCCGGCCGAAGTATTTCAACGAGCGCGATCGGCGTCTGCTTCCGACCGAGGAGGCCGCACTTCTTGATGCGGCACGCGCAGACGAGAACCCCTTTGTCGAGCCTGCGATCATCTTGGCGCTTGAGACTGGGATGCGCCGCGGCGAACTGTTGAAGTTGACAGCGGCAGATGTGTGTTTCGAGCGCCGTTGCGCGCTCGCGCGTGATACGAAGAATGGGCGCAACCGGCGTGTGCCACTCACGCGCCGGGCCAGCGAAGTCTTCAAGGCGTTGATTGCGGCTCAGGACGACGAGGCATGCGACGAGCAGCGCCCCTTGCTCGCACTCACACCGAACGCGCTCAAGAAAGCCTTCTTCAACCGGGTGATTCCAAAGAGTGGCGTTAAGGACTTCCATTTTCACGACCTGCGCCACGAAGCGATCAGTCGTTTGGCTGAATCCGGTCGGTTTCAGCTCATCGAACTGCAGGCGATATCGGGTCACCGAGACGTGCGGATGCTGCAGCGTTACACGCATCTGTGTGCCGGCAATCTTGCGGACAAGATGGATGAGTTGGCTTTCGGCACAACTACCAGGTATGTGCACCGGGGGCGACGTCGAACTGCGGTGACCGTTGAGCCCCTTGATGGGCAATCCGCTGGGATTGGGGGCTCGCGGGCGCCAAGGTCATCGACATCAACCATGAGTGAGGTGTCGCCGCCGCTCGCATATGCGTCTCGAACGGAGCGGAGCGGACCTGGGGCAGAAATCGACTTGCTGCCGGCGAATGTCATCGACTTCCGCACACGTCTGGAAGGACGCAGTGCGCGCACTTGAATCCCTTTCCCAGATTGCTGCTGGACACTCAAGGACAAACGTAATGGATGAAAAGTCAAAAAAGACGTCCGCATCCCCACCTCTCCTCGCTATACGGAGTAACCGCCCTCATGAGCAGGACTTGCCAGTTGAGTTGCGGGACTTCGCAGTGCTGCTTAGCGAGATTGCGGCTCAGCAACTCTGCGACTTGAAGCAAAGGAGTGAGGAGGGTTTTAAGTGACGGAACGTTGTGCAATTTACGCGCGGTACTCGGACGAGAAGCAGCGCGAGACTTCAATTGAAGACCAGATTCGCCGCTGCCAGGAACTCGGCAAGCAGCATTCTTTGAACATGAACGATGTTCTCGTGTTTAGCGATGCTGCGATTACCGGTCGTGCCGAGGGTGATGAAAAGCGGGAGGGGTTCAAGCAGCTTCTAGAAGCGTGGGACAGTCACAAGTTCACCGTTTTGCTGGTTGATGAGTTTTCACGCCTGTCGCGTGACGGTCTCACGCAAGCACAGTTATTCAGGCGTCTGGAGACCAACCTAAAAGTGCGCATGCTGACGTCCAACGGGGTGGATACGACGCGCCCAAATTGGCAACTGCAACTTGGTCTCGAAGGTGTTGTTAGTCAGCAAGCCGGGCGCGACACGCGCCATCGCGTGGTGCGTGGCATGCTGGGTCAACTGGAGCGCGGTTACATGATTGCTACGCCGGCCTATGGCTACGAGTTGAAGCGCGAGTTTGACCAGCAGGGTAATCGTATCGGGTCCCGGTGGACTATCGTCGAAAGTGAGGCTGCAGTCGTGCGCGAGATTTTTGAACGGCGTGCGTGCGGGGAGTCAATGCACTCAATAGCCAGATTCTTGAATGACCGCGGCGTTCCGACGAGGCGTCGAGCACTCAAGTCAGATGGGGGCTTCTGGCGACCTGCTGCGGTTCAGAACTTGTTGTCGAATCCAATCTACAAAGGTGTCTTTGTCTGGAATGACTCTACAACGTTGCGTTCGAGAGCTGCGAAATCCGGGCGTACGCTCGAAGCGCAGATGTTTCCGCGCCCCGAACTTCAGTTGGTGAGCGAAGCGCTCTGGTCGCAGTGCAACGCCAAGCATGCCACCCGATCGGGGTATGGCGGAGGTAAGCATGCGCTGGCGGGGTTGCTGACGTGCGGGTATTGTCAAAGCACGCTGGTGCTGAGTGCGCAGTCGAGTTGCCGTTCGCTTTACTGTGCAAACTGTACCGTCGCAAAAGCCGCGGCCAGTCAGGACGAGCGTCTGACCTCGACGGTTGCAGCGGTCGGTGTGCAGATGCTCTTGGTCGAGGCAGCACGCTATTTCCTGACCGCATCGTTTGTCGACGCTTTCAAGGCCTCGCTTCGCGAACGGCTGTCAGGGGGTGTCGAGCTTGAATTGCAGGAGGCAAAAAAGGAGTTGGCGCGGCTTGAACGGGGGCAGGAACGTCTGTCGCACATGCTGGCTTCGGCTGATGAAGACGACTCACTGCTTACAGCAAGATATGCAGAGGCGCGTGAGCGTGTTCGAGATCAGCGTTTACGTCTCGAGAAGCTTCAGGCAGGTGTGGCGTCGGTGGACAGGAATGCCATCGAATCGCAACTTGAAACGGTTGATGTCAGCCGTGTGCTTCAGTCACTGTTTGATGCGGAACTTTCCCCCCAGCGGGTTCGGGCTGTCCTTGGGCGCCTTTTTCCTGAAATCGTCTTTGAAGGGAAGCTCAGTCGTTACTGCTCCTTCTTCAAAATTCGTTTCGCCGTCGGCGCGGCCCTCGCGCTGGCGAGTTCGACTGGGACTGTTGATGAGGCTGGCCGTGAAATGCGCTTCGAACTTCGCTACGCGCCCGACCGCTCAAAGGGGCGTTCTGGTTCTCCTTGGAGCGTGAAAGTGCTCGACGAACTCGCTTTTCCGCACGCAGGACTGTGCAGCACAGAGGGGGCTTCACTGTCTGCGCAAATCAGCTAGGCATTGCCCCCCGGCGCTTCACCAATCCTTCGGTGAGGCGCCGTTTTTTCGCCTATGTTTTAACGCATCTATTTTGTATCGTTGGGGTCCCAGAACGATACAAAATAGAAATAGGCTCGCTCTGAGCTCATCCGTTATGTCGGCCTGCCTGAGGCCCGCAAGGCAACATCAAAACGCACCTGACAGTCCGGGGCGCAGATGTGTGTCAAAGTCAGAGTTCGGGCAGCAAAAAAAACCGTCCTCCCCATGCTTCAGAAACACATCATGAAGCACATGACTGACTTGTGAGCGCTCGATCTGATAATTCCGACGAAGCCCCTTGATGGACCATCCTTCTGCGCGTGCACGGTCTGCATGGCGCTGACACGCTCCAATAAAATAGTTGGCCGCGTGATGTGCGGTGATGCCTTTGCGTACTCGATAATCAGTTGTGTGGCCTGCGCTGGTCCAGATGAGTTGGTAGCACTGGGATACTGAGAAGTCGCGCAACAGGTTCTCGAGCAAGCTAGTCAGTGCGGTAACCCCGGGCATAGGCAAATTCCTCGAGCTGAGGTTGTGTTCGCAGAACTCCCAGCACTCTGCTATTGCAAGTTCGTGCCACATTTCTCTGCATTCGACATGCCAGTCCTGAGGCCATGCCGACGATGCGACCAACTCTTCAAGCTGGCTCATAAACTCGACTGGGGCTGGTATGCGCAATTGCCACTGCACCCTCTCGGGATACCAGCCCACGATCTTTCCATCCTGTTCTGCGAACGACGGTAGTGGCGAATTCGCGCCGGGAGACACAAGGCCTGCGGTGATCAATCGACGGACGAGAATTTCGTCGAAATCTGGTTTTGCGGGAGTGAGTCGGATGCTGGAGGCTTCTAGCGATCCGAGGCTGCACTCGTCAAGCCATCCTGCGCAACGCACAAGACTCATCAGCCCCAGTGCATCGATGGCGGCAAGCTGACGGGGCTCGACGTAGAACTCGTGATACGACCAGCGCTCCGCACAGAACTGCACAACTTTCGACTGCTGGTGCTGCAACTCCTTTTCTGTTGCTAAACAGCGGGCGTCATGGCAGCGGATGCATCTGCACTGCGGAGTCTCAGTGTGGGCGCATTTCGTGCAGATCAGCTCGGAAGCGCGTCCCCAGGACTTTGAACGACGAGGCCTGACCATCGGACCGCCGCAGTGCCTGCAGATGTCGTGAGTTGGTTCGGGCGGGAAGTAGCTTGAAAGCAGGCTGGCCGGGCACTGAATACTGAACTCGTGCAGCAGCGTCGCGACCCGTTCTCCCGCGTAGTAACGGCTCATCAACTCGAGCAGGTCCGAGTCATCAAGATGGCCGAGGGGGTTAGATGAAGGCATTTCGGGACCTTGTTGAAAGCACTGAACTATATGTCAGGTGACGACAAATTGTCACTTATAGAGCGTGGTCCTAAAAAGGTCGGATTCTTAGTATCACCAGATGGAATCCACACTCACCCCAGAACAGCAGGAAGACCTGCAGAAACTCGGCAGACGTCTTGCGGAGATCAGAAAGGCGCGGGGTTGGTCGCAAGAGAAACTGGCCCTTGAGAGCGGGTTGGCACGCAGCTATCTTGGTGGAGTCGAACGCGGGAAACGCAACATTGCTGTTCTGAACATCCTGAAACTTGCTCGCACTCTCGGTTGTGACGCAGGCGAACTGCTTCGGATCTGAGCAAGTTGCGCGTTCGTGTCGGAACGAGCGCCATTACTCGCAGTTTCCGTATCGGCCATGAGTACTCGTGCGGATCTCCATCGTGAACAAGCCTCAGGCAGTTCGATGGAGACGGTGCCGATGAGCCTGATCGGCTGCACTGCGACAGGTACTGGTGCATTTCGCCACGACGCGCCCTCTTCTAATCGATTCCCAATGGTCCGTGTATGAGTCCTGGCTGCAGGTGTGCCGGCTTAATCATTCGCCGAACCGCCTGCGTATCACGGCCCTTCTCAAGAGCTGATAGCCTCCTGTACGCAATGACTTCGATGTTGCGGGCGTACGAAATCACAACCGCGGGGAGAGGTCGGAAAGGGCGAACCTTGTGGGGAGGCGATGCAGGATTTCGTACCAGCATTTAAGGAGGTGCTGAATGAAGCGGCAGGCCTTCGGAGGTGTGCCTAGCACCCCTGGTAAGCAGTGAATGACTTCGCTACATAACGTAATAAATATCACGTTATTTTGTAACGGTATCAATTAAGCTGTTATCAATCTCCCGGAGAACTGCCATGACATCCACTCGCATCACCTTTGAGACCGTGACCGCCGCCGCGGAAGAGATTGAGGGGCGGGGTGAAACGGCCAGCGTTAGGAAAGTCGTCGCGATGCTCGGCGGGAGCCCGAACTCGATTTCTCCGCTTTTGAAGAAGTGGCGAGAGGGTCGCCCTGACATGCACGCGACTCAAGTGGCCATCGATCCGCGAATCGCGGCTCTTATAGCCGACCAGGTGAAAACCGCCGCCGTGGAAGCCTCTCGCGACGCGGAAGTCAGACTGTCCGAGGTGCAGGATGATGCAGACCTGATCGCCGAAGCTGGCCGTGCCGCTGAACAGCTTGCTGCCGAACTTGCCGTAGAAATCGAAGCAGCTCGAGCAAAGGTCCTGCAGCAGTCCGGTCAGATCGAGCAGATGAAAGCCGATACCCTGCAGGTGAAAGCAGACGCAGTTGAGCGCGTGCAGTCAGCAGAAGATCGCGCAACCGCGACCGTCACCAAGGCGGAGGCCTCACTCGCACGTGAAATCGATGCTCACGAAGTGGCGCGGAGGGCGCTTGCACGCGCAGAAACGAAGCTCGAAGTCCTACCGCGACTCGAAGGCGATCTTGAAGTTGCTCGTGCTGAAGCCAAACAAGCCCGGACCGAGGCAAATGCTGCTGAACGCGACCTTGCCGCAGTGCGTGCCGAGCTGAAGTCGCTCCAATCGGCGTTCGAGCGCCAGAGTGCGGAAATCGCTGAACTTAAGGCAGCGATGAAGGACGAGCGAAAGCGTGCGGATGCAGCAGAGCGCGAACTGATGGTGCGTGGCTGACATGCTCGTCACTGCCTCAAAGCCAACTGTGTGGACTAGATGCGTTACAGAGTAATAAGTCTCCCGGGACTTCCAGAACGGACCCCGATCCTAAAAATATTCGGTTGGTGCGGCAGCAACCCAAGGTCTCCATGCGGAAGCTCGATCAGAGTTCGAGGAATACGGTGGATCACTTGCCCATTGCCGTCACAGGTACGCTCGCCGCAGTATCCACCCCGGACGGCGACCGCTCCTCGGCCTGACATGTCGTTGGGGTATCGCACCAGGAACGGTTGCAGTGAGACGGTCAGCGGTCGTAGCCCAGAAATTCTGGTCGAGTGACCGCTTTGCACTTCAGGCTACTTCCGGATCCGACCCCTTGCAGTCATCAGCGCTGAAAGAATGTGGCAGTCCAGCGCAACTGATTAAACGGAAGCGATCAAGCGGCTTGCCAATTTTTGCCAAGAAGCCTAGCCTGTGTACATGAGCACCATGAATATTTCCTTGCCCGAAAGCCTGAAGTCCTTCGTCGACGAGCAGGTGAGCGAACGTGGCTACGGTACCAGTAGTGAGTACGTGCGGGCATTGATCCGCAAGGATCAAGATCGTCAGCACCTGCGAGGTTTGTTGTTGGCCGGCGCAGCTACTGCGCCAACGTCGCCGGCTGATTCTGCCTACTTCGAAAGTCTGCGTGACCGGGTACGCAAGACCGCCAAGTCGGTTTCTCGCGGGTGAAGATCAAGCCCGTCGTCCCCCGTGAACACGCAAATCAGGACATCGACGACGCGATAGCCTACTACCTCGAAGAGGCTTCCTCGGCGGCGGTCCTTGGCTTCATTGACGCACTGGAACAAAGCTATGCCCACATCGCGCGCTATCCTGGCACGGGTTCGCCTCGCTATGGGCATGAGTTGAACCTTCCCGGTCTGCGCGTCTGGGCGCTGTCGTCCTACCCCTATCTCGTATTCTACGTCGAGCACCCGAACCACATCGACGTCTGGCGCATATTGCATGGCCAGAGCGACATTCCCGCATGGATGCAGGACCCAGACGTTTCTTGAAGTGATTGCCGGCCCTGCGCTCGGCGATTATCACAGTCCGTTCGTCGGATCTCCGCTCCAGTGACGGCTTCTGGCCGGATGTGCGCTTTCGCGCGTCTTTACTGTATGTCACCGACCGGCACATAGGAGCCATTTGATGTTCGGCACAATGGAGCCACCTTGTGATCGGCACATTGAAGCCAGTTGCGGATCGGCATATAGGAGCCAGCGCCGGATCGGCGTAATGGAGCCAGTGAAGCTCTGACGGGCGTCTCGACTTTGAGCGGCCCATCGCTACCCTACCGGGCTTTTTGTTCGGCAGGAGGCAGGCGATGGCCCGCAGGAGCATCGAGATGTACGAGTACCGCCAAGCCTTGATGCGCATGCGTCAGGGCGACTCCGAGCGCGAGATTGCGCGCTCGAAACTGATGGGGCGCAACAAAGCAGCCCGCTTTCGCGAGTTGGCCCATTCCCAGGGCTGGCTCGATCCGGCCCGCCCGGTGCCGACCGACGCCGAGATTGCCGCCGTGCTCGGGCAGCCCCGGCTCCCGGTGTCCGCACAGTCGTCGATTACGGCCTATCGCGCGCTGGTTGAGCAGTGGATCGCGCAGGGCGTGTCGGGGGTAGTGATTCACGCCACGCTCGCGCGCGAACACGGTTTTACCGGGCACTACTCGAGCGTGCGCCGCTTGATCGCGCAGATCGGCCGTGACCGGGCGCCCGAGGCCACGGTACGCCTGACGTTCGCACCGGGCGAGGCGGCGCAGGTCGATTTCGGCGCGGGGCCGCAACTGGTGGATCCGGCCACCGGCGAGATGCGTCGTACCTGGGCGTTTGTGATGACCTTGTGCTTCTCGCGGCATCAGTACGTGGAGTTCATCTGGGACCAGAGCGTGCGCACCTGGCTCGGCTGCCACCGCCGTGCCTTCGAGTGGTTCGGCGCGGTGCCGGCGCGGCTCATCATCGACAACGCCAAATGCGCGATTACGAAGGCGTGTGCGCACGACCCGCAAGTGCAGCGCGCCTATGCCGAGTGTGCCGAGGGTTACGGCTTTCGCATCGACGCCTGCCCGCCCTACGACCCGCAGAAGAAGGGCATCGTCGAGGCCGGGGTGAAGTACGTAAAGGGCAACTTCCTGCCCATGCGCAGTTTCCGCGATCTGGCCGACCTCAATGCGCAGGTGCGCGACTGGGTACTCAAGAGCGCCGGGCAGCGCATCCACGGCACCACCCGCGTCAAACCGCTCGAGCGCTTTGCCCTCGAGCGTACCGTGTTGTTGGCGCTGCCGGCGGTGCCGCCGGATCTAGGCACCTGGCACGAGGTGACGGTGCATCGCGACTGCCATGTCAGCTTCGAGCGCGCCCTGTACTCGGTTCCGTTCGCGCTGGTAGGCAAGCGTCTGTGGCTGCGGGCCACCGACTCTGTGGTGACGGTCTATCAGGACTTCGCACCAGTCGCCATCCATGCTCGTGCGCGCCGGCCGGGTGAGCGGCGCACCGTCACCGACCATCTGCCGGTGGCTGCCCAGCGCTTCTTTGCCCATGACCGCGACTGGTGTCTGCAGCAGGCCGGCGAGGTCGGTGAGGCGTGTGCCCAACTCGTCGGCCGACTGCTATCGGACAGGATCAGCGAGCGGCTGCGCGTGGCCCAAGGCGTGCTCCAGTTCAAGACCCGCTACGGCGCCGCCCGCCTCGAAGCGGCCTGCGCACGCGCACTCGCCCACGACAGCCCGCACTACCGCACGGTCAAGACCATTCTCGCCGGGGGCCACGACCTCACCCCGCTCGCGCCCGCCATCGCCTCGCCCTACGCGGGCAATGCCCGCTTTGCACGGGGCACCGCGTCGCTCTTCGCCGACGATTCCAAATTGATTCACTGACCGGACGCCCCGTTGAGGGCGCCCACTTCAACCCAAGGAGACCCACCCCCATGAACCCCGCCACCGAACTGGCGCCGCATCTGAAGCAGCTGCGGCTCTCGGGCATCCTCGATTCGCTCGAGGCCCGCAATCGCCAGGCCATTGATGCCAAGCTCGCTTACACCGAGTTCCTGGCCCTGTTGGTCCAGGATGAGATCGCGCGACGCGACCAGAAGAAGTTCGCCACCCGGCTACGGCGCGCTGCGTTTCGCGCGAGCAAGACGCTCGAAGGCTTCGAGTTCGACCGGCTGCCGTCGACCAACCGCGCTCTGGTCCATGAGCTGGCCACCGGCCGTTACATCGACGAGCGTGCGCCGGTGCTGATCGTGGGCCCCTGCGGCACGGGCAAGAGCCATCTGGCGCAGGCGCTCGGGCACTGCGCAGTGCGTCAGGGGCACGACGTCGTCTTTGCCTCCTGCGCCCAGTTGCTCGCGAGCCTGAACGCCGCCCGTGCCATCGGTAACTACGAGAGGAAGCTCCTGCAACTGGCCCGGGTGCCAGTGCTCATCATCGATGACTTTGGTTTGAAACCGCTGCGCGCGCCCGCCGATGAAGACCTCCACGACCTGATCGCCGAGCGCTACGAGCAGGCTGCCACCGTCGTCACCAGCAACCTCGACTTCACCGAGTGGGACCAGGCCTTCCCAGGCAATCGGCTACTGGCCTCGGCCACAGTGGATCGGCTGCGCCACAACGCCTATTGCCTCACCCTCGACGGCGTCTCTTACCGCGCGCCCAGACAGGGGCCAAACAAGGCAAAAGTGCCACTTGCCAGCACCCCGAAAAACAGCGAATCTTGACCCCCCGCAGACGTCCGTCAGAGCCC
The DNA here is from genome assembly GCA_023230755.1 of Azoarcus sp. GTDB lineage: Bacteria > Pseudomonadota > Gammaproteobacteria > Burkholderiales > Rhodocyclaceae > Parazoarcus. Next base: position 11,833 of record JALNWS010000132.1, read on the forward strand.
CTTCCAGGTGGCTCCTATATGCCGATCATCGGTGGCCCTATTGTGCCGGTCAGTGACACTTCGTAGAGCGCATCCTCCATCGCCGGGTCGGACAGCGCGTACCACTGCTGCATGAAGTAGATCCGCAGCATCGTCGAGAGCGGCATCGGCGGACGCCCGCGCCGGCCCGTCGTCGGGTAGTGCGGCGCGATCACCGTCAGCAGCGCTGCCCACGGCACGACCGCCTCCATCTCGGCCAGGAAACGCTCCCCGCGCGTCTGTTTCTTCTTCCGTTCGAAGGCCAGCGAGGCGAAGGTCATTTGCTTCATGGTGGCAGCGCGGGTTATGACCTCAGTATTCTACCGGCTCTGAATAGATCAGATGGTATGGACGCCTCCCCCCGGCAACGGGGCGGCAGGGGCTCTGAAGACGACAGGTGACCCCTCGCTGCATCGGCATCTTGGTGCCAAAGTGGAGATGTCGATTTAACCCAC
>JALNWS010000133.1 GCA_023230755.1 Azoarcus sp.
AAGGCGTGAACTACGCCACCGGCGTCTGGCACCACCCGCTGCTCGCGCTTGGCGCGGTGTGCGATTTCCTCGTTGTGGACCGCGCCGGGCCGGGGCACAACTGCGACGAGGTCGCGCTCGACGCCGTCGGTCTGATCGACAGCGCCGCGCTATAAGGAACCGGGCGCGCCCGCCAGGCATGCGGGCGCGCCTCCCGGTGCAATAAGCTCAGGCCTTTCGCCGCGCCTGCAACAAGGGCCACAGACTGGTGAGCGCCAGTGCGAGGCAGATCAGCGCCATGCCGGAAAACTCGCCCGCGCTCGGGCGCTCTCCCAACTCGATCCAGCCGGAGAGTGCACCGATCAGGGGAATACCCAGCGCAGACAGGCCGGCCACCCCGGCAGGCAGGTTCTGCAACACATAGAGCCACAGCAGCCATGCCAACGCGGTTGCGAACACGGCGTTGTAGATCAGGGCGCCAAAGAAATAAGGCGTCGGATCGATCGGCCGCGACGGCACGAGCAAGGCCACCACACACAACGCAAGGGAACCGAACAGCATCTGCCAGGCCGTCATCGACAGCAGGTCGAAGTCATGGTCACGCCGCATGCGCTTGGCCACCACGGTCGCCAGCGCCCAGGCCAGGCCGGCCGTAACCGCCAGCACATTGCCCATCGCGCTGCCAGCCATCGACCACGGATCAAGAATGAAGATCAGCCCGACTGCAGCAACGGCGGTGGCCACCCACTGCACCCCGCGCACCCGCTCGCCGAGCAGCCACCATGCCAGCGGAATCAGCCAGAACGGCATGGTGTAGACAAGAATGGCGGTTTTCCCTGCACCACCACTCACCAGCGCCCACTGAATCAGCGCGGTAAACGCGGCCGTTTGCATCAGCCCGAGCAAGAGCAGCTGGCTCAGCGCGACCGGGCGCAGCGGCCGGCGTGCGATCACCACCACGATGAACAGCGCCACCGCGGCAAGCAGCGTGCGAATGGCCGAAAAGTCGAAAGGATCGACGTAGCGGATCACTTGCTTCATCACTACCCAGTTGTAGCCCCAGATCAGGGACATCAATATCAGCGCAACAACTGCCAGCCTGGCAGGACGAACCGGAAGCATTGGATTACTCGCGAACGCGGCGGACGTCCGCACACAGGATGCGTGGCGGGTCCGCCGAAAAAGGAAAGCCGGCACACGGCCGGCACAGGAAGCACTGGCGAGAGCATATCGAAAACCGGACTGCTGCGCCCATGACACTTTGTCTGCGAAACGACATGACAATGCCCGACTGCTGATGTCGCGTGCCGTCCGGTACGATCACGCCTTGCACGCCAGGCTGTCGGCGCCCCACGTACCTGCAAAAGAAACCGAGACCATGCCGAAATTCACTGCCAACCTCACCATGCTCTTCAACGAGCATGACTTTCTGGATCGCTTTCAGGCCGCGGCCGATGCCGGATTCCAGGGTGTCGAGCTGCAGTTTCCGTACGCCTTCGACAAGGACGCAATTGCCGAACGGCTGGCGCACAGCGAGCTGCCCCTTGTATTGCACAACCTGCCTGCGGGTGACTGGGACGCGGGTGAGCGCGGCATTGCCTGCGATCCAACGCGGGTGAATGAATTTCAGGATGGCGTCGGGCGCGCCATCGAATATGCCCGCGCGTTGCGCTGCGGGCAGCTCAACTGCCTCGCTGGCATTGCGCCAGCGGGCGTACCCGAAGAGACCTTGCACACCACCTTTGTCGACAACCTGCGTTTCGCCGCGAAGGAACTGAAGCAGACGGGTATCCGCTTGCTGATCGAACCGATCAACACCTGCGACATCCCCGGCTTCTATCTCAGCCGCAGCAATCAGGCGATCGACATCATCGAGGCGGTCGGGTCGGACAATCTTTTCCTGCAGTACGACATCTATCACGCCCAGCGTATGGAAGGCGAACTGGCAAATACGATCGCACGTCACCTGCCGAAGATCGCCCATATGCAGATCGCCGACAATCCGGGCCGACACGAACCAGGCACTGGCGAAATCAATTTCGCATGGCTGTTCCGGCATATCGATGACCTCGGCTATCAGGGCTGGATCGGCTGCGAATACAAGCCCGCTGCGGGAACGACCGAAGGGCTGGGCTGGATGAGGGCACCTGCGGGCTGACTGCGGCAAGCCCTGATGGGCGAATCTGCCCATTCGCGTATTCTCGTGGTTTGTGGCCGGGCTGAACGCCTGCCCGGCCACGTCCAATACCCAGAGGTTTTCCATGCGTCACGTTGCCATTGATATCGGTCCATTCCACTTTGTCGCCCGTCTCGAAGAGGTCGCGGCACCGCTCAGTTGCGCAGCCCTCATCAAGCTCCTTCCCTTCACCAGCCAGGTCATTCACTCGCGCTGGAGCGGCGAAGCGGTGTGGATACCGATGGGCGAATTCGATACCGGGCTCGGCTTCGAGAATCACACCAACCACCCTTCGCGCGGCGATGTGCTGTTCTACCCTGGTGGCTTCTCTGAAACCGAAATCCTGTTCGCCTATGGCAGCAGCCAGTTCGCGAGCAAGATGGGGCAACTGGCCGGAAACCATCTGCTGACGGTCGTCGAGGGCAACGAACTGCTCATGGAAATGGGCCGTACCGTGCTGTGGAAGGGCGCGCAGCCGATCACCTTCACCGACCTTGGCGAGCGCTGAGGGTGCAACAGGATTCATCCGCATGAACACCACGCCCCGTGAATTGCTCGCGGCCATGTTTGCCGCCGCCGTCAACTCAGCCCAGCCCGAACACTGCATTCCGCCCCACCTGCCCGCGCCCCCGAAGGGTCGCACCCTTGTCATCGGCGCCGGCAAGGCATCGGCAGCGATGGCGCAAACGCTGGAGCAGCACTGGCCGGGTCCGCTCGACGGGCTGATCGTCACCCGCTACGGCTATGCCGTGCCCTGCGAGCGCATCGAGATCGTCGAAGCCGCGCACCCGGTGCCGGACGCCGCGGGCCGCGAGGCCGCCGCCCGCATGCTGGCGCAGGTACAAGGGCTGAGTGCCAACGACCTGGTGATCTGCCTGATCTCGGGTGGCGGCTCTGCCCTGCTCCCCTTGCCCGGCGCAGGCGTCACGCTTGAGGACAAGCAGGCCATCAGCCGCGCCCTGCTCAAGTCGGGCGCAAGCATTTCCGAAATGAACTGCGTGCGCCGTCACCTCTCCGCCATCAAGGGCGGCCGACTGGCTGCGGCCTGCCACCCCGCACGGGTGGTAAACCTGCTGATCTCGGATGTCCCCGGTGACAACCCGATGGACATCGCATCCGGCCCCACCGTAGCAGACCCGAGCACCTGCGCGGATGCGCTTGAAATTGCCCGACGCTATGGCATCGAGTTGCCCGCTGCTGCGCAAACATTGCTGGCATCCGGGGCGGGCGAAACCATCAAGCCTGATGATGAACGACTGGCGGGCGTCAGCACCCATCTGATTGCCACGCCGCAGCAGGCGCTCGAGGCCGCTGCGGCGGTCGCACGCGCGGCCGGCGTCACCCCGGTGCTGCTCGGCGACCGTCTCGAAGGCGAGGCGCGCGACGTGGGCAAGGTGATGGCCGGGATTGCACTCCAGGTGCGTGTCCATGGCCAACCTGTACCGCCGCCTTGCGTGCTGCTCTCCGGCGGTGAAACCACGGTGACGGTGCGCGGAAGCGGCCGCGGCGGGCGCAACGTCGAGTTTCTGCTGGCGCTGGCACTGGCGCTCGATGCGGCCCCCGGCATCCACGCCGTGGCAGGCGACACCGATGGCGTTGACGGACAGGAAGAGATCGCCGGTGCCTTCCTCGCCCCTGACACCCTCGCCCGAGCATGGAACAAGGGCATCCGCCCACGTGACAGCCTCGACAATAATGACGGCCACGGCTTCTTCGGGACCCTTGGCGATGCCCTCGTGACCGGCCCCACCCTCACCAATGTGAATGATTTCCGCGCCATCCTGATCACCTGACAGCGCACACAATTCCCGCCCAAGGACGACACCATGAAGACCATCCCGCAACTCACGCTTGAGGACGTAAAGCGCATTGCCGCTGCGGCCGAAGCCGAAGCCATGACAAGAAGCTGGGCCGTGACCATCGCCGTCTGCGACGCTGGCGGACACCCGCTGTGGCTGCAACGCATGGACGGCGCGCCGCTGATGAGCACGACGATTGCGCCAGACAAGGCCCGCACCTGCGTGCTCACGGGCAAACCGAGCAAGGTGTACGAGGACATGGTGAATAACGGCCGCTATGCCGCACTCAGACTGCCGGTGATACCGCTTGAGGGCGGCGAGCCGATCATCGTCGATGGCACGGTGATTGGCGCGGTCGGGGTCTCCGGGGTGAAGGCCGGCGAAGATGCGATTGTTGCGCGCGCAGGTGTTGCCGCACTCTGAGCAGACGCTGCACAAGCCGGGTTTGACGCCCGGCCACGCGTTTTCAGGCGGCGGACGTGTCGCCGCCGGGGCACGCCGCACCGGTCGCAGCCCCGGCTGTGCTTGCATCCTGCCAGTAGTCGACACTGCCGTAACACGCCTTGAGATAGTCGATAAAGGCGCGCACCCGCAGGGCCAGGTTGCGACGGTACGGAAACACCGCATGCACGCCATTGGCGGGCGCCGCGAAATTGTCCAGCACTGACACCAGCCGCCCAGCGTGCAGATCGGCTGCGACCTCCCACAACGAACGCCACGCCAGCCCCTCGCCTGCGAGCGCCCAGTCATGAAGCACGGCGCCATCGTTGCAGTCCAGGCGGCCGTCGACCTTCATCATCGTCGTGTTCCCACCGCCATCGGAAAACAGCCACCCGCGTTGCTGCCCGAGCGACAGGCAGACGTGGTCGTCGAGATCGGCCGGCGAGGCTGGCACCCCGCGCCGGGCCAGGTAGTCCGGGCTGGCGACCACCACCCGGCGGTTCTCGGCCAGACGCACCGACACCAGACTTGAATCGGCAAGATCGCCGATGCGGATCGCACAGTCGATGCCTTCATTGACGAGGTCGACCAGGCGGTCGGTGAGGTCGAGGGTGCACGTCACCTCCGGATTGGCATGCAGGTAGTCGCGCACCAGCGGCGCCACATGGCGGCGACCGAAACCGGCCGGCGCAGAGACGCGCAGATGTCCGCTCGGCTTCACCCCGCCCAGGCTCACCGACGCTTCGGCGTTGGAGAGATCATTGAGAATGCGCTGGCAGTCTTCGAGAAAGGCGCTGCCCTCGAAGGTGAGCGTGATGCTGCGCGTGGTGCGCACCAGCAGCTTGACACCGAGGCGCTGCTCCAGCGCGTCAAGCCGGCGTCCGATAACCGCCGGCGTCACGCCTTCGGCGCGCGCAGCAGCCGAAAGACTGCCCCGACTCGAGACACTTACGAAGCTTTCAATCTGCTTGAGCTGGTCCATTTGATACTTTTAGTAAAAGATAAAGTGATCATACCGCTTATTCAGTTTTATATAAGAGTTCCATAGACTGCTGCTCATTCGGGGAGGAGACAAATCCGATCCAAGACACTGCGCCCCGGGGGAGCCTCCCCGGAGCAGCCAGCGCACCAGACCCCGAGCACAAGCCGTTTCACAGGACAGCAATGGAACTCACCGATATCGCAATCATCGCCGTCGCCGCACTCGCTGCGGGCGCGGTGAATTCCGTTGCCGGTGGCGGGACCTTCTTCTCCTTCCCGGCCCTGCTCGCCGTCGGCGTGCCACCGGTGGTTGCCAACGCAAGCAACTCGGTTTCGCTGTGGCCGGCCAGCCTTGCCGGCGCCTGGGCGTTTCGACGCGAGCTGGCGCGCTTTTCGCGCAGCCTGCCGATGCTGACCGTGGTGGCGTTCGCCGGTGGCATCGCGGGTGGCCTGCTCCTGCTCGCTACTTCCAACGCAGCCTTCGCGCGGCTGATTCCGTGGCTGCTGCTGACCGCCACCCTGCTGTTCGCTTTCAGCCGCCAGATCTCTGGCGCGCTGAAGGGGTTTCGCCCGGTCCCGACCGAGGGCAACACACACCGCATCGGTCGCGGCGGCTTTGTGTTCCAGCTGACCGTGTCGATCTATGGCGGATTCTTCGGTGCGGGGATGGGCATCCTGATGATCGCCGCACTTGCGATCCAGGGCTTTGAAGACATGCATGAGATCAACGCGCTGAAGAACTGGCTTTCAACGGTGATCTACAGCGTGGCCGTCGCCACCTTCACCATCGCCGGCGCCGTGTCCTGGCCACACACCGTGGTGATGCTGGTCACCGGCACTTTGGGGGGATACCTCGGCGCCCGCGTGGCGCGGCAACTGCCCACCCCCCTGATCCGCGGCTTCGTCATCCTGATCGGCGCCGTGCTGACGATTTACTACTTTGGCAAAACTGCCTGATACCAACTGCCGATTTCTGCTCACTTGACTGAAGGATTCCACATGAGCCTCAACCTGCCCCAGGGCATGCAGATCAACGCCCCCATCGAAGCCCGTTTCGACGAGATCCTCACCCCCGACGCCCTCGCCTTCGTGGCCAAGCTGCATCGTGCCTTCGAACCCCGCCGCCGCGAACTGCTGCAGGCGCGCATCGACCGCCAGGCACGCATCGACGCCGGCGAGATGCCCGACTTCCTGCCCGAAACCAAGCACATCCGCGACGGCGACTGGCAGGTTGCACCGCTGCCCAAGGCGCTGGAATGCCGCCGGGTGGAGATCACCGGTCCGGTCGAACGCAAGATGATCATCAACGCCTTCAACTCGGGCGCTGACTCCTACATGACCGACTTCGAAGACTCCAACAGCCCCAACTGGTCCAACCAGATCCAGGGTCAGGTCAACCTGTACGACGCCGTTCGCCGCAAGATCAGCTACACCAACGAAGCCGGCAAGGAATACCGCCTCAACGACAAGATCGCCACCATGCAGGTGCGCCCGCGTGGCTGGCATCTGGACGAAAAGCATGTGCTGGTCGATGGCGAGCGCGTGTCCGGCGGCCTGTTCGACTTTGCCCTGTTCTTCTTCCACAACGCCCGCGAGCAACTGTCGCGCGGCTTCGGCCCCTTCTTCTACCTGCCCAAGCTTGAGAGCCACCTCGAAGCCCGCCTGTGGAACGACATCTTCTGCATGGCGCAGGACGAGATCGCCCTGCCGCGCGGCACGATCAAGGCCACCGTGCTGCTCGAGACCATTCTCGCCACCTTCGAGATGGAAGAGATCCTGTACGAACTGCGCGAACACTCCGCCGGTCTCAACGCCGGGCGCTGGGACTACATCTTCTCGTGCATCAAGAAGTTCAAGAAGAACACCGACTTCTGCCTTGCCAACCGCGTCACGATCAACATGGAAGTGCCCTTCATGCGCAGCTATGCGCTGGCCCTGGTGCAGGCCTGCCACAAGCGTGGCGCCCCGGCCATCGGCGGCATGAGCGCGCTGATCCCGATCAAGAGCGACCCGGAAGCCAACGAGAAGGCCATGGCTGGCATCCGCCACGACAAGAACCGCGACGCCAACGATGGCTATGACGGTGGCTGGGTGGCCCACCCCGGCCTGGTGCCGATCGCGATGGAAGCCTTCACCAAGGTGCTGGGCGAGCGCCCCAACCAGTGGGACAAGCAGGTCGGTGGCGAGTACAGCCCCAAGGACTGGCTCGACTTCCAGCCCGAGCAGCCCATCACCGAAGCCGGTGTGCGCAACAACATCAACGTCGGCATTCACTACCTCGGCAGCTGGCTGGCTGGTAACGGCTGCGTGCCCATCCACAACCTGATGGAAGACGCCGCCACCGCCGAAATCGCCCGCTCGCAGATCTGGCAGTGGGTGGTGTCACCCAAGGGACGCATGGACGACGGCCGCAAGGTGACTGCCGAGCTGATCCGCGCCATGATTCCGGAAGAGCTGAGCAAGGTGAAGGCCACGGTGCTGGCGCAGGGCGAACAGACCGCGACCTACGACCAGGCCGCCGGCATTTTCGAGAAGATGAGCCTTACGCCCGACTTCCCCGAGTTCCTGACCCTGCCGCTGTACGAAGCGATGGATTGATCCACTCAGCGATCATTCAATGAGCTGAAGAAAAAAACGGCCTCGCGATTGTTCGCGGGGCCGTTTTGCATGATCACGGACAAACCGCGTTCGTGGGCTTGTTGTCGCGCCCCACGACACGGTCCTTTGCCAGCGAGAAGTACGGATCGCACGCGGGCGGCGTCGCGCCGGTGCTGACCATGACCTGCGCGGAAGACGCCCCCTCGGCGCCGCTGGCATCGACCGAACGCACCAGATAGCGATAAATGGTCTGCGGCTTCAGCCCGCGGTCCACCCAGGATGGTCCATCAACGGTCACCGCCGTCACCGCCCGCATGAAGCTGCCAGCACCCGCGTGCTCGCCTTCGCCGCGATAGATCCGGTAGCCCGCCGAACCGGCGACCGGGGTCCACGCCAGCGCCACCTGATCGGCAGCGCGGTCGATCACCCTCAGTTCGGGCATCGGCGTCGCGGCGGACGCAATCCGTCCCGGCGCGCCACTGGCGAGCTGCTCCACCATGCGCCACACCGCTGAGATCTGCACCCCGTCGCGGGTCGCAAAGTGGCCGGGCATGTCGTAGCCGAAATCGGTGTAGCCCCACCAGTCCCAGCACCCCTGCGGGTTGAACGGCGTGATCGGCACCGCGCTGGTGGCGGCCGTTTGTGGATACAGCACCACAATACGGTTGGCATCGGCCCATTCGTTGAAGCCGGCGCTGGTCACGAAGTCTTTCCCGATCAGTTCGGCCTGCTGCTCACAGCCGTGAAAAGCCACGTGCAGGCGGCAGGCTTCACCTGCGGCACATTCGGCCGGCACATACAGATAGCCGGTCTCCGCCATCGAGGCCCGGATCGGGTTCAATGGCTTGCCACCGCGCTGGATATAGGGACGCTGGTCGAACGCGCGCACCTGCCCTTTCAGCGCCGCTGAAGACCTGCGCTCGAGCGGCCCGTAGAACAGTTGCAGGGCGGCGCCCGCGGCGTCGTAGGTGGGCGCCCCGGCTGCGCCGTCGGGACAGCTGTTGATGAACGTCCCCCCGGTCGTCGCACACGCGTTGCACGCCGCGGCCAGCCCGTCCGCACAGCTTGCGGAGATCTGCGCATGGGCGGCACGCAATTCGTTCTTGTAGAAGATCTGTGCGGCAGGGACGAAGCCCTCGTACCAGGTCTGCAAAGCATCACTGACCGGGCGCTTTACGATGCCATCGTTGTAACCATGAAACATCCACACCCGTTGCCGCTTGAGATTGGCGACATCGTCGTTCAGCCCACGTGCGGACCAGGCGCGAGCGGCGGCGTGCATGTCGTGGAGGTCGCCGTCGGTAATCGGCTGCGCCGGATAGGCAGGATCGCCCTGCATGCAGCGCGCCATCACCCGGCCCACGCCGCTGCCTGCCCAGGAATCACGACCGGCGCAAAAATACGGCCCGCCTGCAGTCGCCGCGACCCCGCTGACCGTGGCCGCATGCGCAGTGCCGAACTGCACCGCCATGAAGGCACCCGAGGAGATGCCCGATACCGTCGTTTGCGACAGGTCGAGCGAATAGGCATGCAGTTCGTCCGCCGCGCAGGGCGAGAGCCCCAGCAAGGCACCCGCCGCAAGCATTGCCACGATGCCCGTCCGAAACCGCCACCGTCGTTCAGCCTTCATCCTTGCCCCCTTTGTGCGCCGCACGAGATACGGGGAACATAGACCGGGATCATGCAAACGACAAGAAACGGACGGTGACGTCACGTCACGCCAAGGCATGCAAGCGGTGGCAATTCCGTCACCTCCGGCACACGCCCCGCGCTGAAATGAAGAAACGGCGCTCGCGGCGCCGTTTCGTGTTCAGGCTGGCAAGGTACAGCGGTTCAGCCGCCCTGCTCTTCAATCGTCGCGCGCACCGCCGCCACGGCAGACGCGTTGCAGTGCAGGTAACGCGAGCTGACGAGCCATTTGCGGTCGGGGTAGTAGGAAAACACGAACTGCCCTTCCTTCAGGCTGTCTATTACCCTGCGAGCGACGCCATCTGCTACCGCAGGGCATCCTTGGCTGCGCCCGAGACGGCCGTTTTCGGCGATGAAGTTGGAACCGACATACGAGGCACCGTGAATCACGATCGCACGCTCATAGGCGTTGTCATTAACACCGGGCTCCAATCCTTGCATGCGCAGGGAGTAGCCGTTGCGGCCATCGTAGGTTTCACCCGTGCGAAACAGGCCGATGCTGCTCTGATAGCTGCCGACACGATTGGAGAAGCTGGTGGCGAGCTCATCACCGGAGTTGCGTCCGTGCGCAACCAGCTCCTTGTGCAACACTTTTCGTTTTTCGAGATCGAACACCCACATGCGCGGCACATTGGCAGACAGCGAATAGTCGATCACGGCCAGACGATTCGAAGCTTCCACGCCTGACGCCGTCGCACATTGCATGGCGGAGAGGGCAAGCTTCAGCACCTTTGGCGCGAGACTGGGCGCGGCGGCTGAGAGCTGCGCCTCAAGGAGTGCATCGGACGAACCCGCCGATACATTTGACGACAGCACAAACAGAGGCATGCCCAGCACGAGGGCTGCCTTTCGAAGCAAAACGTTCATTGTGTGAAATCCGTCCGGCTTGACGAGAACTAAGGCAGCCCATCCGAGCCCCCTGCTCTTTTTGTATGTCAGTATCGTCCCTGAAGTCCGGCAAAGCGTATTTCTTTGCACAAACAGACCGCATCTTATCAGGCAGTTGCAGAAAACGCAGATGAAAAATCGTACCAACTCCCCAATCCGGGCAATCCTGTTGTTCCCATTGTTCATCGCGTCATTGCTGCCTGCAGTCGTGACAGCGAACGGCGACGCGGTCAGCACCGAACTGCGCATGCAACTCCAGCCGGTGATCGAAGGGCGTGCGCCTGGCGCACAGGCGCGCGCAGAAATTGCGCGCACCTATGCAGCACGCAAGTTTTTACCGCTGTGGCAGGCACCTGCGCGCCGACAGCAGTTGTTGACTGAAATCGAAGCCCTCGCCGACGACGGGCTCGACCCCAAACACTACCTGGCAGACCACCTGCGCCAGCCGCTTGCAGACACCAGTACGGCCGCGCAGCGCGCACAGGACGATATCCGCATCACCGAAGCCAGTGTCATGGCCCTGAATCATCTGCAGAGCGGCGTGCTCGATCCGGCTCGCGCGGGCCATTTCTGGCGCCCGGCCTCGCTCCCGGCGCCAGACCTGCCCTCCCCCGCAGCGCAACTCGCCAAGCTTGGCGATGGCGACCTTTCCGCTTTGTTCAACCGGTTCCGGCCACAGACGCCCCTGTACACGGCGCTACGCAAGGCAATGACTGAAGCCCGGCAGGAGCAGACCGGGTACGGGCTGCCTCAGGTGTCGTCAGGCCCCACGCTCAAGGCAGGCATGAACAGCGCGCGCGTCATCGAACTGCGGGCACGCCTGATTGCCGACGCATACCTGGCGGCGCAGGACAGCTTCAGCCCGCAGATGGACGACACCCTCGTCGAAGCCGTTCGCGCCTTTCAGCGTGACCAGGGCCTCGATCCGGATGGCGCGGTCGGCGCACTCACGCTTGCCGCCCTGAACCGCAGCGTCGCTGAACGTCAGGCCATGCTGCGCATCAATCTCGAGCGCGCGCGCTGGCTCGCTTCACGCCAGCAGGGCCAATACGTATTGGTGGATGTCGCTGGCTACAGCCTCTCCTACTTCCGCGACGACACGCCACTGTGGTCGGCCAGAACCCAGGTCGGAACACCTGCACGGGAAACGCCTGAACTGTTTTCGCGCATTACCCATTTCACGATCAACCCGACCTGGACCGTACCGCCGACCATCCTCAGGAAGGACATCATTCCCAAAGCCAGCGCCAACCCTGACTACCTGGCCAGCCGCAATATCCGCGTCCTCGATCGTGACGGTGAAGAGGTCGACCCGGCCACGATCGACTGGCGCAACACCTCAGGCCTGACCCTGCGCCAGGATGCAGGCGATGGCGGCGCCCTGGGCAAGGTCGCCATCCGCTTCGCCAATCCTTTCGCGATCTACTTGCACGACACGCCTAACCAGCGCCAGTTCAAACGCGCGACACGCAGTTTCAGCTCTGGCTGTGTGCGAGTCGAAGACGCACTCGACCTCGTCAGGCTGCTGATCGAGGGCAACGGTGGCGACGCTCACGTGGCGCGTTTCGAAGCCGCGCTGGCCAGTGGCAAGACCGGCAATTTGAGCCTTGCGGGTTCCGTACCCATCATCATTGCCTATCTCACTGCAGCACCGGACGCCGAAGGACGCATCA
>JALNWS010000134.1 GCA_023230755.1 Azoarcus sp.
ACCAGGCTGGTTGCCAGATGAACGGCGCCGATCTGGGTGCGGTCGCCGAACTTGAGCATGGTGGCGATCAGGCTGACGACGATCGCGGCAAAGAGCTCATAGATGTCGTGCTGGCCGGGGTCGGCAATGTCGCCGACAAAGAAGCCGAAGTTCAGTGTGGCAGCGAGCAGGATGAAGAAACCGAAGATGACTTTCTCGAGGTTCATGGTGTTCTCGTTGGCTGGGCTTCGGGGGGTGATGCTGCGGATTATAGGGGGGCTTCAGCGGTCCTTGTCCGCTTCGTGCATGTCGCCGTCAAGATAGAGCCAGTGCCCGTCCTCACGCGTGAAGCGGCTGGTCTCGTGCAGCCGGTGTGCGCGTCCGCCCACCCGGTAGCGGGCAATGAACTCGACTTCGGCGTGGGTTTCATCCGTCTGCCGGTGCGAGCGGACCTGCAGACCGATCCATTTTGGCAGGGGGTGGGTGTCGAACAGCGGCGGCGTCGGCCGCGTCGAAGCGTGCCAGGTCGCCAGCAGGTAGGGCTCGTTCTCAAGTACATAGGCCGAGTAGCGCGAGCGCATCAAGGCCTCGGCAGTCTGTGGAACACGCGTGCCGTCAATGGCGGGGCCGCAACAGACACTGAAATTCTTGCCTGATCCGCAGGGGCAGGGGATGGGTTTCATCTTGATACCGGCGATGTCGAGCCCCCATTTTGCCCCATCAGGCTGAAATTGGTATGCGCCGCGCGTTGCGCGCGGCGCAGGAGGGCTCAGTTCTGACCGGCGCTTTTCGGAAAGAGGATGTCGCGCAGCACGTAGGGAAGAATGCCGCCATGCAGGTAGTACTCGACCTCGATCGGGGTGTCGATCCGGCACAGCAGGCTGACTTCTTCCTGGCTGCCATCGGCGCGGTGGATGCGCATGGTCAGGTGTTGCTGTGGTTGCATGTCGGCGTCCACGCCGACGATGTCGATGGCTTCGCTGCCATCGATGCCGAGCGAGGACCAGCTGACGTCGCCTTCGAACTGTAGCGGCAACACGCCCATGCCCACCAGGTTGGAGCGGTGGATGCGCTCGAAGCTGCGCGCGACGACGGCCTTTACCCCGAGCAGCGCGGTGCCCTTTGCCGCCCAGTCGCGGGACGAGCCGGTGCCATATTCCTCGCCTGCCATGATCACCATCGGCGTGCCTCTTTCCCGCCATGCCGTCGCCGCGTCAAACACGGTGCATTCCTTGCCGTCGAGCAGGGTGTAACCGCCTTCGCGGCGTCTGCCGTCTTCGCCGGCGGGCAACATCAGGTTCTTGATCCGGACGTTGGCAAAGGTGCCGCGCACCATGACTTCATGCTGGCCGCGGCGTGAGCCGTAGGAGTTGAAGTCCTTGCGTTTCACGCCTTGCCCTGTGAGCCACTGTCCGGCGGGGCTCGACTCGGAAAACGCGCCGGCGGGCGAGATGTGGTCGGTGGTCACCGAGTCGCCGAGCAGCATCAGGGGACGGGCGCCGATGACGTCGGCCACCGCCCCTGGTGTAACCGTGAAATTGTCGAAGAAGGGCGGGCGCGCGATATAGGTGGAGGTGGGCCAGTCATAGACCTCCCCGGTCGGGGCGGCGATCTCCTGCCACAGTGCATTGTCTTCGGTGAAGTCGGTGTACAGGCGACGATAGGTCGCCGGGTCCATGGCGAAGGGCATCACCTCGGCGATCTCGTCCGAACTCGGCCACAGTTCTTTCAGGAATACCGGCTTGCCGTCCATGTCGGTACCGAGTGCTTCGGTGCTCAGGTCGATTCGTGCGGTGCCGGCCAGTGCGTAGGCCACCACCAGAGGGGGAGATGCGAGGAAGTTGGCGCGGATGTTGGGATGAATCCGGGCCTCGAAGTTGCGGTTGCCCGAGAGCACCGCAGCGGCAACGATGTCATTTCCCGTGATGGCCTCGGTCAGCGCCGGCGCCAGGTCGCCCGAGTTGCCGATGCAGGTCGTGCAGCCGTAGCCTGCGAGCGCAAAACCGAGTTCTGCCAGCGGCTCGAGCAATCCTGCCTTGCCGAGGTATTCGGTGACCACGCGCGAGCCCGGTGCGAGCGATGTCTTGATGTGGGGCTTGACCCGCAACCCGCGCGCGACCGCCTTGCGAGCCAGCAGTCCGGCGGCGATCATGACTGCGGGGTTGCTGGTGTTGGTGCATGAGGTGATGGCCGCGATCAGGATGTCGCCGTGGCCAAGATCGACGCCATCAATCCCGGTCGGAACCCGCTTGTTCAGCTGTGCTGCTGGCCTGCCGAAGCCGTTGTCAGCCGGCGGCGCGGAGAAGAGTTGTTCAAACGTGCGCCGCATCGCGGGCAGTTCGATACGGTCTTGCGGACGGCTCGGCCCAGCGAGCGAGGGGACGATGGTGTCGAGGTCGAGCGTCAGCGTGCGGGTGTAGTCGATCTCGCCGGCGCGCGGCACGCCGAATAGCTGCTGGGCACGGAAATAGGCCTCAAGCAGTTCACAGCTTTCCTCGCTGCGTCCGGTCCCGCGCATGTAGGCAACGGTTTTCTCGTCCACCGGGAAAAAGCCCATGGTTGCGCCATATTCCGGGGCCATGTTGGCGATGGTTGCACGGTCGGTCACGCTGAGCGCCGCCGTCCCGTCGCCAAAGAACTCGACGAATTTGCCGACCACCTTCTCGCGCCGAAGCATCTCGGTTACGCGCAAAACGAGGTCGGTGGCGGTTGCACCTTCAGGCAAGCGGCCCCGAAGTTCGACGCCGATTACATCGGGAGTGAGAAAATAGACTGGCTGTCCGAGCATGCCCGCTTCCGCTTCAATTCCGCCCACCCCCCAGCCCACGACCCCTACGCCGTTGATCATCGTGGTGTGCGAATCCGTACCGACCAGGGTGTCCGGGTAGTACAGATCGCCGGTGTGACGTACGCCTTCGAACAGGTGTTCCAGATTGACCTGGTGCACGATGCCGATACCCGGCGGGACGACACGGAAGGCGTCGAAGGCCTGCATGCCCCATTTCATGAACTGGTAGCGTTCGCGATTGCGTTCGAACTCGAGCGTCATGTTTTGCTGCAAGGCTTGCGGCGTGCCGTAATAGTCGACCTGAATCGAATGGTCGACGACCAGATCGACTGGCACCAGGGGTTCGATCCGGTCCGCGTCCTTGCCCTGTTCAACGGCCACGTTGCGCATCGCGGCGAGGTCGCACAGCAAGGGGACGCCGGTAAAATCCTGCAGGACGACGCGCGCGACCAGGAACGGAATCTCCGCATTGCGCGGGGCCTCGGGCGCCCAGTTGGCCAGTTCGCGCACATGTCGCTCGGTGACCCGACGACCGTCGCAGTTTCGCAAAACCGCCTCGAGCACGATGCGGATAGACACTGGTAGCCTGGATATCGGGCCGATGCCGGCGGACTCAAGCGCCGGCAAGGAGTAGTAGTGGCCGCCATGGCCGCGACGGGTCGAAAAAACTTTGAGGGTATCGAACAGTTCGTGGGGCATGATTTTTCTCCAGTGTTAGCGGCGCGCTTCTTCGATGGTCGCGTGTCATTTCCGACCAGTGCGAGACCGATGATGTTCCCCTGATTCCGTTTTGTGCGCAGAAACCTGCCGAATCGTCACAGTCGGCCTATTGTGGGCGGATGCGTCGGGAGTAGAATTGGGCCCCTGAATCGTGTCTGAGACGCGCTTGAGTGCTGCACTGCACCCTAAGTCTTATAAAAGACATATAATCTCGTTTGATCCGTGCGGGCGAACTCCCCGCCCGGACCCCTGCCACCGTCACAAACTGGAAGGAAGTCGCCGTGCTTGAAGCCTACCGTGCCCATGTCGCCGAGCGTGCCGCCCTCGGTATCCCCGCGCTGCCCCTGACCAAGCAGCAAACCACCGAGTTGGTCGAACTGCTCAAGAATCCGCCTGCCGGCGAGGAAGCGTTCCTCGTCGAATTGCTCACCTATCGCGTGCCGGCCGGTGTCGATGATGCCGCCAAGGTCAAGGCCGAGTTCCTGGCCAAGCTTGCGAAGAATGAAGAAACCTGTGCCCTGGTGCCCCGCATCAAGGCAGTTGAACTGCTCGGCACCATGCTGGGCGGTTTCAACATCAAACCGATGATCGACGTGCTGGGCGATGCTGAAGTCGGTGCGGTCGCGGCCGAAGGGCTGAAGAAGACCCTGCTGGTGTTCGATTTCTTCCACGACGTCAAGGAACTGGCTGACGCCGGCAATGCGAACGCCAAGGCTGTGATGCAGTCCTGGGCTGACGGTGAGTGGTTCACCAGTCGCCCGGAAGTGCCCGCGTCGCAGAAGCTGACCGTGTTCAAGGTCACCGGTGAAACCAACACCGACGATCTGTCGCCGGCACCGGATGCGTGGTCGCGTCCCGATATCCCGCTGCACGCGCTGGCCATGCTGAAGAACCCGCGTCCGGGCATCACTCCGGAAGAAGACGGTGTGCGTGGCCCGATCAAGTTCATCGAAGATCTGCGCGCCAGGGGCAACCTGGTGGCCTACGTCGGCGACGTGGTCGGAACCGGTTCCTCGCGCAAGTCCGCCACCAACTCGGTGCTGTGGTTCACCGGCGAAGATATCCCCTTTGTGCCGAACAAGCGCTTCGGTGGTGTGTGTCTGGGTTCCAAGATCGCGCCGATCTTCTTCAACACGATGGAAGATGCTGGTGCGCTGCCGATCGAAATCGACGTGTCGTCGATGGACATGGGCGACGAGATCGAACTCAAGGTCGATCAGGCAGCCGCCGTGGTTACCGCTTTCAAGAACGGTGAGAAAATTGCCGAAGCCCAGCTCAAGACGCCGGTCATCCTCGACGAAGTCCGTGCTGGTGGCCGCATTCCGCTGATCATCGGCCGTGGCCTGACGACCAAGGCGCGCGAAGCGCTTGGCCTGCCGCCGTCCACGCTGTTCCGCCTGCCGCAAGACCCCGCTGACAGCGGTAAGGGCTTCTCGCTGGCGCAGAAGGTGGTCGGTCGTGCCTGTGGCCTGCCGGAAGGCAAGGGCGTTCGTCCGGGCACCTACTGCGAACCGAAGATGACCACCGTCGGCTCCCAGGACACCACTGGCCCGATGACGCGCGACGAGCTC
Organism: Azoarcus sp.; assembly: GCA_023230755.1. Lineage (GTDB taxonomy): Bacteria > Pseudomonadota > Gammaproteobacteria > Burkholderiales > Rhodocyclaceae > Parazoarcus. The sequence goes on from JALNWS010000134.1 coordinate 5,059, forward strand.
AAGGATCTGGCCTGCCTCGGCTTCTCCGCCGATCTGGTGATGCAGTCCTTCTGCCACACCTCGGCCTACCCGAAGCTGATCGACGTCAAGACCCACCGCGAGCTGCCGAGCTTCATCTCCACCCGTGGCGGCGTTTCGCTGCGCCCGGGTGACGGCGTGATCCACTCCTGGCTCAACCGCCTGCTGCTGCCCGATACCGTTGGTACCGGTGGTGACTCGCACACGCGTTTCCCGATCGGCATTTCCTTCCCGGCCGGCTCCGGTCTGGTGGCATTTGCCGCTGCCACCGGCGTGATGCCGCTGGACATGCCCGAATCCGTGCTGGTGCGCTTCAAGGGCAAGATGCAGCCCGGCGTTACCCTGCGCGATCTGGTCAACGCGATTCCGCTTTACGCGATCAAGGCCGGCCTGCTGACGGTTGAGAAGAAGGGCAAGAAGAACGTCTTCTCCGGGCGCATCCTTGAAATCGAAGGTCTGCCTGATCTCAAGGTCGAGCAGGCGTTCGAACTGTCCGACGCATCGGCCGAGCGCTCTGCCGCTGGCTGCACGGTGCATCTGGACAAGGCGCCGATCGTCGAGTACATGAACTCGAACATCACGCTGATGAAGTGGATGATCGCCAATGGCTACCAGGACGCCCGCACCCTGGGTCGTCGCATCAAGGCCATGGAAGCGTGGATCGCCAACGGCGAGCTGCTGTCGGGCGACGCCGATGCCGATTACGCTGCAGTCATCGACATCAATCTGGCCGACATCAAGGAGCCGATCGTTGCCTGCCCGAATGACCCGGACGACGTCAAGCTGCTGTCCGAAGTCGCCGGTGCCAAGATCGACGAAGTGTTCATCGGTTCGTGCATGACCAACATCGGTCACTTCCGCGCAGCGGCCAAGGTGCTCGAAGGCAAGTCGGACATCCCGACCCGCCTGTGGGTTGCCCCGCCGACCAAGATGGACGCCATGATCCTGAACGAAGAGGGTTATTACTCGATCCTCGGCAAGTCCGGTGCCCGCATGGAGCCGCCGGGCTGCTCGCTGTGCATGGGTAACCAGGCTCAGATTCGCAAGGGCTCGACGGCGATGTCGACTTCGACGCGCAACTTCCCCAACCGTCTCGGTATCGACACCCAGGTCTATCTCGGCTCCGCCGAACTGGCTGCAGTGTGCGCGCTGACGGGCAAGATCCCGACGGTCGCCGAATACCTGGCTCAGGTTCAGTCGCTCGATGCCAAGGCCGGTGAAGTGTATCGCTACATGAACTTCGACCAGATCGCCGAGTTCAAGGACGTTGCGGACACCGTCGAAGTCTGAAGTATCACCCTGGCGGGTCCGCACACGCAGACCTGCTGAAGCAGAAAACGCCCCTGACCGGAAAGCCGGCAGGGGCGTTTTTTTGTATTCTGTTTCAGGGCCGGCGCAGGCTTCGAAACGGGTACTTGTGGACCGCAGAGCACTGCACACCGGCACAGGCTTCCGTCGCCGATTCATAGGCGTACAGGAGAGGTGGCGGCGCCTGAAAACGCGGCTATGATTTGAACACGATGCCGAATTCGTTCGCCCCGATTCTCGATGGCGCCCACGCGGAGTTCATCTCCGGTGCGGTGTCGATCAATGCCGCTTCCTGTCGCCCCGGGGGCTTTCCCGCCTTGGCGCGTGGCGTCGGTTGCCGTGTGGCGGACGACCGTCGCAGCGTGAATGTGCTATTTGGAGCGACGGCTGCGGCTGACGTGCTTGACGGCGTGCGACGTAGTGGTGCAATTGCGATTGTTTTCAGCGACCCTGGCACGCATCGCACGCTGCAACTCAAGGGCGACGACGCATTGGTGTTGCGGATCGAATGCGGAGATGAGCACCTCGTCGCCCGCTACCGTGACGCCTTCGTTGCCGTGCTTGCACCGTATGGTCATACCGAGGAGATGGTGCGGGCGCTGCTCGCCTGTCCTGTGGATGATCTCGTGGTGGTGCACTTCACGCCGACCTCCGCATTCTCGCAGACACCGGGGCCGCATGCGGGCGAGCCACTGGCGGGAGCGAGGTGATGGTCAGACTCGAAAGCATACGTGATTGCCTGGAAGGCGTCGTACCCGGCAATATCGCCACCTGTGCGCCCGACGGCACGCCGAACGTGGCCTATCTTTCGCAGGTTCAGTTCGTGGACAGCGAGCACGTTGCGTTGTCCTACCAGTTTTTCAACACGACCCGGCGCAATATTCTGGCTTCGCCATATGCACGGGTTTCAGTGGTCGACCCGCATAGCGCTGCACATTACCGGCTGAGCCTGCAGTATTTGCGCACCGAAGATAGTGGGCCGCTGTTCGAGACCATGAAGGTGAGGCTGGCAGGGATTGCGTCGCATACCGGCATGAGCGGCGTGTTTCGCCTGCTTGGATCGGACATCTACCGCGTGCTCGATATCGAGAAGGTACCGGGCGAGGTTGTCGTCCTGCCGCCGGTTCACCGCAACAGGCTGTCGTCGTTGCGGGCCTGCTCCGAGAGTCTGTGCGGGGCGGCCGATCTGGAAGGTCTGCTGTCGCGACTGCTGGCGGGGCTGGCACGCCATTTCGACATCGAGCATGCAATGGTGTTGATGCTGGACGAAACGGGCGGGCGCTTGTACACCGTTGCCAGCCGGGGATATCCGAACTCGGGCGTTGGCTCGGAGATCGCGCTCGGTGATGGCATCATCGGCGTTGCCGCTCGCGAGGGCACACCGATCAGGATCGGGCATTTTGCTGCGGAGTACAGCTACGGGCGCGCGATCCGCAGTGGCCTCGAGCAAAGCGGTGTGCGCGGCATCGAGACCGAGATCCCGCTCCCCGGACTGCCCGCATCATGCAGCCAGCTGGCCGTGCCGGTCATGGCCTGTCATACGCTGGTCGGGATGTTGTACGCAGAAAGCGCGCAGGAGCTGCGTTTCGGTTATGACGATGAAGACGCCCTGGTGACCTTGGCCGGGCAGCTCGGGGCAGCGATGCGCGTGCTCCAGCATAGCCATGAGGTCGGCGAAGAGATTGTCGTGGCGGATCCCATGCCTTTGCTTCTACGGGGGCAAGCGGTGACGGTGCGTCATTACGCCGAGAACGACAGCGTTTTTCTCGATGGCGACTACCTGATAAAGGGGGTGGCCGGCTCCATCTTCCTCGCTTTGGTGCGTGACTATGTTGAGAAAGGGCAGATGGATTTCTCCAACCGCGAGTTGCGGCTCGACCCCAGAATCCGGCTTCCGGAGATCAGCGACAATCTTGAGGCGCGCTTGATCCTGCTCGCGCGCCGACTGGTCGAACGCGACGCACCGCTGCGCATCGAGAAGACGGGGCGTGGTCGTTTCCGCTTGCGCGTTCAACGTCCGCTGAGTCTGGTCCAGGCCTGAGCGCGGGACCAAGTCTAAGATTTCATTCGCATCATGCTAAATGTTTCCTAAGCTCCTGCTGCAGGAACGCCCTAGCCGCTAGAGTCTGTCGTGTCCGGCCGATCTCGGCCTCACAGACAACGAATTGGAGCAGGAGGTGTGGCGTGAGCGTGAAACTGTATGACGAGCGGCCCGAAGAACTGTTGCAGATGATGCACCTGATCCGTGCCTATGAAGAGCGGGCGGCGGCCTTGCAGGCCGGATCCGGGGTGCCGGGCACCTGTACCTCGGTGGGCCAGGAAGCTTGCGCGGTGGGTGTGATCGCGGCGCTGGGCGCGGACGATCTGATCCTCACCAATCATCGCAGTGCCGGACACCTGCTCGCACGCGGAGCAGATCCCGGGCGTCTTCTCGCCGAGGTGATGGGGCGCCGTGACGGCTACTGCAAGGGCAAGAGTGGTTCGCTGCACATCTGTGCACGGGAGCTGGGGGTGGTTCTGACCTCGACCATCGTGGGCGGCGAACTCGGGCTGGCCTGTGGCGTCGGCCTGTCGCAGAAGATGCTGCATCGCGCGGGAGTCGTGGTGTGCTTCTTCGGGGATGGCGCTGCGTGCGAGGGGCGATTCCATGAGTCGCTCAATCTCGCTGCGGTGTGGGGTTTGCCCGTTCTGTTTGTGTGCGAGAACAATGAATGGCAGGCCTTCGTCCACCGTCGCGAAACCACGCTGGCCGACGGCGTTGTGAGCTGGGCGGCGCCGTTTGGCATGGACAGTGCGACGGTGGACGGAAACGACGTCGAGGCCGTGCGCGCAGTGGCCATGGAGGCGCTGGACGCGGTTCGCAGCAGCGGCAAACCTTTCCTGCTTGAGGTCCGGACCTATCGCCTCCGGGGGCATTTCGAACCGGATGATCAGGCGTATGTTGATGCGCAGGAGCTGGCCCGTGCTTGGTCGTGCGATCCGTTGCCACGTTTTGAAGCCCGGTTGCGTGACTGCGGTCGGCTCGACGACGACGCCATTGCCGGCATGAAAGCGGCGGCGAAAAGTCGCGTTGAAGCGGCGGTCGCCTATGCGGTGGACTCGCCGTACCCCGGGATGGATGAACTCGTCACCGATGTCTACGCCTGAGGAGCCACGACAAATGGCACAGATTACGGTTCAGGAAGCGATTGATCAGGCCTTGGCCGAGGAGATGACACGCGACCCGCGTGTGCTGCTGATGGGCGAAGGCGTGGCGACGAAACGACATGCTCTGGTGGAGGCATTTGGCGGCGAGCGGGTGCGCAACACACCCTTGGCCGAGGGCATCATCGCGGGTACGGCCGCGGGGGCGGCGGCCACCGGTCTGCGCCCCGTTGCCGACCTGTTGTTCGCCCCCTTCCTGTGTTACGCGATGGATGAACTGGTCAATAGTGCGGGAAAACTGCGGTATCTGTCCGGCGGCCAGTTCAGCTTTCCGCTGGTGGCGATCGCGATGACTGGCGCCGGTTGGTGCGTCGGTGCCCAGCACAACCACAATATCGAAGCCTGGTTCGTGCATAGCCCGGGTCTGAAGGTCGTTATGCCCGGATGCGTGGCTGACTTCAAGGGCTTGCTCAAGGCGGCGATTCGAGATGACAACCCAGTGTTGTTCTTTGTTGATATTGGACTGGTTTTTGCCGCTGGTGACGTACCTGAGGGCGAATATCTGGTGCCGATCGGCGAGGCGGCGGTGCGCAGGTCGGGGCAGGACATCAGCCTGATTTCGTATGCGAAGACGGTCGCGGTATGCGAAGACGCGGCACGAACACTCGCCGAGCAGGGAATCTCGGCAGAGGTCATTGACCTGCGCACGCTCAAGCCGCTCGACGAGGCAAGCATCCTCGCATCGGTGCGAAAGACGGGAAGGGCTGTCATCGTGCATGAGGCGAGCCGGACTTGTGGCGTGGGCGCTGAAATTGCGGCCATCGTTGCCGAAAAGGCTTTTACTGCACTCAAGGCTCCCGTGCTCAGGTTAAGCGGTCCCGACGCTCCCGCGCCAGCCAGCTTTCCCCTTGAACAGGCCTTCGTGCCGCAAGCGGCGGCAGTGGTTGATACCGCGCGGCGACTTTGCGCCTGATCTCGGTGTCGTTGTCGGCACTGCAACGGGGCGGACACGCGCCCCCCGTCCGTGTATTGTTAATGCTGTTGCCGGGGTGGAGAGGCGATTGGTGCCATTCCGCTTGAGGCAGTTTTCAAAGACAGTGAGCGCCCTTGCATCGGCTAACGGGGGGCGGCGCTGCGTCTGACCTGACTGACGGGGGAAGGGGTGAGTTCAAAAACGCTGAAGGGTGTGTTGATAGTTGTTGTGCTCGCGATCGGAGCGGGCTTTGCGTATCTGGGATTCAGAACCGAAGTGAAGCCCGTTGAGCGTGCAGAACCTGTCCCTCAAGTGCAGCAACCGGCCGAACCTGCGTCGTCGGGGGTGATCGAACCAGTCATTCGCTACCCGGTCATGCCCGAGCTCGCCGAGGTGGAAGCGCCGGGCGGGGCCGCGGTTTTGCCGCCGCCCGAGCTCGCTGGCAGCGACGAACGCGTGGCTGCGGCGTTTGGCAGCAGTGTCGGCGGCTCATTGGGTGAGCTTGTCGTGGTGAAGGATCTTGTACGGCGGATCGTGGTGACGGTGGATAACCTGCCCGGCGAGCATTTGCCCCTGTCTCGCTCCCCGGTGCGCAGGGCCGAAGGCGGGTTTAGTGTTGACGAGCAGGACGGTGGCCGGACTATTGCGGCGGACAACGCGGCGCGTTATCTGCCCTATGTCCTGTTTGCCGAACGGGCCGACATGGGGTTGATGATTTCCGCCTACCGGCGGCTCTACCCCCTGTTTCAGGCGGCATACGATGAATTGGGCTATCCGTCGGCCTACTTCAACGATCGCCTGGTCGTCGTGATCGATCACCTGCTGGCAGCGCCTGAAGTCGCGGGGCCGGTTCGCCTGGTTCAACCCAAGGTGCGTTTCCGCTTTGAAGACCCCGAACTCGAAGGCTTGTCTGCAGGGCAGAAGATCATGGTGCGGATCGGAATCGACAATGCACGTCGAATCAAGGCAAAGCTGCGCGAACTGAGGCAGGGGCTTACTGCGGGCGCGCCTGTTCGCTGAGGCGCATCAGCCGGTGTCGCGACGCTGGGCGAAGCCCGCCGCGATTCAGCTTGCGGATTTGCCCGGCGGGGCCAGTCCCCAGGCCTGGGCGAGAACTTCATACGAATGCAGCCGCGCCCGGTGATTGAAAATCTGCGCGGTGAGGATCATTTCGTCGGCCCCCGTTTGCGCCACCAGCGCAGACAGCTGCGCTGCCATGCTTGCAGAGGTGCCGACCGCCGCGCATGACAGCGACTCGTCGGCAAACGCGAGTTCTGCGGCCGTCCAGTCGGTTTCCTTGAAGTCCTCCGGGGGCGGGAGCGTGCCACGCATGCCGCGGGCCATGGCGGCAAAGCGCAGGCGCAGCGAGCGCAGCAGAAACTGCGCTTCGTCGTCGCTGTCCGCACCGATCGCATTGGCGCCGACCATCACATAGGGCTTGCCGAGTGCGGCAGACGGTTTGAAGCGACTGCGGTAAAGGTCGATGGCCTGTTGCAGGAAGCGCGGCGCAAAGTGCGATGCAAAAGCAAAGGGCAGGCCGAGATGGGCGGCAAGCTCAGCACTGTAGAGGCTGGAGCCGAGCAGCCAGATCGGCACATTCAGGCCCGCACCCGGAACGGCACGCACGGCCTGGTTGGCCTGTGGCGGTGCAAAGTAGAA
>JALNWS010000135.1 GCA_023230755.1 Azoarcus sp.
GGCATTCTTCCGGGCGCAGGCGGCACCCAGCGTCTTCCGCGCGCCGTCAGCAAGGCGAAGGCCATGGACATGTGCCTCACGGCTCGCTTCATGGACGCTGACGAAGCCGAACGTGCGGGCCTGGTATCCCGAGTGGTCCCGGCCGACAAACTGCTTGAAGAAGCGTTTTCGGCAGCCGAGACCATCGCCAGCTACTCACTGCCCGTGGTCATGATGATCAAGGAGTCGGTCAACCGCGCCTTCGAGGGCAGCCTCAGCGAAGGCCTGCTGTTCGAACGCCGTGTTTTCCATGCGTCTTTCGCGCTGAACGACCAGAAGGAAGGCATGGCCGCGTTCATGGCCAAACGCAAACCGGTGTTCAAGCACAACTGACCCCCCGTCGCGGGTCCCGCCGGCGCAATGCCGGCGGTTGTCTCTCCTTGATGGATTTTTTCATCGCTTTGAAACACGGCCTGTGCACGATGACGTCAACATGTCTCGAACGACGTTCTGACGCCATTTCAGCAGCATCGAAGATTTTTCACCCTGCAACAAACATCCGCTAACCGTTTGAAAATGAAGCAGGTTGTAAAATGGTGCAGCGCACAAAAAAATAGCTTGACATGTGATCTCGTCTGCCTATAATTCAGACCATGCTGCAACGCAACATCGCGGCAAACCAGAACCCGATGTCTTTGCAATAACCGTTTCAAGCATTCACCAAGGAGATACCCATGAACACATTCACCCCCGAGCAGTTCGCCGCCACCAACAAGGCCAACATCGAAACCCTGCTGAGCCTCACCAACAGCGCTTTCGCCAACGCCGAGCGTCTGGCTGCCCTGAACCTGAACACCGCTCGTTCGATCCTCGAAGACAGCGTTGCCAGCACCAAGGCTCTGATGGGCGCCAAGGACCTGCAGGAAGTTCTGTCCCTGCAAAGCTCGCTGGCCCAGCCGCTGGTCGAGAAGGCTGTTGCCTACGCCCGCAGCGTGTACGAAATCGCTTCGCAAAGCCAGGAAGAGCTGTCCAAGGTCGTCGAAGGCCAGGTCGCTGAAATGAACAAGGGCGTTGCTGTTGCTCTGGACAAGGCTGCCAAGTCCGCACCGGCTGGTTCCGACGTTGCCGTGGCTGCTGTCAAGTCCGCCATCGCCGCTGCCAACAGCGCCTATGACAGCTTCAGCAAGGCCGCCAAGCAGGCGACCGAACTGGCCGAAGCCAACGTTGCTGCTGCTACCAACGCAACCGTAAAGGCTGTCAGCACCACGACCAAGGCTGCTGCCAAGAAGGCTGCCTGATCGATCTCAGCCCCGGCTGAATGAGAAAGGCCCCGCAATGCGGGGCCTTTTTTTGTCTACCGCCTGCAGTCGAACGCGTCGCACAAACATCAGAACCCGTCTCGCCCCGGCGAATCGTCCTGCATCAACCGACGTCTTCGACCTCACCTGTTTCGGCATTCGCCCCCGCGGCTGCGAGTGCCTCTGCCGTGTAATGGTGCGGAAACAGCCGCCGCATCTCGCCCTCGATCCACGCCTCGGCCCGGCGGTTTAGCTCTTCTGTCTTCACCCCTTTGACGTCGAGCGGAGGTCCGATACTGACCACGATCTCGCCCGGATACTTCAGAAACGCATTGCGACGCCAGAATTCACCGGCATTGTGAGCCACCGGCACGATCGGAACACCGGCGCGCTTCGCCAGCCAGGTGCCGCCGATCTTGTAGCGACGCGTCGTCCCGGGCGCCACTCGGGTCCCCTCGGGGAAGACCACCACCCAAAAGCCTTCCTTCAACCTGGCCCGGCCCTGCTCTACAACTTGTGCCAGCGCATCCTTGCCAGCCGCGCGGTCGATGGCGATCCCAGGAATCTGCGCCAGCCCCCAACCGAAAAACGGCACCCGCAGCAACTCACGCTTCAGGACAAAGCACAGGGGTGGGAAGATCACCTGCAAGGCCATGGTTTCCCACGCCGACTGGTGCTTGGACAGGATGACGGACGGCTCCTCGGGAATATTCTCCTTGCCTATCACCCGGTAGCGGATACCAAGCAGGTGCCATACGAACCACATGACCAGCGGCGCCCACGAGGTGATGATCCGGTGCCTGACCCGAGGCGGGAAGGGAAAGGTCAGCACCCCGAAAATTGCGTAGGGCGGCGTGACGATCGCGAGTACGATCGCAAACAGAAAGGAGCGCAGAAATATCACGATAAGGACCAGCGTACTCAGGCAGTTAGATCGGCAACGACCGCTGCCAGATCGGGATAGATGAGCGTCCCTTTGGGCAGGGCAGGATCCTCCTGGGTCTTTGTGCCCTTGCCGGTGAGCACAAGATAGGGGGTGCAGCCGACAGCGATACCCGCCTGCAGGTCGCGCAAGCTGTCACCCACCGTCGGCACCCCCTTGAGGTCAACATTGAATCGCTGACCGACCTGAATCAGCAATCCCGGCTTGGGTTTGCGACACTCACAGGTGGAGTCTGCCGAATGCGGACAGAAAAAAATCGCATCCAGCCTGCCACCAACCTGCGCCAGGCTCTTCACCATCTTGTCGTTGATGGCATTGAGGGTATCCATGCCGAACAAACCGCGCCCAACACCGGACTGGTTGGAGGCGACGACGACCCGCCAGCCCCACTGGTTGAGCCGTGCGATGGCCTCCAGCGACCCCGGGATCGGCTTCCACTCATCGGGAGACTTGATGAACTGGTCGGAGTCGACGTTGATGACTCCGTCACGGTCCAGGATGATCAGCTTCATTCACACGCTCCGCACCGGTATGGAGACGATCCGCGCCAAGCGGGCCGCCTCCGGATCTGTCAGGCCGACAGACGGGAAAGGTCGGCCACCTGGTTCATCAGACCAGCAAGCCGGGCCAGCAGGGCCAGCCGGTTCTGCCGTGTCAGCGGCTCTTCGGCCATCACCATCACCCCGTCGAAGAACGCATCCACCGCCTCACGCAGGCTCGCAAGCTTGAGCAGGGCTTCGGTGTAGTTCTCGTTGGCAACATGCGAGCTGACCAGCGGCGCAATCTCGTTGAGCTGATGGAAAAGCGCCTTCTCTGCCTCTTCCTGCAGCAAGGCCACGTCAGGCTCGCCGGGCTGCGCATCGGTCTTCTTCAGAATATTGACGATGCGCTTGTTGGCGGCAGCCAGTGCGGCAGACTCGGGCAGCGCGAGGAAAGCCTCTACCGCGTCGAGCTTGGCCGGCACCAGGTCGATGCGCGCGGGACGCAGCGCAAGCACGGCGTCGGCTACGGCGGCATCGCGCCCGCCCGCGCCTTCGCGCAGCAGGTTGCGCAGACGCTCGAGCATGAAGTCCTGCAGCTGCGCCTGGAAGCCTTCGGCAGTCAGCAGCCCGGGGGCGAACCCGGCTGCGGCGAGTTCGATCAGCTGCGGCAGCTCGAGCGGCAGCGGCGCTTCCATCAGGATGCGCAGCACACCCAGCGCCGCGCGACGCAGCGCGAACGGGTCGCGGTCACCGGTGGGCACCATGCCAATACCGAAGAACCCCACCAGCGCATCGAGCTTGTCGGCAAGCGCGACCGCACACGCAACGTTGCCTACCGGCAGCACGTCCCCGGCAAAACGCGGCTGATAATGCGCCTGGATGGCCTCCGCGACGACTGCGCTCTCACCATCGCTGCGCGCATAGTAGCGCCCCATGATGCCTTGCAGTTCGGGAAACTCGCCGACCATGTCGGTGACCAGATCGACCTTGGCCAGCAGGGCCGCGCGCGTTGCATCCGCGACGTCGGCAGACAGCAGACCTGCGATATGACCTGCCAGCACAGCGAGCCGTTCGACGCGCTCAAACTGGTTGCCCAGCTTGTTGTGATAGACCACGTTCGCCAGCCGCGGCAGACGTGATTCGAGCGTCTGCTTCTTGTCCTGCTCGAAGAAGAAGCGCGCATCAGACAGGCGCGGGCGCACCACGCGCTGGTTGCCGACAACGATGTTCGACGGGTCTTCCAGCTGCATATTGGAAACGATCAGGAAGCGATTGAGCAGCGTGCCGTCGGCATCGAACAGCGGGAAGTACTTCTGGTTCGCGCGCATGGTGAGAATCAGACACTCCTGCGGCACCGCCAGGAATTCAGCCTCGAACTCACCAACGTAGACCGTGGGGTGCTCGACCAGCGCGGCCACTTCGTCCAGCAGATCGGCATACTCACCGATCGACGCCTGCTGGCGTGCGGCCTCGGCGACCAACTGGCGTTCGATCTCGGCACGACGCTCGGTAAAGTCCGGAATCACCTTGCCTTCGGCCAGCAGCGTGGGCTCGTAGGCATCGGCGGAGGCGATATCAATCTCGCCTCGACTCATGAAACGGTGCCCGCGGGTGGTACGGCCACTGTCGAGATCGAGCACCCGGCCCGGAACGATGTCCGCGCCGTGCAGCATCGAGAGCTTGTGCACCGGGCGCACGAAGGTGGCATCACCGTCGCCCCAACGCATCACCTTCGGGATGGGCAGCGCCTTGACCGCGTCCTGAACGATGGTCGACAGCACGTCCTCCAGCTTCGCCCCCGGCACGGTTGCGGTGTGGAACAGGGCTTCGGCCTTGCCATCGACACGGCGCTCGAAGCCGGCAATCGCATCCAGCGCAATGCCTTTCGCTTCCATTTTCTTGAGCAGTGCCTGCGTGGGCTTGCCTTCGGCATCAAGCGCCACGGACACCGGCATCAGCTTTTCAGTCACTTCCTTAGCCGCAGCGGCAGCGACAACATCTGCCACGGTCACCGCCAGCCTGCGGGGGCTGGCGAAACTGCGGGAGGTCGCGTCGGCGGGAGCCAGCCCGCGTGCTTTCAGACCCTCGGCAATTTTGGTGGCAAAGGTTTCACCCAGACGCGGCAGCGCCTTGGGTGGCAATTCTTCGGTCAGTAGTTCGACGAGCAGGGTCGCGCTGGTCATCACGCGGGCTCCTTGTTGTTCAGCATCGGGAAGCCAAGCGCTTCACGGGATTCGTAGTAGGCCTGTGCCACCGCGCGCGACAGGTTGCGGATGCGGCCAATGTAGGCCGCGCGCTCGGTTACCGAGATCGCGCCACGGGCATCAAGCATGTTGAAGTTGTGCGCCGCCTTGAGCACCATTTCGTAGGCTGGCAGCGCCAGACCGACTTCCATCAGACGCTTGGCCTCGGACTCGTAGTTGGCAAACAGCGAGAACAGGAACTCGACGTTCGAGTGCTCGAAGTTGTAAGTCGATTGTTCGACTTCGTTCTGGTGATAGACGTCGCCATACGTGACCTTGGAGCCGTCCGGATACACCGCCCACACCAGGTCGTAGACGTTCTCGACGCCCTGCAGATACATCGCCAGACGCTCGAGACCATAGGTAATCTCGCCCAGCACCGGCTTGCAGTCGATACCGCCAACCTGCTGAAAATAGGTGAACTGGGTGACTTCCATGCCATCCAGCCACACTTCCCAGCCCAGGCCCCAGGCGCCCAGCGTGGGGTTCTCCCAGTCATCCTCGACAAAACGGATGTCGTGCACGTTGGGGTCGATACCGAGCGCGCGCAGGGAGTCGAGATAGAGCTCCTGGATGTTCAGCGGCGACGGCTTGAGCACCACCTGATACTGGTAGTAATGCTGCAGACGGTTCGGGTTTTCACCATAGCGACCGTCCTTGGGACGGCGCGAGGGCTGGACGTAGGCCGCGTTCCACGGCTCGGGGCCAAGTGAACGCAGAAAGGTGGCGGTGTGCGAGGTGCCTGCACCCACTTCGAGATCGTAGGGTTGCAGCAGCACGCAGCCACGTTCGCCCCAGAATTGCTGGAGCGTCAGGATGACTTGCTGGAAGGTCGGATTCTTGAGTGACATGGTCTCGGGCGGCAGTGCCGCGCAGCGAACGCAAAACACAGGATTTTACTGGCATTCGCCCCCGCGCGGGCAGGCGATCAGCCGCATGGCCTCAATTCCGTCGCTCAAGAACGCATTTCCGCAGCCGCGGGAGCGCCACAGACAAGCGCCCCGAAGACGCTGTCAGCCTAGGCCGACGCCTCTTTTTGCCGGCGCAGCGCGGCGATCAGCACCAGCGCAGCAGCAATCAACAGCACCGGCCAGTTGCCCCAGCGCGCATAGGGCGTCATGCCCTTGAAGCCACGCACTTCGGCTTCGAGCACACCCGCCTTAAAAGGTGGCAGCACCGCATCGACGTGCCCATCGGGCTGAATCACGGCGGTCATGCCGGTATTGGTCGAGCGCAGCATCGGGCGTCCGGTTTCGAGCGCGCGTACACGCGCGATCTGCAGGTGCTGGGGTTGCGCCAGTGAATCACCGTACCAGGCCAGATTGGAAATATTCAGCATCAACGAAGCCTGCGGCAGGCTGGAGAGCAACTCGGCGCCGAAGAGATCTTCGTAGCAGATATTCAAAGCCACCCGTTGCCCAAGCACGCTCATCGGCGGCTGGACCGTGGCGCCGCGCGTCTGGTCAGACATCGGGATATTCGCCAGACGATAGAACCAGCCGAAGAGAGGCGGCGAATATTCACCAAAGGGCACGAGATGGCGCTTGGCGTAGCGTTCCTGGGGGCCGTCGCCGACGCTGATTGCAGTATTGAAGATCTGGCCCGTCTCGTCACGGGTGAACACCCCAAGCACCAGCTTGCCGCCACGATCGCTCACCAGACTGCCGAGCAGATCCAGATACCCTTCGGGGAGACGCTCAACCAGGGTCGGCAGGGTAGTTTCCGGTAACACCACGAAATCCGCACGACTATCGCTCACCAAACGGAGATTGGTCTGCAGGACTTCAGCGAAATGTCCGGGCGACCATTTGAGATCCTGCTCGACATTGGTCTGAACCAGCGCAACCGACAGCGGCGCCCCCTCGGGTTCGGTCCACGCGACGCCTCCAAGCCCAAACCCGAGCGCGAACACGCCAGTGATGATCGCCAGCGGTCGTGGCAAACCCCGCAGACGGCGCCAGGGCGCAAGCGCAGCCAGAGCGGAAACGAAAGCCAGCGCGCCGCCGACCCCGTACACACCAAACACGGGAAGATAGGCGGCAAGTGGGCTGGGGGGCGTCTGCGAATAGCCGGTGGCAAGCCACGGGAAGCCGGTGAAGACCACGCCCCGCAGCCACTCGGCGAGTAACCACAAAGCCGCGAATAGCGCCCCTCGCCAAACCACACCACCCGACTTCAGGCGCACATAGAGCGCCCCCGCCAGCGCCGGATAGAGCGCGAGATAGAGGCAGAACAGCACAATGGCGAACGCTGCCAGCGGCATCGGCATGCCGCCGTAACGGTTGAGCGCAACATAGAGCCAGGACACGCCGCCGAGGAAGACCCCCAGCCCCCACCCGAGCCCGCACACGAAGCCCGCCCGCGGATCGGGCGCACGCTCGAGCAGGAAAGCCAGCGCGCCCACGCCAAGAAATACGAGCACGAACCAGCCAAATGGCGCAAAGCCGAGCACTGACACTGCACCGCCCAGCAGCGCCAGCAAGAAAGCCGGCATCATCCGGCCCCGCAGCGGCGCGAGCATCAGTCGCCGCTGACTTCGGATACGACCGGCACCCGCTCCACCACGAGGGTGTGCACGCGGCGGCTGTCTGCGCGGAGCACCTGGATTTTCAGCCCCTCGAGCACCACGGCTTCGCCACGCTTGGGCAGGCGACCGAACTGACGAATCACCAGGCCACCGACGGTGTCGACTTCCTCATCGCTGAAATGGGTCGCAAAGGCCGCGTTGAAGTCTTCGATCTCGGTGGTTGCCTTGACGCGGTAGCGCCCGCTCTGATCAAGACGGATGTTGTCGCCGATCTCGTCGAAATCGTATTCGTCCTCGATGTCGCCGACAATCTGCTCCAGCACGTCCTCGATGGTGACCAGACCGGCGACACCGCCGTACTCGTCGACCACGATGGCCATGTGGTTGCGATTGACCCTGAACTCGCGCAGCAACACGTTGAGCCGCTTTGATTCGGGCACGAACACCGCTGGACGCAACATGTCGCGCAGATCGAATTCGCGACCGGCAAAGTAACGCAGCAGATCCTTTGCAAGCAGGACACCCGAGACATCGTCCTTGCTCTCCCCTATTGCGGGGAAGCGGGAGTGGGCGGTGTCGACGACAAACGCCGCGATCTTGTCCATCGGGTCGTCGACATGCACGACATCCATCTGGGCCCGGGGAATCATCACGTCACGAACCTGCATGTCCGACATCTGCAGGGCGCCCTCGATGATCGAGAGGGCATCGGCATCGAGCAGATTGCGATCGAAAGCCGAGTGAAGTAGCGCGAGAAGCTCATCGCGATCTTCCGGCTCGCGCGAAAGAAGGGCCGAAAGTCGCTCGATTAGCGAGGGTTTACTAGGGCTACTGTCCATTTTTGTGGTGGGTAAGGAATAAGGGGTGAACAATCACAAGCACGAACCATGCGTGCAATCACCCACGCCTTACGCCTCACCCGCAGGCCTTACCCTCAAGCATAAGGATCAGCATAGCCGAGGGTTCGCAGGATGTCGCGTTCGCGCGCTTCCATGACGCTCGCCTCCGCCTCTGCCTCATGATCATAGCCTTGCAGGTGCAGCATGCCATGCACGACCAGATGCGCGAAATGGGCATCGAGCGACTTGCCCTGCTCGCCCGCCTCTCGCACCACGACCGGCATGCACAGAACCAGATCGCCCCTCAGGGGTGCGCCCTCAGCCAGCGGCATGTCCGGCTCTTCACCGTAGGCGAAGGTCAGCACATTGGTCGCGTAGTCCTTGCCGCGATAGTTGCGGTTGAGCTCACGCCCTTCCGCTTCGCCCACAAGACGCACGGTCACCTCGACGTCGCGTTGCAGTGCAGCCTGAGCCCAGCGCCGGATCTGATGCTTCTTTGGTGCGCTGATCCGGTCGCTGGGCTCCAGCGCCTTCTGCACCGTCAGGTTCAGCATCGGCGGCGCGACCGTCTCCGGCAGATCGATCGAGTCGACCTCCAGCATGTCGTGGTGCACATCGACGCGCAGCGTCAGCACATTACACGCTGCCGGTTGCACGGTGATGACAGGAACATCGGCGTCATTCACCGTATCAGCCTCGACTTCGATATCACCCCACGCCTTGCTGGGGAAAGACAGCAGCAGGCGCCGCCCATCTCCCAGCTCGACTTCGATCCGCTCGGCCTTGACCCGGCTCGAACGGCCCTCGCTGTCGATAGCAATGATCTTGGGGCTACTCGCCGGCCTGGACATGACTCACTTCCTTTTCTTTTGCTGCAGCCGCGCGCGCTGCGCGCGCCGTCTGTTTATCGTAGGCTTCAACGATGCGGGCCACCAACGGGTGCCGCACCACATCTTCTTTCTGGAATTCGATAAAGGCCAGCCCGCGCACCTTGCCAAGCACTTCGCGCGCCTCGAGCAGGCCGCTGCGATTGCCACGGGGCAAGTCGATCTGGGTAAGGTCGCCGGTGACGACGGCCTTGGCACCAAAGCCGATCCGGGTCAGGAACATCTTCATCTGCTCGGGCGTCGTGTTCTGCGCCTCATCGAGAATGATGAAGGAGTTGTTCAACGTGCGTCCGCGCATGAAGGCAAGCGGCGCGATCTCGAGCGTGCCGCGCTCGAAGAGCTTGGTGACACGTTCCACCCCCATCAATTCGTAGAGGGCGTCGTAGAGCGGCCGCAGATAGGGATCGACCTTCTGCGCCAGATCGCCCGGCAAGAAACCCAGGCGCTCGCCCGCCTCAACCGCGGGCCGGGTGAGCAGGATGCGCTCAACCAGATCGCGCTCGAGCGCATCGACCGCACTCGCCACCGCAAGGTAAGTCTTGCCGGTACCCGCAGGGCCGATACCAAAGGTAATGTCATGCTCCTGGATCTTGCTCAGATACTCGACCTGCCGTGGCGTACGCCCATGCAGATCGTGTTTGCGCGTCATCAGCACCGGCGCCGACTTCACCGCATCCGCATGCGTGCCGATCTCGATCAACGCAAGCTGCAGATCCGCAGGCGACAGATGCTCGTCTGCCGCCGCATAGAACTGCTTCAGGCCCTGCTCGGCAAGACGCGTCTTGGTCAGCGCGCCATGCAAGGTGAAGCGCTCACCACGACGGGAGATGGTGATATCGAATGCGGCTTCGATCTGACGCAGATTCTCGTCGAGCGCGCCGCACAGATTGGCGAGCCGGGCATTGTCCACCGGCTCGAATACGACTTCGATGCTCCGCGCCATCAGGACTCCCGCGTCACGATTTCGCCACGCAGGCTGTGTGGCAGCGCAGACGTGATCCGGACATCGATGAACTGGCCGATCAGCCTCACCCGATTAGGCGAAGCCGCCACAAAGTTGACCACGCGGTTGTTGTCGGTGCGCCCTGCAAGCTCGTCCGGATCCTTGCGCGACGGCCCCTCAACGAGGATGCGCTGCATCGTCCCCACCATGGCCTGACTGATGACCTGCGCCTGCTCGTCGATCCGCTTCTGCAGCCGTGCCAGCCAGCGCAGCTTGGTCTCCTGTGGCACCGGATCTTCAAGATCGGCCGCAGGCGTGCCCGGACGCGAGCTGTAGACAAAGCTGAAGGACGAGTCGAAACCCACCTCGTCGATCAGCTTCATGGTCTTCTCGAAATCCTCTTCCGTCTCACCGGGGAAGCCCACGATGAAATCCGACGACAGCGACAGGTCCGGCCGCGCTGCGCGCAGTTTTTTTACCACCGACTTGAATTCGAGCACTGTGTAGCCGCGCTTCATGGCCGCCAGCACGCGATCGGAGCCGGACTGCACCGGCAGATGAAGATGGGACACCAGCTTGGGGATGTTCACATAGGCGTCGAACACCCGCTGCGACATCTCGCGCGGATGTGAGGTCGTGTAGCGGATGCGCTCGACGCCCGGGATGTCGGCCACGCACTCCAGCAAAAAGGCAAAATCACCCTCCTCGCCATCATCGCGCACAATCTCGCCGCGCCAGGCATTCACGTTCTGCCCCAGCAGGGTCACTTCCTTCACCCCTTGCGCCGCGAGCCCGGCAACCTCGGCCAGGACATCATCGAGCGGGCGCGACACCTCCTCGCCACGCGTGTATGGCACCACGCAGAACGTGCAGTATTTGGAGCACCCTTCCATGATCGACACAAAGGCGCTCGCGCCCTCGACACGTGCCGGCGGCATCGCATCGAATTTCTCGATCTCGGGGAAGGAGATATCCACCTGCGAACGGCCGCTCTTGCGCCGCGCCTCGATCAGCGCCGGCAGGCGATGCAAGGTCTGGGGGCCGAAAACCACGTCAACATAGGGCGCGCGCTTCACGATGGCCTCGCCCTCCTGGCTTGCTACGCAACCGCCAACGCCGATGATCAGATCCGGGTTCTGCTGCTTGAGCAGACGCACCCTGCCGAGATCATGAAACACCCTTTCCTGCGCCTTCTCGCGCACCGAACAGGTATTGAACAGGATGATGTCCGCCTCTTCGGGGTTATCGGTCTTGGTCAGCGCTTCTTTCGCACCGAGCACGTCCGCCATCTTGTCGGAGTCGTACTCGTTCATCTGGCACCCGAAGGTGCGGATGTAGAGTTTCTTCATTGAGAGGTGTTCACTGCTTGGGGTCGGGCGCAGCGATTTCCTCGGGCGTGAGGATCCACACCCGATGAACCTGGCCATTGTTATCGATCAGCGCACGCACCGTATATTCACCCTTGATATGCGAGGGCAGTACGATGCGGTTGTAGATATCTCGAATCTGGGCACCGGGGCTGAGCAGGCGGACGTCACCATCCACACTCACCTGCCCATTGCCGGCAAGCATCATCTCCATCTTCTTGGCAGCCACAGGAAACGGCCGTGGTACAGCCGCAAGCACGAGCTGGGAGCTCAGGCAGGCCAGAACGAGGCACAAAGCGAGGCGAAGGACGCGCACGATTTCCCGGCAATGCCGATGGAAGATATCAAGGCTCTGGATGATCTCCGATCGCCCCCGTCCTGTCAATGCAAACCCCTTATAAATCAAGCCCTCCAGCGCAGGACCCCGCAAAAGCCGCCAGCGCCGGCAATCGGTGCCCGGAAAATTCCCTTCATCGGGTTATTGACGACACTCAAGCTGGACGCTATATTACTGCGCTCTGTTGGTGATGTAGCTCAGACGGTTAGAGCGATGGATTCATAACCCATAGGTCGGCAGTTCGATTCTGCCCATCACCACCA
>JALNWS010000136.1 GCA_023230755.1 Azoarcus sp.
CGCGTAGCCGCGACCTGCTGCGTAGCCGTGAACGGGGAGAGCGTTGATGCGTGACAAGATGTCTCTGATTGGTGGCGTGCTGCTGTTTCTGGCTGCCGTTGCCTCGATGTCGCTCTTTACGGTGGACCAGCGTCAGTTCGCGATCGTGTTTCAGCTCGGTGAGGTGAAGGATGTCATCAGCGAACCGGGCTTGAACGTAAAGCTGCCACTGATCCAGAACGTGCGTTACTTTGACAAGCGCATCCTGACCATGGATACGCCGGAGCCCGAGCGCTTCATTACGTCCGAGAAGAAGAACGTTCTGGTCGATCACTTCGTAAAGTGGCGCATCATCGATCCGCGTCTGTATTACGAATCGGTGGCCGGTGATGAAGCGCGTGCGCGGATTCGACTGACACAGACCGTCAATGCCGGATTGCGTGAAGAGTTCGGCAAGCGCACCGTGCATGACGTGGTGTCCGGCGCGCGTGACCAGATCATGGAAGACATGCGTGCCAAGGCGGACCAGGATGCGCGCAAGATTGGCGCCCAGATCATCGACGTGCGTCTGAAGCGGGTCGATCTGCCGTCGGAAGTGTCCGAGTCGGTGTATCGTCGGATGGAGGCAGAGCGGAAACGGGTTGCCAACGAACTGCGTTCTCAGGGTGCTGCCGAAGCCGAGAAGATCCGTGCAGATGCAGACCGTCAGCGTGAGGTGATCATCGCCGAAGCCTATCGTGATGCTCAGCGGACCAAGGGTGCGGGCGACGCGAAGGCAACGGCCATCTACGCTGAAGCTTTCGGCCAGAGTCCGGAGTTCTACTCCTTCTACCGCAGTCTCGAGGCCTACCGTGCCAGCTTCTCGGGCAAGGACGACGTGATGGTTGTAGATCCAAGCTCGGATTTCTTCAAGTTCATGAAGAACTCCAAGGGGACTGAGCGGAACTGATCCTCAATGGGTGCTACCCTGCTGACGGCCTTCGCACTGATGTTGATCATCGAAGGCATTGTCCCTTTCGTCGCGCCAGCAACCTGGCGCGAAACCTTTTCGCGTCTCGCCCGCATGGCTGACGGTCAGATCCGCTTTATCGGTCTGTCGTCGATGCTGGCGGGGCTGATCCTGTTGTACGTCTTTGGTTGAACCTTTCATGCGCTGGGTATTACCCGATCACATACAGGACGCTTTGCCGTCCGAAGCCGACAAGCTAGAGGGCCTGCGCCGCAAGCTGCTTGATGCTTTCCGCGTGCGCGGTTACCAGCAGGTCATGCCGCCGCTGCTTGAGTATCTCGATTCACTCACCACGGGCGCTGGACGTGACTTGCGCCTGCGAACCTATCAACTGGTCGATCAATTGTCGGGCAGAACGATGGGGGTGCGTGCTGACATGACGCCTCAGGTCACGCGTATCGACTCCCATCTGCTCAATCGTCAGGGCGTGACACGCCTGTGTTACTGCGGCAGTGTGCTGCACACGCTGCCGTCGACGCTGACCGCGACCCGTGAGCCGCTGCAACTCGGTGCCGAGCTTTACGGCCACGCGGGTATCGAGGCTGATATCGAAGTGCTGCGCCTGCTGGCCGAGGTGATGCGCCTGGCTGATGTGCCTGCGACCCGTATCGACATCGGGCACGTGGGGCTGTTTCATGCGTTGGCAGGGCGCGCCGGACTGGTGCCGGGGCGTGAGGAGATGCTGTTCGATCTGCTGCAGAGCAAGGATGTCCCCGGGCTGCACGAAATGCTGGCGGGCGTTGCCGAGCCGGTTCGCAGCGCACTGCTGATGCTGCCCGAACTCTATGGTGGGCCGGAAGTGCTTGAACAGGCAGTGGCGCGCCTCCCCAAGGATGCTGAGATCGCTGCCGCACTTGATGACTTGCGTCAGCTTGCAGTGGCGCTTGCCGATCTGCCGATCAGTTTCGATCTGGCTGATTTGCGTGGTTATCATTACCACAGCGGCGTGGTGTTTGCTGCTTACGGTGGTGGTTCGCCCGCTGCGCTGGCGCTGGGCGGGCGCTATGACCGTGTTGCGGAAGCTTTCGGGCGTGCTCGGCCGGCGACGGGATTCAGTCTCGACCTGCGCGAACTCGCCTTGCGTCTGCCAGACCCCGAGCCTGTCGGCGCCATTCTTGCGCCTCATGTGCAGGATGTGGCATTGCTGACCGAAATTGCCGCCCTGCGAGAGCAGGGCGAGATCATCGTGACCACGTTGCCGGGTCACGATGGAACCTGGAACGAAGCCGGATGCGACCGGCAGCTTGTGATGCGGGGAGGCCGGTGGACGGTCGAGCCGCTTCAGGGAGAGTAAATAGATGTCGAAGAATGTGGTGGTTGTCGGTACCCAGTGGGGCGACGAAGGCAAGGGCAAGATCGTTGACTGGCTGACCGATCATGCGCAGGGCGTGGTCCGCTTCCAGGGCGGGCACAATGCCGGTCACACCTTGGTGATCGGCGACAAGGAATACAAACTCAATCTGGTGCCGTCCGGCATCGTGCGCGAGGGTGTGGCCTGTTATATCGGCAATGGCGTGGTGCTGGATGTTCATCACCTGCTGTCGGAGATCGCAACGCTCGAGTCCGGTGGCATCAAGGTGCGCGAGCGCCTGCGCATCAGCCCGGGCTGCCCGCTGATCCTTGGATACCATTCGGCGCTGGATCGTGCCCGTGAGGCGAAGAAATCGGCTGGCGACAAGATCGGTACGACCGGCAAGGGCATCGGGCCGACCTACGAAGACAAGGTCGCGCGCCGCGCATTGCGGGTGTACGACCTGTACGACCGCGAGCGTTTTGCCGAGAAGCTCAAGAGCAATCTCGAATATCACAACTTCGTGCTGACCCAGCACCTTGGTGCAGAAGCGGTCGATTTCCAGACCGTCTTCGACGAAGCGATGCGTGACGCCGAGAAAATTCTGCCGATGGTGGCGGACGTGTCGGCCGAGCTGTACGCGGTCAACAAGAATGGCGGCAGCCTGCTGTTCGAAGGTGCGCAGGGTACGTTGCTCGACATCGATCACGGAACCTACCCGTTCGTGACCTCGAGCAACTGCGTGGCGGGTCAGGCCGCGGCGGGTTCCGGCGTCGGTCCGGGCCGTCTGCACTATGTACTGGGCATCACCAAGGCCTATTGCACTCGCGTCGGTGGAGGTCCTTTCCCGACCGAACTCGACATCGACACCAAGGGCGTGCCGGGCGAACAGATGTCGACCAAGGGGCGTGAGTTCGGTACGGTCACCGGGCGCAAGCGCCGCTGCGGATGGCTCGATCTGGCTGCCCTGAAGCGTTCGATCATCATCAATGGCGTGACGGGTTTGTGCATCACCAAGCTCGATGTGCTCGATGGCCTGCCCGAACTCAAGCTGTGCACCGGTTATCTGCTCAATGGAAAACGTATCGACCTGCTGCCGATGGGGTCCGAAGAAGTGACCAGTTGCGAGCCGATCTACGAAACCATGGCGGGCTGGAGCGGCACGACCTTTGGTGCGCAGAGCTGGGATGCGCTGCCGCAGGAGGCGCGGGCCTATCTGCACCGCATCGAGGAGATCTGTGAAGTGCCTATTGACGTGATTTCAACGGGCCCCGAGCGTGACGAGACCATTTTGCGTCGCCATCCCTTTGGTGCCTGAACGTCTTGAGCGTGAAGCTGGCCGCAAGGCCGGCTTCACCGGATGTTTGCTTGTGGCGTTCAGAAAACAGAAAAGCCGACACAAGGTCGGCTTTTCTTTGAAACTGGTGCCCAGAAGAGGACTCGAACCTCCACGCCTCGCAGCGCTAGTACCTGAAACTAGTGCGTCTACCAATTCCGCCATCTGGGCAGGGAGGCGCATTATAGCCGGGTCTTTTCGCGGATGGAAGACCGGCGTTGAAAATTCTGTCCGGCTTGTGAGGCTGATGGATACCCGGGCACGCCAGCGCGGACTGACGACCCTGGCAGTCGATTTCCTCGCGAGCTTGAGTACAATACAAACAAAAAAGCCGCTCCGAAGAGCGGCTTTCCTGCAAAACTGGTGCCCAGAAGAGGACTCGAACCTCCACGCCTCGCAGCGCTAGTACCTGAAACTAGTGCGTCTACCAATTCCGCCATCTGGGCAAGAGCCGCGCATTATAAGCACTTAAAGAAGAAAGTCAATGACTAGAAACACCAAAAAAACCAATACCGTTCCCGAAGCCGCGACTGCAGCACCCAAGGCCGGGCGACGTAGAAGCAGTCGCGCCAAGGGGCCGAGCGCAATCCGGCGCGCCGACCCGTTCTTCGAGCGCGAGTCGCTCAAATACGAACTACCGTTGCCGAGCCGCGAATACATCGAACAGACCCTCGTTGAGCATGGCGTACCGATGTCTTTTGATGATCTTGCGCGTGCGCTTGATATCACCGCCGAGGAACTCGAGCATTTCGATCGCCGTCTGCGCGCAATGCAGCGCGATGGCCAGCTGGTACGTAACCGGCGTGACGCCTATCTGATCCCGGACAAGGCAGACCTTGTCCGCGGCAAGGTGGAAGGGCATCCCGACGGCTTCGGTTTCCTGCGCCGCGATGACGGCGGTGCCGACATCTTCCTCGGGCCGAAGGACATGCGCGAGGTGCTGCACGGTGACCGCGTCATCGTTCGCATCGCCGGGCAGGATCGCCGCGGCAGACCTGAAGGCAGGATTGTCGAGATCCTCGAACGTGCCAATTCGCGTGTCGTCGGTCGTGTGCTGAACGAGCATGGCGTGCTACTTGTGGTGCCTGAAAACAAACGCCTCGCCCAGGATATTCTGGTCGCGCCAGGCGGCAAGAAGCCGATGCCGGGTCAGGTCGTGACCGTCGAACTGATCGAGCAGCCGACCAAGATTGCGCAGCCCATCGGCCGTGTCGTTGAGGTGCTCGGAAACTACGCCGACCCCGGCATGGAAATCGAGATTGCGTTGCGCAAGCACGAACTGCCCTATGAGTTCTCGTCGGAGTCCAAGGCCGAAACGCGCAAGCTGCCGGTCAAGGTGCGCAAGAAAGACTGGGCGGGCAGGGAGGACATCACCGGCCTGCCGCTGGTGACCATTGATGGCGAGACCGCGCGAGACTTCGACGATGCGGTGTATTGCGAGCGCCAGGGGCGTGGCTTCCGGCTTATCGTCGCGATTGCCGACGTTTCGGCTTACGTCGACTCGGGCAGTGCGCTCGACAAGGATGCCTACGATCGTGGCAATTCCGTCTACTTCCCGCGCCGGGTGATCCCGATGCTGCCGGAGAAACTCTCCAATGGCCTGTGTTCGCTCAACCCACAGGTCGAGCGCCTGTGCATGGTTGCGGACATGAGCATCTCGATGAGCGGGGCGGTCAAGGCCTACCGCTTCTATCCTGCGGTGATGTTTTCCCACGCCCGTCTGACTTACACAAAGGTCGCCGCGGCACTGTACGACCAGGACGCTGCGGCGCTGGAGGAGATCGGCGGTTTGCTGCCCCAGTTGCAGAACCTCGACAAGCTGTTCCGGGTGCTGCTCAAGGCGCGTGCCAAACGCGGTGCGATCGACTTCGAGACCACCGAGACGCGGATGATCTTCGACGAGGGCGGCAAGATCGAGCGCATCGTTCCCGAGGTACGCAACGACGCTCATCGTCTGATCGAGGAGTGCATGCTGGCTGCCAACGTCTGTGCTTCCGATTTTCTGCAGGAGCGCAAACAATCCGCGCTCTACCGCGTGCACGAGGGGCCTACGCCCGAGAAGCTCGAAAAGCTGCGCGGATTTCTGTCGGAGTTCGGTATGGGCATTGGCGGCGGGGACGAACCACGCGCCAAGGATTACGCCGCGCTGCTCGAGAAGGTCAAGGATCGGCCCGATGCTCAGTTGCTGCAGACCGTGATGCTGCGTTCGCTGCGTCAGGCGGTCTACAGCCCGGACAACCTCGGTCACTTTGGTCTCGCCTACGACGCTTACACTCACTTTACCTCGCCCATCCGGCGCTATCCCGATCTGCTGGTGCACCGTGCCATCAAGGCCGCGCTAAAAAGCGAAAGCTATCAACCCGGCGACTGGGACGAGATCGGTGCGCACTGCTCGAGTACCGAGCGGCGTGCAGACGAGGCGACCCGCGATGTCGTGTCCTGGCTCAAGTGCTATTACATGCAGGATCGTGTCGGCGAGGAATTTTCCGGCAGCGTATCGGCAGTGGTACCCTTCGGCCTCTTCGTCGCGCTGGACGATATCTTCATCGAGGGACTGGTGCATATTTCGGACCTCGGGAGTGATTACTTCCATTTCGACGAGACCCGTCACGAGCTGGTGGGCGAGCGTACCAACGCGCGTTTCAGGCTGTCGGACAGGGTGCGGATACAGTTGGTGAGAGTCGATCTCGAGACTAACAAGATCGACTTCCGCCTGATTGAAGGTGTGAGCCGGCCGACCGAGCGCAGCGGAAAAACCGCCCGTGACCGCGCACCAGCCCCCGAAGCCGGGGCTGCAGCACCGACCCGGCGCAAAGGCCGCAGCGCAGCCGAACCCGCACAGCGTCCTGCCACCGAGCGTGCCCCCGCTTCACGCGCGGGACGTGGCAGCAAGCCCAAGGCAGCGGCCCGGCCGGACGCGCCTGCAGCACGTAAATCAAAACCCAAGGCTGCTGTAGCAGCTGAATCAAAGAAGAAAGGCAAGCGTCGTGGCTAAACCCCCCTCCCGTTCAGGCTCCCGATCACGTTCCGGCGAGGACGGCGCGCGCGCCGCTCGCCCGCCTGTGCGCAGCGAGCACAGGCCGAAGCCCAAGCGTCACGAGGCCGCGGCGGCGGAGGCCGACGCGGCTGTCGCCGCTGATGTCGGCAGCAGCACCGATGCGGGGCGTCCCCCGTCGCGTCTGATCTATGGATTCCATGCCGTGCTGGGCAAGCTGCGGCGTGACCCGGAAGCAGTTTTCGAGCTCTATCTGTCGAGTCAACGCCAGGACATTCGCGCCCGTGAGGTACAACAACTTGCCGAAGCCCAAGGTGTGCGCCTGATTCCGAGCGAGGCGGACCGACTTGACGGCATGGTCGGCACGCGCCGGCATCAGGGCGTCATTGCCCGTATTGATGGGCGGCATCGCGAACTCAAGCTGGCGGACGTGCTTGAGTCCCTTGACGAGCCCGCGCTGCTGCTGGTGCTCGATGGTGTGCAGGATCCGCACAATCTCGGCGCCTGCCTGCGGGTAGCGGACGCGGTCGGTGCGCATGCAGTGATCGCGCCCAAGGATCGGGCAGTCGGGCTCAATGCGACTGCGGTGAAGGTCGCCAGCGGCGCAGCCGATACCGTGCCCTATATCACGGTCACCAACCTTGCCCGCGCGCTGCGTGAAATGCAGGAAGCGGGGATCTGGATCATCGGCGCGGCAGGCGAAGCCGAGCAGTCGGTGTTCGATGTCGACCAGAAGGGGCCGGTGGCCTGGGTGCTGGGCGCCGAAGGCGACGGGCTGCGCCGGCTGACTCGCGATACCTGCGACGTGCTGGCGAAGATTCCGATGCTGGGGTCGGTGGAGAGCCTCAATGTCTCGGTGGCCAGTGGCATCTGCCTGTTCGAGGCAAGGCGTCAGCGCGGTGCCTGAGTCGGCTCGCGCGGTGTTTCAGGTGCTAGCGGGGTCAGGCGAATAGGGCGTCCGCGGAGGATATGGGATGAAGTCTGCGCTGGGTTTTCTGGTGGCGGCCAAACGCTGCGAGATTCATGGCCTGGAGCAGCTTGAGATCACCAGTGGTCTCGTGAAGGGCGTGAGCGAACTTGTCCACATGCTGCAGAAGGAACGTGGCGTGTCCAACGTCTATCTGGCGTCGGCCGGGCGACGCTTTGCTGCGCAGCGGCTGGAGCGGGTTGAGGCCAGCATCGCGGTCGAGGCTGCTGCGCGTGAACGCTTCCTCCAGCTCGATACCGATTCCGGCCGTATGGCGGGTGGCGTGCGACTGTTCAGTCGTATCGCCTACGTGCTGCACGGACTGGATGCGCTTGGGGCATTGCGCAGTCGCGTGGCTGCGCAAACTCTCGACGTTGAAGCGGCAACTCGCAGCTTTACCGAACTGATTGCCGGCCTTATGGCGGTGGTTTTCGAGGCGGCAGATATTGCAGCGGACCCGGCGGTATCGCGGGCGCTGGTCGCCCTGTTCAACTTCATGCAGGGCAAGGAACTGGCGGGGCAGGAACGCGCCGTTGGCGCAGCCGGGTTTGCCGCCGGACGTTTCGAAGCCACCGCGCAGCAGCGGCTCAACCACCTGATCGATGCGCAGGATCGCTGCTTCCAGATCTTTGTCGAGTTTGCCGACCCGACCTTGCGCACGATCTGGCGCAACGTCCAGACCTCCGCTGCGATGGTCGAGGTGGAGCAACTGCGGCGCATCGCTTGCGCGGCATCGACGGCCGCTGTTGCTGCCGATGTCAGTGAACGCTGGTTCGAATGCACGACCTCACGAATAGATGCGATGCGCCAGGTCGAAGACTGCGCGACCAACGCGCTGCTGCAGCTGTGCGAGGTCAAGTTGTGCGAGGCTCGATCCGACCTCCACGATCACAAGCGTTTTCTTGATGCGCTCTCGGGCCTTGGCGGACAGGGGGCTGCGCCGCTGGCCGTCTTTTTCGACAAATCAGCCACCTCGACACCGTCACCTGTGGGTGACACAGCTGGGCTGGTGGGGGCGGACGGACTCAGTCCCAAGCTCGGGCGTTCGGTGCTCGATCTCATGCAGATGCAGTCGCAGCGGCTGCAGGACATGAGTGATGAACTCAACACCGCGCGTGCAGCGCTCAACGAACGCAAGCTGGTCGAGCGTGCGAAGGGGCTGCTGATGTCCAGGCGCGGCCTGAGCGAAGACGAGGCCTACAAACTGCTGCGACAAACCGCGATGGATCAGCATCGTCGCCTTGTCGATGTTGCCGAGGCCACACTCTCGCTCGCCGAATTTCTCCAGGCCGACTGAACGGGTCTCGCGAAATGCAGCCCGGAACCGGGTGGCAATTCCCCGTTTCACCGCAGCCGTCAGGCTGACTTTCCATTCCCCTGCTGGTGCCGGTCATCCCTCCATCGAGGGGGAGAGACCGTGCGCGCCTGCACTAAGCCTGTGCGGAGGTCACGACGTTGCACTGCAGCAGTGCGTCAAGTGCAGTGCGCCGGTGACCGGGGTCCGTACGTCATCTCAGTGTTTACGAGGCCTGTGGCTTCATGCACGGAACTGGCACGCTTACTGCATTAGCTATTTCAACGCTGGACCAACGTTGGTCCGGCATTCGACACAATCCTGAACACTGGACAAAGGCGTCCATTCCCTCCGCGCAGCACGCGCCGAGCCGGAATGGACGCCTTTTTGCATTTCTGAATTCAAGCAAGGAGTTCACGATGATCACGCAGGCGAGCAAAACCCCGGAGTTGCCCCGTCGCGGTTTAATCAAGGCCGGCGTATGGGCGGCCGGATTGGAGGGGCTGGCGAAAACCACGCTGAAGTTCGCCATCATCCCGCTCACCAACTGCGCGCCGATTGTGATCGCCAGGGAGAAGGGTTTTTTCAGGAAGCATGGCCTCAATGTCGCAGTGTCGAAGGAAGCTTCGCGGACCAGCATCCGCTAAGGAGATGGCCATGACGAAAAGCAGCGTACAGGTCAAGAATGCCGGTCAGTCCTTCCGCACCAGAAAGGGGCCCTTCAGCGTGCTCGACGCGCTGATCCGGGCCAATCCGCAGGACGAACTGATGAAGATCCTCGCGGCCACCAGGGCGACCATCGACGAGATCCTTGAGGTGAACATCAAGCGCCCGCGCGACCGGCTTGCCCATGCCCACGACAAGCATTTCGGCGCGTGCCAGGCGGCGATCGCGGCGTTTCTCTACAACAAGCAGTTCAAGCGCGCAGCCTGACCCGGAGATGGATATGGCAAAAGGGTATCTGATCGGCACCGGCCCGGGAGCTGCCGACCTGCTCACCCTGTGCGCGTCGGTGCGAAAGGGCTGGCCTCGCCCGCGATCATCGTTGTAGGCAAAGTCGCCGCGCTGGGCGTGGCGACACTTTCCACCCCGGACATTTCGGCACGCATCCTCGCGGCCTGAAGGAGAACATCATGAAACAACAGAAACTGGTCATGGTCGGCAACGGCATGGCGGGGGTGAAAACCCTGGAAGAGTTGCTCAAGCACGCCCCCGACTGCTTCGACATCACTGTGTTTGGTGCCGAGCCGCACGGCAATTACAACCGCATCCTGCTGTCGCCGGTGCTGGCCGGGGAAATGACCTTGCCCGACATCATGCTCAACGATTTCGGCTGGTATCGCGACAACGGCATTACCCTGCATGCCGGGCACAAGGTGGTGGAGATCAACCGCGCCAGACGCACGGTGAGGGCCGATGACGGCACCGAGGTCGCGTATGACCGCCTGCTGCTGGCTACCGGTTCGGTGCCCTTCATCCTGCCCGTGCCCGGCAAGGATCTGCCCGGCGTCATCGCCTATCGCGACATTGCCGATACCGAAGCCATGATCGACGCCGCGAAGCATCACCAGCATGCGGTGGTGATCGGTGCCGGCCTGCTCGGTCTTGAAGCGGCCAATGGTCTGATCCTGCGCGGCATGCAGGTGACCGTGGTGCACCTTGGCGGCTGGATCATGGAGCGGCAACTCGACAAGTCCGCCGCCGATCTGTTGCAGGCCTCGCTCGAAGCCAAGGGCATGACGTTCTGCCTGCAGGCGCAGACCGCCGAACTGGTGGCGGCCGACAGCGGTCGCGTGGGTGCGGTGCGGCTGAAGGATGGCACCGAGCTGGCGGCCGATCTGGTGGTGATGGCTGCGGGTATCCGTCCCAACACCGCCCTGGCCGAATCGGCCCACCTGCACTGCGAGCGTGGCATCGTCGTCACCGATACGCTGCAGACGGTCACCGACCCGCGCGTCTATGCGGTGGGCGAGTGCGCCAACCATCGCGGCACCGCCTACGGACTGGTGGCGCCACTGTTCGACCAGGCCAAGGTGTGTGCGAACCATCTCGCCGGCTTCGGCATCGGGCGCTACGAGGGTTCGGTGACCTCGACCAAGCTCAAGGTCACCGGCGTCGATGTGTTCTCCGCTGGCGATTTTCAGGGCGGCGCCGACTGTGACGAGATCGTGCTGCATGACCGCGCCGGTGGCGTCTACAAGAAGCTGGTGCTCAGGGACGACAAGCTCGCCGGTGCGGTGATGGTTGGCGATACCGGCGACGGTGCGTGGTATTTCCAGCTCGTGCGCGAGGGCAAGGATGTAGCCGCGATGCGCGACCATCTGATGTTCGGTCAAGGTTTCGCCCAGTCACAGCTTGGCGATGCGGGCCACCAGGGTCAGAGCCAGGCGGCACTGCTGCCCGACACGGCCGAGATCTGCGGCTGCAACGGGGTGTGCAAGGGCACCATCGTCAAGGCGATCCGCGAAAAGGGATTGTTCACGCTCGAAGAGGTGAAGAAGCACACCAAGGCCTCATCGTCCTGCGGGTCCTGTACCGGGCTGGTGGAGCAGATCCTGGCCTCGACCGTCGGTGGTGCCTATCAATCCACCGACAAATACGCCAAGCCGGTGTGCGGCTGCACCGAGCATACGCACGGTGAAGTGCGCGAAGCAATCCGTCAGCACAAGCTGCTCAGCATTCCCGACACCATGCGGGCGCTGGAGTGGAACACCCCGAACGGCTGCGCGACCTGCCGTCCGGCGCTCAACTACTACCTGATCTCCACCTGGCCGTTCGAGGCCGAGGATGACCCGCAGAGCCGCTTCATCAACGAACGTGCACACGCCAACATCCAGAAGGACGGCACCTACTCGGTGGTGCCGCGGATGTGGGGCGGGCTGACCACGCCGGACGAACTGCGTGCGATCGCAGACGCGGCCGAGAAGTACAAGGTGCCGACGGTCAAGGTCACCGGTGGCCAGCGCATCGACCTGCTCGGCGTGAAGAAGGCTGACCTGCCGCTGATCTGGTCCGACCTCAACGCAGCCGGCATGGTCTCGGGCCACGCCTACGGCAAGAGCCTGCGCACGGTGAAGACCTGCGTCGGCATGGAGCACTGCCGCTTCGGCA
>JALNWS010000137.1 GCA_023230755.1 Azoarcus sp.
CTGCCGCCGCCGAGAACGGGCACGCGCTCGTTGAGTTGTCCCTGTCCGATCCGGGTGACGGTCTCGGCCACTTGCCGTATGGGGACGCTGACGCCACGACTGAGCCGTGTCGCCAGGAGAATGCTGCCGATCATCACCAGCAGCACCGACCCCGCGCTGGTCAAGAGCAGGTCGTCACGCTGGCGCTGCAGCCGGCGCAGCGAGATTTCCACCACCACACTGCCGAGAGGCTCTTCACCCAGCTGAGCGGCCACGCCAGGCGTGATGGCAGCAAACCCGTCGTCAAGCTCAAGGCGGCTGGGCCGAATGGGCTCGATCAGACGCAGGGTCGGCCCCTTTACCAGACGCGTGGGGCCGTTCGCCGGGCTCGACGGCAAAGGGGGGAGCTGGCCGTCGAGCATGCCGCTGCGGGCGAGGGTTTCGCCGACGTTATTGACAATGCTGATGCCTGCGATGTCGTCTTCGGACAGGACTGCGCTGGTAATCTGCTGCAACGCATCGCGGTTACCGGAGAACACCGCGTATTCGCTTGCCGCAGCCAATTGACGGGCAACGGCCCGGCCACGTGCGCTCAAGGCGTCATCGAGGTCGGCCAGGCGCGAGCGAGTGGAGTATACGGTCAGGACCACTGCCAGCACGAGTACCGGCAGTATTGCTGCCAGCATCACCCGCGCACGAATACCCCAGCGCTTTATCATCTGCCTGTGCTCTCCTGCCGGATCAGGGCCTCGGTCAACGCCTGGGCGCTTTCGAGCGGAATGCCAAGGGAGCGGGCGACGTTGGTGTTGACCGCGACCTCGAATGCCTGCGGCGCCTGCGTCGGGGGAGGAGGGTGGCCGTCCAGCACGCGCAGGATCATGTCGGCCGTCTGGCGCCCGATCTGGGCCGGTGTCGAATACAGGCCAAGCAGTGCGCCCGCACGCACGTAGGCCGCAGAAAAACCGAGCACTGGCGAACGATGGCGGTAGGCGGTCAGGAGCACATTCTGTACGGTATAGCCGTTGAAAATCCGGGCGTCAGGGGTCACGATCAGCACTGCCGGTTCGCGCAGTACCTTCTGCAGCGCGGGGAAAATTTCATGTTCGGAATTGACGGCAGTTTCTCTTACCTCGAACTGTGCGGCTCTTGCTGCATTCGTCAATTGGCGTTGCGTCGGCCCGGTTTCCGGTCCGGCGAGCAACGCGACGCGTCGCCAGTCGGGCAGCGCCAATTCTAGCAGTGCCACCTGGCGGGCTGCGGGCTGATCCAGCACGATCGAAAATGTATGGCCACGGCCGTTAGGGTTTGCCGGCAGACTATGCCACGCACGATCGGACAGCAGGCTGTAGATGACCGGCAGGGAAAGCTGGTGTCCGGCCACGACTTGTGCCGCATGGGCGCCAAGACTGACGACGACGTCCGCTTCTGCAAAGTCGGCCTTCCCGTTTGCTGAAATGTCGACCTCGTTGATCTGCAACGCCGGCTGCGGAGTTTTAAGCGCATCCCTGATCGCTGCAAGCGCTTCGCGATGGGTGTCATCTGCCGTGCGCATGACGACAGTAATCTGGCCTCCCGCACATGTCTGCCCGCATCCCACTATCAGCGCGATGGCAAACAGCCAGGGCAGGATGCCGGACGGTCGCATCGGGGATCAGAACTCCACGCGCAGACTTGCGTGCGAGACAGGCCCCGATTTCTGGTCGGGCAGATAGTCTGCGTCATGAGGCCCGGCATTTGACACAGTGATTGCAAACTCGTTGCGGGTCGGGCCGAGCTGGAAGCGATAGGCGAGCCGGACGTCGGTCCGGTAACTGGCCGGCAACTGATCCGATTCGCTGCGGTACCAGGACATGCTTCCGGTGCGGTGGTGATTGGCGCTGAGCGTCCATCGCGGTGTCGGACTCCAGGCAGCCAGCACCGACCAGCTGGCACGCGGCGCCGAGCGCACATACCTGTCGCTATCGCTGTCGATATCGAGCCGGCTGTAGTTGATGCCGAGCCAGGTTCTTGCGGCTGGACGCCAGAGCACTGCGAGTTCCGCCCCGCGCACGGTAGCGCGCCCCAGGTTTTTTGCCTTGCTGGCCTCAAGTGCGGTGTTGAGCGGGCTGTCGGTACTCCTGAACTGGATCAGGTCGTCCGTCCTTTCCTCGAACAGCCGGAGGTCGACGCTTGTCCTGATTGCGTTGAACTCTCCAAGATAGCCAAGTTCGCGAAACCGCATGCGTTCCGCCTCGATATCCGGCGCAGGCTGAAAGGTGTGACGCAACAAGGTGTTCGTCACCGCTTCGCTGAAGCGCATGTCCGCATAGCGCTCGAACAGTACCGGGTTGCGGTACGCCTTGCCTGCTGCAACCCGCAGGGTCTGTCCGCCGCCGAGGCGATAGTTGATGCCCACGCGGGGGGAAATCTGAATGTCATCGGCGCTGCTGCGCTCGGCCATCGCGCCAAGGTTGGCGAGAATGTCCGGGGTGATACGCCATTCAAGGTTTCCGAAGAGCCGGGTCGAGCGATATGAAAGTGCATCGCTGCGGGCAAAAATGCCGGGACTGACGACCTTGTCTTCACGGTAACCCATTCCCCACAATGTACGGATGTCGTGCTTGAGATTTACAGTGTGCTCGAGTTCGATGTCATCGCGCGTGATATCGTTGTCATAGATGATATCAACATGCGCAAGTGGCGGGAATAGCTTCAGCAACGGCACGTCTGCAGCGGTCAGGGTGTAGGCGTCGCGAGCAGATTCTTCCTGGTGCGAGTAGCTGATGTTCAGTTCGTCGCCGTCGGCCTGTTGCCAGCTCCAGCGCATCTGGCCAAAGCTGAGCGTGCTGCGCTGGGTTCGAACCGGATCGGTCGTGGCGGGCTCGGTGTTGCCGATTTGCTCACGCAGCCTGATTGTTCCCGCCTGCAACTCAAGGCGCTGGTTCAGTGTCAGCTGAAACTCGGCGCGCAGCTCGGCCTTCTGCCTGCGATAGCTGTCAGCGAGTCCGGGCAGGCCCCTGTCCTGCGCCTCGCCAGCGTTCAAACGTATTGCAAGAACGTCCGTTGCGTAACCCAGACTGGCGTTCCGGTCCCTTATGCCGTTTTCACCCTGATCGATGCGCAGACGCATGCGTGGGGTTTCCGCTGCTGTGCGGGTGATGATGTTGACCGTGCCCATGAAGGCCTGGCTGCCGTAGGCCACGGTATTGGTGCCGCGGAACACCTCGATGCGGTCGATATCGTCGATATCGACTGACAGCTTCTGCCACTCGATGCCACTCGTGACGTAGGGCGTGTAAGCCGAACGCCCGTCGACGCGGACCAGCATGCGGCGCGGTGCGTTATCGGCGAGTCCGTGGTACGTTGTGACTGGCTGATGGCCATTGATTGCGCCGACCTGAAAGCCGGGAACGAGGAGGAGCAGTTCCGGGATTGAGCGCGCACCGGACGCACGGATCATGTCGCTGTCAATGACTGTCACTGCACCAGGTGCGTCTCGCGTCGGCTGCGAAAGACGGGAGGCCGACAGGATGACCGGAAGTTCTCCAAGGAAATTCGGTTCGAATGTCTCGCGATCAATCGCTTGAGCGGGCATCATTCTTATGATTAGCGGGACGACCAGCATCGCTCTCAGAAGGCTTCGCACTTTCATTATCCGGATATTATGACTTTCGTCGTGGTGCCCAGAGGGGCACAAGATGACCAGACTGAATTCTTGCCACTTTTCGTTTTCTCCGATAGACGAAAAACCAATGACAACGCCGCTGTGATATGCTCGGCGCATCTTCCGCCTCGATGAAAATGATTTATGGAGCCCTTTGTGATCAAGATACTCATCGTTGAGGATCACGCGCTTGTGCGTGAGGCCGTCGCGCAGACGCTTTCGCGTCTTCAGGAAGGGGTTGTGTGCGTCGAGGCCAAGGGGGCCGACGACGCCCTCGCGAAGCTGGAAGGCTCGTCGGACTGGGACTTGGCAGTCATCGACCTGATGCTGCCGGACATGAATGGATTCTCGTTGCTGGCGGTCCTCGCCAAGCGCTTCCCGGATGTACCTGCCATCGTTGTCTCGGCAATGGACGACGAGGCTTCGGTCAGGCGTGCCATCAAGGGTGGCGCCTCCGGCTTCGTGTCCAAATCCAGTTCCGGTGAAGAGATGCTGCAGGCGGTCAGGGTGGTGCTCGCCGGTGGCGTGCATACGCCCGAGACCACGGATCGCGCCCCCGGACGCCGGTCAGGCGCGCCGGTCAGTGAGCGTTTTGGGCTGACCGCTGCACAGACTCGTGTGCTCGAATTGCTTGCCCAGGGCAAGACCAACCGCGAGATTGCGGATCTCCTCGGACTTTCGGAAGGCACGGTCAAGGTCCATATGTCGGCGATTTTCCGCGCATTGGGCGTCTCCAACCGTGCGCAGGCACTGGTGGTCATCTCGCGCCACGGCACCCGTCTCTGAGTCGCTGCGTTCGAGTACGCCGTGTGTGAAACATCATGCGCTGCCGTGCGTGTCTGATTGCCGCGCAGCTCCGTGACCGAGGCGCGGCGGCACGCAGCAGATCATGGTTTTGTTCAGTGCGGGCGGCGTGATGTCACATTGAGCCGCATCGGCATTTCCGCTGGCGGCAGTCGTTCTCCTGCCCCGCTTTCACCCCGAAGCTCGCAGGCACCACCAACGTCGATCTCGAGCACTTCAAGGACCTGGCGTGCCACTGCGCGACAGGCGTTGGCCAAGGGCGTGGGGAGTTGGTCGGGCACCTTCTTTTGCAGCAGCAACTTGGAAGCAGAGAGTGCGCCCACCGGATTCAGGATGCGGTGGCGATACGCGTTCATCAGGTGTGCCACGTTGCGGTCGGCGGCGTCACGCTGCCAGGCGTTGCTCGGCCACTGTGAGGGCACGGCGTAGGCGCGGGGAAACATCTCCAGATCGCGGATGACGGTACGGATGTCCTCGTGTGATTCGCGAAATGGCAGCAACACGATGTCGGACAGCGCGTAGAGCTTGCGGTCCATCTCGGTGCGGTTACCGCCGCCGTCAATGATCCCGATCCAGTCGTCGAGCATGCGCAGCTTGTCGACGACCTTGGTCAGCGCATCGCGGGTGCGGGCGTCGGCCGTGATATAGCGTCTCCCTTCGGGGGAGAGCGGCTCGCGGGATGTGTCGGTCAGCACGCAGGCGGAGCGATGTCCGAGCAGTCCGAGTCCCTGACACAACATGTGCGAGAGAGTCGTCTTGCCGGTGCCGCCCTTGTTGCCGATCACGCAGATGATCTCAGCCATGAATCCATTCCTCAGCTCAAGGCAAGGGGTTGCCGTACGCTCGCATTATTTCGCGTTTGCAAGCAAAGGCAGGCGTGAAAAAGCGGCGTTTCGTCAGGCTAATTCGGCGCTTTCGTCGGGGGGATGCGATAGACGAGCAGTCGAGTCCTGCGGCGATCGTCTACTTCGACGACGCGCTCTGGGTCATGACCCGGAATCGCGAAGCTGTTGCTGACCAGCATGCTGCCTGCAGGCATTTCCCGGCTTGCCTTCTGCCACACTGCGGACATCGGCACCGGGGAGAGGAAAGCATACACCACGTCCTGCCCCTGCCACGAGCGTGCAAAGAAGTCGCCGCGGCACCATTCGAGGTTGGCAATGCCCCGGCCCAGCACCCAGCCCATGGCCCAGGGCGCAGGAGCACTCTCGATTCCAGTGAAATGACTGTCCGGGCGCAGGCGCGCGAGCATTCGCAGCAGCGACCCGGTGCCGCTGCCAATGTCCATTACCTGCTGCGGGCGGTCTGTGGGCAGCAGGTCGGCGAACGCGGCGGCAGTCTTGCTGTTGCTCAGGTAGAGCGGTACCTGGGTGCGAAAGCTGCTCCAGTAGATCAGCGCGAGCAAGGTAAAGGCTGCCAGATACCACGCCGGGGCGAGATCAATGCGCAGGGTGAGGACGGCCAGCGGTGTGAACGCGAGATGGATGGGTAGCCACCAGCGCGCACTGCGCAGCAGCGCTGCGCACAATGTGGCGCCAAGCGCCTGAACGAGGGTCAGCGGCCACAGGCCAGATGGAAGCAGACCTGCGCGGCCAAGCAGATAGGCGATCAGCCAGCCCGCGATCTGAGCGACGAGAGCTTTGAGGGCAGGGGGCATGGGGCGCTGCGCAATGAAGGGTGGACGGCATCATAGCGAAGAGGCCGGGGATGCGCGAAGCCCGGCCTCGCCGGCCTGAATGGTGAGCGCCGGTTCCGTCCCCGTGGTGGCGGCGCGCGGTCCTCGCCTCGGGGCGGGCTCAGGCCACCAGCGAATTCGCCGTTACGCTGCGCCAGCGCGTCAGCAATTGCTCGCGTTTGTGCGCCGCTGCCTCCATGTTGCGCATTTTCACGTGGCCGAAGCCCCGAATGCCTTGCGGCAAGGCTGCGATCTCCTGCGCCAGCGCCAGCCGGCTGTAGCTCAGGGTGTCGAGCAGTTCGCCGATGTCCTGCTCGTACTGAGTGATGAGCGCGCGCTCGGCACGACGTTCGGCGGTGTAGCCGAATACGTCCCAGCGCGTGCCGCGCAGGCCCTTGAGCTTTTTCAGCATGCCGAAGACGCGCATCATGCCCGCACCGAAAGCCTTCTTCGGGATGCGTCCGGTGAGCGGGTCGAGGCGGGATACCAGCGGCGGGGCGAGGTGGAAGCGGACGTCGAAGTCGCCTTCGAAGCTGGCATTGACCTTGTCCCAGAACGCAGGATCGGTGAACAGGCGGGCAACCTCGTATTCATCCTTGTAGGCCAGCAGCTTGAAGTAATTGTGGGCGACGGTTTCGGCCAGGCGGGTGCTGCCACGGCCTGCGCGTCGCTCCTCGGTTTCGCGCACGCGGTCGACCAGCAGGCGATAGCGCTCCGCATAGGCTGCGTTCTGATACGCCGTGAGGAACTCGACCCGGCGTTCGACCAGTGCATCCAGGCCGGGCGGACGGATCGGCGTCGCGGGGTCGGGGTGGATAAAGCGCTTGACTGCGGCGAGGTCGTGGGCGGCCCGTCTGCCCCACAGGAAGGCCTTGCGGTTCATGTCGAGCGCGACACCGTTGAGCTCGATCGCGCTCATCAGCGCGGCACGCGAAACCGGCACCATCCCTTTTTGCCAGGCGAATCCGAGCAGGAACAGGTTGGTGGCGATGGCATCGCCCATCAGGGCGGTGGCAATGCCTTGTGCGTCAAGAAAGTCGACGTTTTCGTCACCGATGGCTTCACATATCGCAGCCTGCATCTTCTCCAGCGGGAACTGCCAGTCCGGGTTGTGAGTGAAGTCGGACGTCGGCGTTTCCGACACGTTGATGACGGCGCGGGTGCGCAGCGTCGACATCTTTCCCAGCGCTTCGACACTGGCGCTGACGACCATGTCGCCACCGATCACGGCGTTGGCCTCTCCGGCGGCAATCCGCACCGCATGGAGCTGCTCCGGGTGGTCGGCAAGGCGGATGTGACTGAAGACCGAGCCGCCTTTCTGCGCCAGCCCGGTCATGTCGAGCACGGTCACGCCCTTGCCGTCGAGATGGGCGGCCATGCCGATCAGGGCGCCAATGGTGACCACGCCGGTGCCGCCCACGCCGGTCACCATGATGCCGAAGGGGCGGGCCGTGTCGGGCAGAACCGGCTCGGGCAGCGCGGCGAAGTGCGATTCATCGGCCTGCAGGGCGCTACCCTTGCGCACCTTGCCACCTTCGATGGTGATGAAGCTCGGGCAGAAGCCGTTGAGGCAGGAATAGTCCTTGTTGCACGAGGACTGGTCGATTGCGCGCTTGCGGCCGAACTCGGTCTCCACCGGGACGATGGACATGCAGTTCGATTGCTCGCCGCAGTCACCGCAGCCCTCGCACACGGCCTCGTTGATGAACACCCGGCGCGCGGGGTCGGGGAAGGTGCCGCGCTTCCTGCGCCGACGCTTCTCGGCGGCGCAGGTCTGGTCGTAGATCAGGGCCGTGACCCCGCCCGAGACGCGCAGCTCGCGCTGAATGGCGTCGAGTTCGTCGCGGTGGCGGATCGGCACATGCGGAATGTCTGACGGGCCGTATGCACGTGCCGTGCCGTCGGTGACCACGACAATGTTGTGCACGCCTTCGGCCTGCAGCTGGGCGACGATCCTCGGCACCGACAGATCGCCGTCGTGCGGCTGGCCACCGGTCATGGCCACCGCATCGTTGTAGAGGATCTTGTAGGTGATGTTCACCTTGGCCGCGACCGCCTGACGGATCGCGAGCAGGCCAGAGTGGAAATAGGTGCCGTCGCCGAGGTTGGCAAAGATGTGCTTCTCGCTGGTGAAGGGCGCCTGGCCAACCCAGGGCACACCCTCGCCCCCCATCTGGGTGAAGGTGCCGGTGCGGCGCTCGGGCATCCACGTCACCATGTAGTGACAGCCGATGCCGGCCAGCGCGCGGCTGCCTTCCGGCACGTGGGTCGAGGTATTGTGCGGGCAGCCGGAGCAGAAGGTCGGCACGCGGTCGATCGCGAACAGGCGCCCGGACAGGGACTTTTCCTTGGCCTGAAGAAAGGCGAGGCGGGCCTGAATCCGGTCCGAGGTGAAAAAGCGTTCGATGCGGGCCGCGATGACGCATGCGATCATCGCCGGTGTCAGCTCGCCTGCCGCGGGCAGCAGCCAGTCGCCGTGATCGACGGTGCCGTCGCTGTGGCCGATGTGCGCCCATTCGCCCTTTTCGTCGAACTTGCCGATCACGCGCGGGCGCACGTCTTCGCGCCAGTTGTAGAGCTCTTCCTTGAGCTGGTACTCGAGCAGCTGGCGCTTTTCCTCGATCACCAGTATTTCTTCCAGGCCGGCCGCGAACTTGCGCACGCCGTCGGCTTCGAGCGGCCACACCATGCCGATCTTGTACAGACGGATGCCGATTTCGGCTGCGAGCGCCTCGTCGATGCCGAGGTCGTCGAAGGCCTGGCGCACGTCGAGATAGCTCTTGCCACTGGTGATGATGCCGAGT
Source organism: Azoarcus sp. (assembly GCA_023230755.1). Taxonomy (GTDB): domain Bacteria; phylum Pseudomonadota; class Gammaproteobacteria; order Burkholderiales; family Rhodocyclaceae; genus Parazoarcus. The sequence goes on from JALNWS010000137.1 coordinate 8,906, forward strand.
CGAGCGTCGGGGGTGTCGATGATGACCCGGTTCAGCCGGTTGGCTCTGGCGTAGGCAAGTGCGGCGTAGAGCTTTTGATTGAGCAGGCGTTTTTCCTGCACCAGCGGCGGATCGGGCCAGCGGATGTTGAGGCCGTCGGCGGGGATCGCGAAATCTTCCGGGATCACCACCTGCACCCGCCCCGGATCGACATCGACCGAGGCCGAGGTTTCAACCGTGTCGGCCAGGGCCTTGAACGCCACCCAGCAGCCCGAGTAGCGCGACAGCGCATAGCCATGCACGCCGAAGTCGATGTATTCCTGCACGCCGGCCGGGGCCAGCACCGGCATCATCATCGACTTGAAGAAGTGGTCGGTCTGGTGCGGCAGGGTGGAGGACTTGGCCGCATGATCGTCGCCGGCAATGGCCAGCACGCCACCATGCTTCGACGATCCCGCCGCATTGCCGTGGCGGAACACGTCGCCGCTGCGGTCCACACCCGGCCCCTTGCCGTACCACATGGCGAAAACGCCTTCGTACTTCGCCTGCGGCGACAGGTTAACCTGTTGCGAGCCCCATACCGCGGTGGCCGCCAGGTCTTCATTGATGCCGGGCTGGAACACGATGTCGTGGCTGGCGAGGTGTTTCTTCGCTTTCCACAGGGTCTGATCAAGGCCGCCCAGCGGCGAGCCACGGTAGCCGGACACGAAGCCGGCGGTGTTGAGTCCGGCGGCGCGGTCGCGCTCTTTCTGGATCATCAGCAGGCGCACCAGCGCCTGATAGCCGGTCAGATAGACGCGACCGGAAACGAGGGTGTATTTGTCTTCCAGGCTGGGTTTGTGCGTGCTGCCCAGCGGATCTGATTCGGCCATGAGAGGACTCCTGCCAAGAATCGTAATTCTGGAGTGCTGCACATCACAGCGCCCGTCCGCCTTGTGAGCGGATGGCGTGTGAATACAGGCAGGTTAGTCGCGCACAAGGCGTGACTCAATCCTTGGATACCCTAACCGAAGCAAAGGTTGCGGCCAGGCCGCATCCGGGGGCCGTCAGGCCGGCGGCAGAATCTTGCCCGGGTTGAGCAGGTTGTCGGGGTCGAGCGCCTGCTTGACCAGGCGCATGGCGTCGATCGCGGGGCTGCCGTGCTCTTCGAGCAGGAAGGCCTGCTTGCCGATGCCGATGCCGTGCTCGCCGGTGCAGGTGCCGCCGAGCGCGAGCGCGCGCTGCACGATGCGGTTGTTGAGCGCTTCGGCGCGGGCGATCTCGACCTCGTCTGCGGGGTCGACAAGGATGATGGTGTGGAAATTGCCATCGCCGACGTGGCCGACGATGGGGGCGATGAAGCCCGAGGCTTCGATGTCGTCGCGGGTGCCGGCGATGCATTCGGCCAGCTTCGAGATCGGCACGCACACATCGGTGGTTACGCCGCGGCTGCCGGGGCGCAGATTGAGACTGGCGAAGTATACGTCGTGACGGGCGGCCCACAGGCGGCTGCGGTCTTCCGGGCGGCTGGCCCAGTCGAAGGCGAGGCCGCCATTTTCGGAGGCGATTTCCTGTACTGTCTGCGCCTGCTCTTCCACGCTCGCTGGCGAGCCGTGGAATTCGAAGAACAGCATTGGCGATTCGTGCAGCGTGGTCTTGCTGTAGCGGTTGATCGCCTGCACGGTGAGCGCATCCACCAGCTCGATACGCGCCACCGGCACGCCCAGTTGAATGGTCTGGATCACGGTATTGACCGCGCTGACGATGTCGGGGAAGGCACAGGTGGCGGCCGAGATCGCCTCCGGCAGCGGGTGCAGGCGCACGGTGAGCTCGGTGGTGATCGCCAGCGTGCCCTCGGAGCCAACCAGCAGGTGCGTAAGGTCGTAGCCGGCAGATGACTTGCGCGCCCGGCTACCGGTGCGAATCACGCGGCCGTCGGCCATGACTGCGGTCATGCCGAGCACGTTCTCGCGCATGGTGCCGTAGCGCACGGCATTGGTGCCCGAGGCACGGGTGGCGGCCATGCCGCCGATGCTGGCGTCGGCACCCGGATCGATGGGGAAGAACAGGCCGGTGCCATGAAGCTCGGCGTTGAGCTGCTTGCGGGTGACGCCGGGCTGGACGACGACATCCATGTCTTCGGTGTTGATGGCGAGGACCCGGTTCATTTCCGAGAAGTCGATGCAGATGCCGCCGTGGATGGCGAGGATGTGGCCTTCGAGCGAGCTGCCGACGCCATAGGGGATGATCGGCACGTCGTGCTCGCGGCAGGCCTCAACGATGGCGACAACGTCTTCGGTGCTGTGCGCAAACACCACAGCATCGGGCAGGGCGTCGGGGAAATGGGATTCGTCGTGGCCGTGATGGGCACGCACGCCTTCGGAGGTGCTGAAGCGGGTGCCGAAGCGCTCGCCCAGCGTGTCGATGAAGGCTTGCGGAAGCGGCTTGCGGAAGGTGTGGGGCGCGTTCATGTTCGTCTCGCTGACAGTCAGCCCTTGATTATCGGCTTTTGCGCGCCCCAATCAAATCCCCAGCGCAGGCGCTCACCGACCGGATTTGCGCGTGAATGCTGCGGCGTGATGGAAACGATGCTTAAATGTCCGCCCCGTTCAAGCGATCCTGACCATGAACTCACAACGTGAGAGCGTGCCTGCCCCGACTGATACTGGCGACCGCCGGATACCGGTGACCGTCCTGACCGGTTTTCTGGGGGCGGGCAAGACCACCTTGCTCAACCATCTGCTGCGCCAGCCCGAAATGGATGGCGCTGCTGTGCTGATCAACGAGTTTGGCGAAATCGGCGTCGATCATCACCTGGTGGAAAAGGTCGACGAGTCCATCGTGTTGCTCGACTCTGGCTGTATCTGCTGCAGCGTACAGGGAGACCTGGTAAAAGCGCTCAAGGCCATCTTCATGCGCGCCCTGCGCAAGGAGATCCCGCCAGTGCAGCGGGTGCTGATCGAGACCACCGGCCTGGCCGATCCGGTACCGGTCGTGCACACCATCATGGA
>JALNWS010000138.1 GCA_023230755.1 Azoarcus sp.
CCGAACACGTCGCCCGCGGGGTTGAGGTCGGCCGGCATGGGCATGACGCGCAAGGCTGGCTGACGGCCATCGGGCAAGGCGGTGAAAACGACATTGGAGCTCATATCGGGTCCTGTTGGATAAGCGGGGGATTACGCTCAGCGAGCACGGAGTCGACGCCAAGCGGGGCATTCGCGCCGCGCTGCAGATAATTCATCGGGCCGCCGCTCCACGGCGCGAAGCCGGTGCCGAAGATCACGCCGGCGTCCGCCAGATCGGCATCCGCAACCACGCCATCTGCAACACAGCGCCGGGTGGCGGACAGCAGCGGCGCAAGGATGCGGTCGGCGAGCCCGGCAGGCACAGCACCCGCTGTTGCGCGTACGGGTTTATCGTCCTTCCACCGGTAATAACCCTCACCGGTCTTCTTGCCGAGCTTGCCTGCAGACACCAGCGCGAGCAGCTTCTGCGGCGGCGCTGCGCCGGCGCCGGCCAAGGCCTTGCCTGCCGCCACCGCGATATCGAGCCCGACCGTATCGACCAGCTCGACCGGCCCCATCGGCATGCCGAAATCGACCAGCGCGGCATCCACGACCTCGGGCGCAATGCCTTCCTCGACGCAGCGCAAAGCTTCCAGCATGTAGGGGCCGAGCACCGCGTTGACGAGGAAACCGGGCGCGCTCTTCACCGGCAGCGGCAGCTTGTCGAGCTTGCGCACGAAGGCCGCCGCACGCTGCAGCGCGAGCACATCCGACTGCTCGCCCGCCACCACCTCGACCAGCGGCATCATCGCCACCGGGTTGAAGAAGTGGATCCCGAGCAGACGGCCGGGGTCTGACAGGCACGTCGCGATGTCCTCAAGCTTCAGGCTGGAGGTGTTGCTGGCCAGAATCGCATCCGGACGCGCGCGACGCTCAAGATCTGCAAACAGCGCGCGCTTCGCATCCAGATTCTCGAAGATCGCTTCGATGATGACATCGGCCCGCACCGCGCCATGCCCCTGAGGGTCTGGAATCAAGCGATCGAGCGCAAATCGCACCAGGCGGCGATCACCCTTGAAGCGACGCTCGAACAGCTTGGCTGCCCGTGCGATCGCAGGCGCGATGCGCTCCACGGTCTGGTCCTGCAGCGTCACGGTGAGGCCACGCTGCGCGCACACGGCTGCGATGTCGCCCCCCATCACGCCGGCTCCGATTACATGCACATGACGCGGCACAAAGTCGGCGCCCTTGCCAAAGCCCTTCAGTCGCTCCTGCAGGTGATACACGCGGAGCAGATTGCGCGTGGTCGGCGAGGCGAAAATCGTCTCCAGCGCAGCCGGATCGCCTGCCGGTACGGCCAGCGCATTGCCCTCGAAGCGCGCCCACATGTCGATGATCGCGTAGGGCGCGGGATAGTGTTCGCGGCGCGCACGTCCGGCCACCTGCTTGCGCGCCTTGTCGGCCACCTTGGCCTGCAGCGGACCGTTCATCAGCCGCGCCATCCACGGCAGTGGCGGATTGGCGCTGCCGGAGCGCACCCGCATGCGGGCTGCGTTTTCCATTACCCGCGGCGGCACGCAATCGTCGGCCAGGCCGATACGCTTTGCCTTCTTCGCATCGACCGCCTTGCCCGTGAGCATCAGATCAAGCGCGAGTGCCGGCCCAATGCGGTCTGGCAGACGCTTCATTCCGCCCCATCCGGGCACGATGCCGAGCATCACTTCCGGAAGCGCGAGCTTGGTGCCCGGCTCATCGACCACGATCCGATAGCGGCAGGCCAGCGCAAGCTCAAGCCCCCCACCGAGGCAGTGACCACGAATCAGGGCCAGCGTCGGATAGCTGACATCGGCCAGGCGCTCGAACAGCGTCCATCCACGAGCAACCATGACGCGTGCATCCGCAGCGGAATCCATTCGCGAGAACTCGTCGATGTCGGCACCGGCGATGAAACCCGCCGCCTTGGCCGAGGCGATCACCAGCGCTGCAGGCGGCCTGGCGTCAAGCGTATCGAGTACGCAGCCAAGCTCTTCCATTACCGCTGCGGACAGTGAGTTGGTTGTGCTGTTCGCCTTGTCGATCTCGAGCCACGCGAGGCCGTCTGCCTCGCGGCGGAGCGTCCAGTGCTGCCATTTATTCTCGGGCTGCTTCATTGCATCGCCTCCACCAGCATCGCGCCGCCCTGTCCCCCGCCGATACAGATGCTGGCGATGCCGCGACGACCGCCAGTGCGGCGCAGCACCTGCAACAGATGCAGCACGATGCGCGCGCCACTCGCCCCCACCGGATGCCCCTGCGCCACCGCACCGCCATCGACATTGGTGCGGGCAAGGTCCGGCGCGCCCGGCGCCGTATCCATGCCGAAGTGTTCGCAGAAGTAAGCATCGTCATCAAAGGCGCGCTGACAGGCAATGACTTGGGCGGCGAAAGCCTCGTTGAGCTCCCATATGTCGAGATCGGCCGGGCGCAAGCCATGCCGCTGCAGTATGGGCTGTGCCGCATGCACCGGTCCGAGCCCCATCTGCTCCGGCGCCAGGGCAGCCCACTCACTGTCGACGATGCGCCCAATCGGCTGCAGACCGAAGCGCTCGACCGCCTCGGCCGAGGCCAGTACCAGCCAGGCCGCGCCGTCGGTGATCTGCGAACTGTTGCCGGCAGTCACCTGACCATAACGCTTGTCAAAGAAAGGCTTGAGCTTTGCCAGGCTAGCCATCGATGCGTCGCGACGCAGGCCGTCATCGGCCTTGTACACCGTGCCGTCACGATCGATCAGCGGCACGATCTCGGCATCGAAATGCCCGGCGTCCTGCGCCAGCGCGACACGCTGGTGGCTCTCTACCGCATACGCGTCCATCTGTTCACGCGTGATGCCGAATTTCCACGCCAGATTCTCGGCCGTCTGCCCCATCAGCTGGCCCACAACCGGATCGGTCAGGCCTTTCATGATGCCGATCACCGGGGCGAGATTGCCGAGGCGGAACTTCCGTGCCACCGCAAAGCGGTCGCTGACCGACTTTGCCGCGTACCACGACGACAGCCAGCGCACCATCGCATCCGACAACAGCAAGGGTGCGCGCGACAGCGCATCCACGCCGCCAGCCAGCACCAGATGCGAACGTCCGGCCTGGATGTTGACCATCGCGGAGTCGATTGCCTGCATGCCGCTGGCGCAGTTGCGCATCACCGTCCATCCCGGCATTTTCAGCCCGCAGCCCATGCGCAGCGCCACCACACGGCCGATATTGACCTCGTCCGGTGCCGGGCTGGCACAACCCAGAATCACTTCGCTCAACTGGTCGGGCGCAAAACGCTGGCGTGCCAGCAAGGCGCTTCCCGCCGCCGTCGCCAGGTCGGACGCAGCGAACGGCCCCGGCGTATTGCGCGACTTGAGGAAAGGCGTACGCGCACCGTCAATGACGAATACCTCGCGACTCACGCCGCCTCCTTCAGCGCCGGCGTGTCACACAGCGCGGCACGGAGCCCGAAATCGAAGGGAAAATCGTCTACCCGGATCACCTTGTCGCGCAATTCGCCGCGGCGCTGCAACACCGCAAACTCCTCGGTGCTGATCACACCGGCTTCATGCGCCCGCTGCCACAAGGCATCCACCCCGCCGCCCACCAGCAGCCCTGGCTTGAAGCTGCCGGCACGCAGCGCCTTCTTCACCTTGGCCTCGATCGGCTCGGCCTCGACCGTCGCCAGCAGGGCGGCCTCGAGCGCGGCCACAGGCTCCTCAAGATCGGTCGGCAGATAGACGTCAGCAGTCAGTCGGTCGCGGGTGGCAGACGGCTCGATCATGGTCTGCGCCACCTCATGACCGAGGCTATCGGACGGCACCACGTAGGGACGACCGAGCGGGAACACCACCAGCCGGCGCAGCAGCATGGCAACTGCGCGATTGGGGAAGTTCGCGATCACGCCCTCGAAGGCATTCTGCGCACGGAACATGCAGTCCCAGATCGCCCAGTGCATCAGCGGCGCATCCGCCTGCTGCCGGCCCTCGGCCTCGAAACGCCGGAGCGTGGCCGACGCCAGATACATCAGAGACAGGATGTCACCCAGACGGGCAGACAGCTTTTCCTTGCGCTTTAGCGCACCGCCCATGGTGCCCATGGACAGGTCGGAGATGAAGGCAAAGGCTGCCGAGAAGCGCGTCAGTTGCTGATAGTAGCGCCGGGTCTCGGGGGCGACGTCGGCGTCGATCTTCACGAAATGGGACCCGGTCAGCCCCATGACCAGCGCTCGCGCGCCGTTCGTTACCGTGTAGCCGACATGCGCCCACAAGGCGGCATCGAAAGCATCGAGATCACCCTTTTGCGCGGCGTTCATCTCGTCCATCACATGTGGATGGCAGCGCACTGCACCCTGGCCGAACAGAATCAGGCTGCGGGTCAGAATGTTCGCGCCTTCCACCGTGATGCCTACCGGAATCTGCTGATAGGCGCGACCGAGGAAATTCTGCGGACCAAGACAGATACCCTTGCCGCCGATCACATCCATACCGTCATTGACAGTCTGACGGGCACGCTCGGTGACGTGATACTTGACGATGGCCGACACCACGGAAGGCTTCTCACCGAGGTCGATCGCCCCTGCGGTCATGATGCGGGTGGCGTCGCTCAGATAGGTGTTGGCACCAATGCGGGTGAGCGCCTCCTCGACGCCTTCGAAGCGGCCGATGGCGGTCTTGAACTGATAACGCACGCGGGCGTAGGCGCCGACTGCGCGCGCTGTGAGCTTCTGCATCCCCGTGTTGGAGCCGGGCAGCGAGATACTGCGGCCGGCGGCCAGACATTCCATCAGCATTCGCCAGCCCTGCCCCGCCATCGCCGGCCCGCCAATGATGAACTCCAGCGGCATGAAGACATCCTTGCCGCGAATCGGTCCGTTCATCCACACCGCGTTGAGCGGGAAATGGCGGCGGCCGATGTCCACCCCCGGATGGTCGTGCGGCACCAGCGCGCAGGTGATGCCGAGATCGGCCTCTTCGCCCAGCAGGCGCTCGGGGTCATACAGGCGGAAAGCGAGGCCGAACACCGTACAGACCGGCGCCAGCGTGATGTAGCGCTTGTCGAAGGAGACCCGCGCACCGAGCACTTCCTTGCCTTCCCACATCCCTTTGCACACCACACCGGCGTCGGGGATGGACGCCGCGTCCGAGCCCGCCCACGGACTCGTCAGCGCAAAGGCGGGAATGTCCTCGCCCTGCGCCAGACGCGGCAGGTAGTGCGCCTTCTGTTCTTCGGTGCCGTAGTGCAGCAGCAGTTCGGCCGGCCCGAGCGAGTTGGGCACCATCACCGTGACCGCCGGCGTCGACGAGCGCGTCGACAACTTGGTGACGACCTGCGAGTGTGCGAAAGCCGAGAAGCCCTTGCCGCCGAATTCCTTCGGAATGATCATGCCGAGGAAGCCCTTAGACCGGATGTAGGCCCACACCTCGGCGGGCATGTCCTGTTGCTGGGTGACATCCCAGTCCTTGACCAGACGACACAGCTCTTCGGTCTCGTTGTCGAGGAAGGATTGCTCCTCTTCATTGAGCGTGGGCCACGGATAGGCCGACAGCTTCTTCCAGTCCGGGCTGCCGGCAAACAGCTCACCCTCCCACCACACCGTGCCGGCCTCCAGCGCATCGCGCTCGGTCTGCGACATCGACGGCAAGGCACGGCGGAAAGCCTTGAAGATGGGTGCGGTCACGAAATCACGCCGCAATGCCCGATTGAGGAATACCCCCGTCACGGCCGCAAACACCAGCATCACCACCAGTGCGGTCCAGAACGACCACCCGGCCACGGCGGCAAAGCCCGCGAGCCACGCCAGCCCCACCCCCAGCCAGGCAAAAAGAGGCGCTCGCCCGTAGGCGAGCGCACCAGCCAAGGGAGGGAGGGAAAACAGAATCAACCAGATCATCAAGGTCTCCTTTCAGCGGCGATTGCAGTCTTGTTGCCGCATCTCGCCATCGATATCAATCGTTAGTCAGGCAGCATCCAGCCCAGGTCGTTCATCGACTGCAGAAAAGTCTGCCAATGGCGCGCGCAGACCGCCCAGCAGGAAGGACATCAGCCGTGGCATCAACCGCTGTGGATCGGCATCGTCAAAGGTGCCAGCAAAGAGTTGCAAGGCATCGGTGCCTGCGATCGCGTAGGACATCGCGCCCATCATGAAATGGAAGCGCCACAGAATCTCTTCCCGTGGCACGCCGGGCAGTGAGCGATACAGCGCACCAAGGAAGCGCTCGAGCACCTCGGCATACTCTTCAGCGAGAAACTGGCGCACGAAGGCGTTGGGTTCGGTGTAGGTTCGTCCGAGCAGCCGCATGAAGGTGCTTCCGCCATGTTCGGTGTCGGCCGCGAGTTCAAGCGACGTGCCGAAAAACGCCTCGACAATCTGACTGGGTTTGGGCTGTGCCCCATTTGCAGCCACCTCAACCCTGTCGAGCGCAGCCAGCCGTTGTCGATTGAGTTCGGTCAGGCGACGCCGGAACACCGCCTGGATCAACGCATCCTTGGTGCCAAAATGATAGTTGACTGCCGCAAGGTTCGCCCCTGCCCGGCTTGTGATCATGCGCATCGAAGTCGCCTCGAGGCCATGTTCGACAAACAGCGCTTCCGCCGCGTCAAGAATGCGGTCACGGGTTTCCGGCGCGGGCGAACGGTTGTCTGCTGTAGTCACTTTAAACACCCAATTAAAACGGTTGTTTTAATCATACGTTTCACTGATGCCATGTCAAGTGATATTTATGGATTGGTCTGTGATAAATGAAACTTGAGATAGACGGCTTTGCCCCGACAGGCGCGCTTCTCGAACGTCATGCACCACAGTCGCACACGACTTGCAACCGTCACGGACCAATGCTCGGCCCAGTGATGCTGCGGATGGATCAGGATCCTGGACGCCTTCCGCAGGCCGGCACCCACACGGCCGCGTCATTCGCGTGGACTTGTCGCGAATCAAGGAAATTGATCTGCAGCCGACTAGGATTAATCGCCTGACAGCCTTGCCTGGTAGATCCGAGATGGCCAAACGATTTCCACTGCACCCGAAGCACCCCGAACGCATCTGCTGGGGCTGCGACAAGTATTGCGCTGCAACCGACCTGCAGTGCGGAAACGGGGCCGGCCGGACACTGCATCCGTGCGAGATGCTCGGTGACGACTGGTACAAATGGGGAGACTGGGGGCTGGAGGATGCGGAGGACCCTACCGCCGATGACAGCGACGCGGAAAAGGCGCACTGAACAAAAAAAACGCCCGGACGCTTTCGGGCCCGGGCGAAATCCACATCTATGGAGGAGAGTGGAGGAGACAACTGCAGGATAGCCAACTGGATGCTGCATCGCAACATTTATTTTTGCGAATATGATTATCCATTAATAATCAATCCTGATCGCACCCCCCTCCTCCAGCCCGAACACGCGACTTTCAGTCAGCGCACATCAGCTTGCGGCGAAGGCAGGCCCCACAGCAGTCACGCCGTCGGCGCTGCGTTGAAGTGATAGCGCGCCTCAAGTTCATTCCCAAGGATGCAGGTAAGCGGCATACCGCGCCAGAACACGCCCCCCTTTCCGGCCATCAGGCCCAGCAAGGCTTCATCGTCTGCCGCACGGCCGTCGGCCAGACAACAGTCGGCCAGAAAGGCGGGGAGGTCGCGGTCGCTTAGCAGGCCAGGACCAAACGCAGTTGCAAGCAGGACATTGCCCTCATCGTCGAGATGGACGGCCTCAAGCTCGCCGGCAAGGCGGCCGGTATGTGTGCACAGCGTGCCATCCGTATCCAGTCGCATGACCCAGGGCGTGTAGTCGAGCGTGACGTAGACCTTCTGCGGACCGTTGTTGACCAGCCAGTTGCCGTGCTCGTCCGCTTCGTAGTTGGCACTGATGAAACGGCTCAACCCTGGATGGACGACCGGCTCTCCACGCAGTCGCCACACCCCGCGTCGATCGAGTGACAACCAGCCATAACAGGCGGGAACGGTGGGCCAGTCGGGGTGAAGGTCGGACTGTGTTGGCATCGGTACTCCGGTCGCGAAGTGTTCGCTTGAAAATGGGGAAGCATCATTGGCAGCGCACCTCGATGAGACCCCCGCTGCAATTTGCCCAGCCCTCATTCTCCCACGCAAAGCCCCACGCGGGATTCACCCCAGGCGCGGGACGATATTCACCAACCCGAGCCCGGCAATCAACAGGTAGGCCCACAGCAGCGTCGCCAGCAACCACACCTTGCCACCTGCGGCACGGACATCGGCCAGACGGGTGGTCATGCCCAATGCTGCCAAGCCAATCGCGAGCAGCAGTTGGGCAAGCTCTGCCCCCGCAGCGTGCACGACATGTGGCAGCAGTCCGCTGCCGTTAAGGACGATTGCGCCAAAAAAGGCCCACAGAAAAAAGGGCACCCTGATGCGGCTGGCGCCATCCGTCCCGCGGCCGTTCGCATAGGCAATCCAGATCACGGCGGGCGCCAGCAGCATGACCCGCATCATCTTCTCGATCACCGCCGTCGTCGCCACCGCCGGTCCCACCGCACTTGCCGCAGCGACGACATGCCCCAGTTCGTGCACGGTGAGGCCGATCCACTGCCCAAACGCAGCGTCCGTCAGCCCGAGCAATGGATACAGCAATGGCAATACGTACATGCCGACAGTGCCGAACAGCACCACCGCGGCCACCGCGGCAGACACATGCCGTGCGCGGGCGCCGAGCACCCCGTCCGCTGCCGCAACCGCTGCGGCACCGCAGATTGCACTGCCAGCGCCGATCAGCAAGGCGCTGTGTCGATCAAGGCCCATCCTGCGGCCCAGGCTTACGGCCAGCAGCAGCGTACTGGCGACAATGAAGGCCGCCATCAGCGCCCCCTCCCAGCCTACGCGGGCAAACTCGTCGATGCCGATGCGCAGCCCATAGAGTGCAATGCCGGCCCGCATCAGCGGCCCACGCGCCACGGCCAGCCCGGCCCGGCCGTGATCGGGGATGGCGGGCCAGAGATTACCGACCACCATGCCGAGCGCAACCGCCAGCGGCAACCATCCCAAACCGTGCTGGCTCAGGTACGGAACGGCGGCAAGACCCAGCGCAGCCAATGTAATCGCGGTACAGGCAATGAGCCCCGTACGCATGCCGGCGTGACCCAGGGTGAGGTTCAAGTTCATGTCCATCTCTCGAAAGTATGCGTTCGAGATCAGCTTAAGACCCGCCGAAGTATTAGTATATGGTCCTGAAGTTAGCAATCCATAACAACAGGACATACATGAACCTTCACCTTCTGCGCATTTTCATCACGGTTGTCGAATCGAACAGCTTCTCGCGGGCGGCCGACAGCCTCGGCATCAGCCAACCTGCAGCTTCCCGCGCGGTGCGGGAGCTGGAGGCACAACTCGACACCGTGCTGCTCGACCGCAAAGGCAAGTCTTTCCGGACGAGCGAGCCAGGCCAGGCGCTGTATGACCACGGTCGCGCCATCTTCGCGCTGGAGCGCGAGGCAGACGAGACGGTCAGATCGTTCAACAGCCTTGAACGCGGTCGACTCGTGATTGGTGCGAGCACAACCATCGCAACCTACTGGCTACCCCCGCTACTCGGCATCTTTCATGCCCGCCATCCCGGCATCGAGCTACAGCTGGTCGGCGCCAACACGCAACAGATCACCGAACGTCTGCTGGACTGCAGGATTGATGTGGCGCTGGTTGAAGGCCGAGTGGACGACTCGCGCATCGACATCCGAACCTGGCGCACGGAGGAGATGATCGTCATCGCTCCGCCGCTCGATCGAGCCAATGACACGCCCGCAACAGACGAGCTCGAAACCGCTGCGCGCGGGACCTGGATCGTTCGGGAGAGCGGCTCCGGCAGCCGGGACGCAGCGGATGAAATGCTTGCACGGGCAGGCATCGCCCCCCCATCAACAATGGAAGTATCGAGCAACGAGGCCATCGTGCAGTGTGTCGCCTCCGGGATTGGCTTCGGCGTGGTGCCCAGGATTTGCGCGCGCGATCAGCTTGCGCTGGGACGTCTGCGCATGCTCGCGTCGGGCAGCGGTCCCGTCCTGCGCCAGTTTTACCGCATGCGCCTCCCTCATCGCCCGGTCAGCCAGAGCGCCCTCGCCTTTGAAGCCCTGCTGGCGCGGGAAACAGCCGTTGCGGATGCCATCCGCTAGAGACTGAACTGATTTGCGCTGCGGTGCCTGTGCGCTCAGCGCGGGAGAAAGCGCAGATCGCCGAAGCGGGTCACGACGGCCTCGCCGGTGTTGTCAGTGTCGGCGCTGACGGCGATGCCCACCACTCGCGGTGCCTCGACCCCGAACACGGCGCGAAAGTCGGCGGCCACGTCACGCTCGATCTCGCGCCACTGCCCAACCTGCCCCGCACCACTGTCGACCACGATCATCTGCACACGGTCCGTATAGGGGTTCGGGCCCGTGTCACCCACCTTCTGAGCTGTCCCCCAGACGTAGGCGATCGCTGCCGTCGGCAGTTCGGCGCCATACAGGGTGCGTCCGAGCGACATCTTGACGCGATCGCCCAGCGACAGCTTTTCCACCGGATAGTCGAACAGCACGTAGACACGCGCGGCGTAGTCGTCACCCGACTTGCGTGAGAAGTCTGAACCCTTGAGTGCTCTCGACACTTTCCAGCGCCATGTCAGCAGTGGCGCCTGCGCAGGCTCGACCGCCAGCGCATGCGTCAAGGTCGACGCAGCAGCATCCGAACGCACCTCAAGCACGGTACGTCCGGCATCGGCCACCAGTTCGAACGTGTTCTGCCGCTCAACGCCGGGCAGGGATTGACGCTGCCAGGGTTCCGGTATCGTGGCGCCCGGCGCCGCGTCGGAAAATGGCGACACCTGCCGCAGAGGAGAGGGTGCGGCGCCCGTCGCGCCGGTCGTGAGGCCAATGCCGAGAGCAAGCAGCACGACGCGAAGACGGAATTGCGGCATCAGACATGCATACATCGGATCCTTCCCATGGCGCGGAGCGCCCGCAACTGCAAAACCCTTGGTCGGCATGGCGCTCCGTTTGCTTACAGCTTGAGCGAGCGTGGATCGACGCATACCGGCTCAAGCGGTGGCGCCGGGCTCCGGCTCGGCGGCTATGCCGCCGATGCTGAACAGCATGTTGGTCACCTCGTCCCGCGGCAGATCACGAACAATGAACACCAGCCGACTCTTGCGATCGTTGCACGGGGGCTTGTCCGGCCATGCAGCGAGGCTGGTGGGCGGGTACACCGAGTGCTGCACGCACTGCACGATACGGGGCAGCGGGTCTCCGACGACGTTGAGCAGGCCCTTGATCCGCAGGATGCGTTCGCCATACACCTGCAGCAGCAGACCCAGCGCATCAGAGAAGCCAAACCAGTTCAGCGGCTCTGCGAAACACAGCACGAAGCTGCTTACACCTTCATCATGACGCGGGGCCGGGTGTGCCGTGGCA
>JALNWS010000139.1 GCA_023230755.1 Azoarcus sp.
TCCTCACACCAGAGCCCGGAAACCATCGATCACGAAACGCGGGCAACCGACGATGATCACGAGGCCTTGCGGGTGTGGTTGCGCCTGCTGACCTGCACCAACATCGTCGAATCCCGTCTTCGTAATCGACTGCGCACCGGTTTCGAGTCGACGCTGCCCCGCTTCGACCTGATGGCCCAGCTTGATCGCAACCCTGACGGCCTGAAGATGCGTGAGCTATCGCGCCGTCTGATGGTGACTGGCGGCAACGTCACTGGCCTGACCGACAAACTCGTCGAGGAAGGTCTGGTCGAACGCCGTGACGACCCGCGCGACCGCCGGGCCTACTCCGTCCATCTGACCCCCGCAGGCAAGAAGACTTTCCGTCAGATGGCGAAGTCGCACGAAGGCTGGGTGATCGAACTATTCAACGGACTCGATCACGCCGAGAAGACACAATTGCTTGAACTGCTGAATCGCCTTAAGCACCATCTCACATCACTGGAAAGCGCGAAGCCCTGACGCCAGCGCCATTACGACGCCGGACTGCCACGACGCACGTGCCGTGCTCAACCTGGCCGGCCATCGACCCGCGCATAGAGCAGAAACGGCGTGTAGCGCCACAGGAAGAGCAAGAAGCCCAGCACCCAGGCCGTAGCGGCCAGGTGGATACCACCGATCGCAGCCGCGGGAATGAATGCAACCGTCAGCACCCTTGCGACGGCAGCCAGCTGCACCAGCCCATAGGCAAACGCCTCCAGCCGCCCGGCAACCAGCATGCGTCCGGTATGTCCGAGCGACGTTCGAGTCATCATGCCAATGATCAACCCGCCGGTAGATCCGATCGCCAATGCATGAACGCCCGCAGAATGCGCCACCAGGCCCCATTGCGTCGCGGCGATCAGCGCCAGTCCGAGCGGGATCCACAGATAGGACGCGTGCAGAATCCAGAGCAAGGGCGTGCTGCGCGTTGCCCACGGATTCCATCCGCCCCAGCGCGCCAGTTGCAGTACTGCCGCGAGCAACGATACACCGCCTGCCCAGCCGGTGAAACCGGTCGCCCATAGCATCAGGGCGAGCCCGGAGACCAGCGCAGCAATCAGATCGAAGCGCGCATTGCGCCACTGGCGGATGCCGCGCATCGAGTTGAAAGTGAACATCGGAATCACACGCCCGCCGATGACGATCTCGAGCACGACCACCAGTCCAAGCGCGATGTGCATCCCCATCAGCGGTTCAACTGCCACCGCGCCATTCACGGCGAGGTGAAACAGCAGATTGGCCCCGCCGAGCAGCAAGGGCACAAGGCCGGGAAAATAATTGCGCCAGCTCTTCGCCTTGATCAAGACATGCAGCAGCGCCGCTGCAGCCACCGGCAGGAAAGCGACATCGACGACGGCCACCCACCAGCCAGTGCCGAACGCCATTGCCAGCCGCCCTGCAAGCCACAGCGCCGCGAGGCCGCCAAGCGCCCAGCCTGACGGCGTATCGATGCCGGTCCAGTTGCGCCCAGCGGTGAACAGAAAGCCGACAATGACGGCGGCCGCGAAACCAAAGACCATCTCGTGCGCATGCCACCACATGCCGGGGATCGGAGTGGAGATCACCCCCAGATAGGCCAGCACCCACAGCGGAATCGCGACCACGGCCAGCATCGCCGCGAGCAGATAGAAGGGACGGAAAGCGAGGGCGAAAAGCGAGAACGTGCTGGCGGGTATACGCCGCGTGGTCGGCTCTTCGAGGGGAATCAGGGCCATGATGGTCTCAGCGGGAGTAAGGTCTGGATGCGCCGATTACACCTCACCCTGGCGGTAATAAAAATGACCCCGATCAATCGCCTGCCAGGCCTCGCATTTCTTTTGCGGACTACGTCGCTTCGCTGCGGGTACGCAGCAGGTGGTTTACGAAAAAACTCGAGACCAGCTCGTCACGCTGATTCAGCGCCCGGTAAGCCAGCCGCGCAATGCCCCGGTCGGGCCTGGAACGCGAGGGGCGCAACTCGACGACCTCAACCTCGGTGCGAATCGTGTCACCGGGACGCACTGGCGCCAGCCATCGCAGTTCATCGATACCGGGCGAACCCATGCTCGATTCCGCGAGCACGCCCTGCTGGATGAACATCCGGAAGCACAGCGACACCACCTGAAAACCACTCGCGATCAATCCACCATAGATCGAATCCGCAGCCGCCCGTGCATCAAGATGGAAAGGTTGCGGATCGTAGTGCAGGGCAAAACCAATGATCTCGGCCTCGGTCAGCGTGACGCCTCCGCAGATGAAGCGATCACCCGGCGACAGATCATTCAGAAAACGCGATTCCATCCACCCACCTCCAGTCAGGACAAGCATTTCTCACATTACCCGCCCCGGTGCGTGTCGTCGCATCAGGCCGCAAGGGTTTGCGCATCGGAACCGCGCAGGCGGCGTCCGTCGTCTGCGATCATGACCGAAGCCGCCTTGCCATGTACACAGCAGCGCCGGGATAGCTGTCGAGCTTTGCCGACTCTTGCGGATCCGGGCTCACCACGCCATAGCCCTGCCGCTGCCAGAATGCCTTCGATGCCTGCACCGAAACCAGTGACGAGCTCGTGAAACGTACAGCTTGCGCAAAAGCCAGTGCCATATGCACCAGCGATGGCCCGACGCGACGTCCCGCAACCCGTGGAGAGACGGCGAGGTCATGCAGATAGAGGCAGTCAGGCTCGCCTGCAACGCTGAAGGCCCCACCCAGCGCAGTCATCCGCCCGTCGAGCGAAGGGTATCCCACCAGATACGCACAGACCCCCGTCCTGTCCTCGGCCACCCATGCGGTATCCGGTGCAGCTTCAAGGCGCGCGGCGATCACTTCGATGTTTTCGATGAAGCCGTCTCCATAGGCTTCGCTCTGGACGACCATGACTTCAGCAAGATCAGCGAAAGACATGCGCCGATAGCGAACACGACTCATCTGCTCCACCTGTCCGCGTCCACAGCCGTGCCCGGTACGACTCCATCCGATGTACCGTCCCGGGCGGCACGAAAGAAGGCCCGGCCACGTTTCGCGCCCTGCATATCACTCATGGGTGCATTCATCTGCTGCGAGTCCAGCCTCGGCTTCTTCATTCCGGACGGATGCTGGCGTATCCTCAGGCATCGAAGCCTGTTCCAAGGCTCATGAGCAAGGGATACGACAACAATGGGCAGACTGCTTTTGGTCATGGCGCTATGGTGTAGCGCTCTTTCGTGCAACGCAAGCCATGCACAGGATCAAACACTCTACGGTGGGTGTATCGACGCAAAGGGGCGCACCGTCGCTGCCGTTCCCGACCCGACGCTGCCCGCTGCCGTGAGCACGCAGATCGAGGGCGGACGTCCGGTCATCCGCTATAACCATTCGGCAATTCCGCGCCTCGACGATCGCGCCCAGCTGTTCCTGTTTGCTCACGAATGCTCCCGGCTCAACCTCGGTTTGCCTGCCGGCGCGAAGCGTACGCCGGCTGGCGCGCGCCGAGCGGACTGCTGGGCCGCCAGCACGCTGCTGCGCTCGGGCCTGATTCAGCCTGAAGACCTCGGCCCGCTGCAGGAAGCACTCGACTTCAGCGCCGAGGAATGGTCCCGACTTCCAGGCCCGATTCGCCGCATCGACCTGCGCTCCTGCCCACGCCATCTGTCGCCGTCGCTACATGTACCCGGCCCCGGGCAGGACGACTGGAATACCTGCACCCGCCGCTGTGCCGACACCTCTCTGTCCTGTCAGGGCGGCGGCGCCGGGCGCAACGACATGCACTGCGATGAAGCTTATTCGCGCTGTGTGGAACTGTGCAATTCACGTTTCCCGAGGTAAGCCTCGCCCCGGCACACCCACGTGCTTGGGTCGTGCCGACACCACAACTGGAGTAAGGCAATGAATGCCGCAACACCGAATATCCCGGCTCAAGCACCGGTGCTCCCCGCGGTCGAGATCGAAACCGGCCCGAACCCCGTGCTTTCCGTGATCTGGCTCCATGGCCTGGGTGCCGACGGACATGACTTCGAATCCGTTGTCGGCGCGCTCGACCTCCACGCGCTGCCCCCCATCCGTTTCGTGTTCCCGCATGCGCCGCCGCGACCGGTTACGATCAATGGCGGCTACGTGATGCGTGCGTGGTATGACATCGTATCGGCAGATTTTTCCGAGCGTCGCGAAGACCCGAAAGGCGTGCATGAATCGGCCGCCCAGATCGAAGCCCTCATTGCCCGTGAAAACACACGCGGCGTCCCGGATGCGAATATCGTCATTGCCGGATTCTCGCAAGGCGGCGCAATTGCGTTGCATGTCGGACTGCGACGGCGAGCACCGCTTGCGGGCATCATGGCCTTATCCACCTATGTCCCCTTGGTCGATACGCTCGCGGACGAACTTCAGGAAGGCAGCAGGCGCACGCCAATCTTCATGGCCCATGGACGCGAAGATGGCGTCATTCCGTGTGAGTTCGGGCGAAAATCGTGCGAACTCCTGCGCAGCCACCGTCTATCCGTCGAGTGGCATGACTACCCCGCCGATCACACCGTGACCATGGACGAACTGCAGGACATTCAGGAATGGCTCCACAACATCGCGTTTGCGGGCAAGGATGTGGCCTGACGCTCAGCAGGACAAGACTGCGGCGGGCCGAAGCACGCACCGATGGCGGGACAGTGCACGGACTGCGGATGCGTTCAAGCGTGCGACTTCACGACTCGAACCTGGCTGTCTCTGCGCAATCGGTGCGATGACTGGCCCCCTTGACCAAGCCCCGGAAAAGTTTTTTCGGGTTGGCCGTAAGGTTTCGGCGCCAACTGTCGACCAATCAGTGCCCGGCCAACAGTACATGGCAGTGAGCGTTGAAGGCCGGCGCCATCCAGCATCCAACCAGAACCGAGGAGACACAAATGTCCAACATGATCACAGGCGCCCGCATGGCAGCCATGGCAGCAGCCTTTGCCGCATCCAGCGTGGCGTTTGCAGCAGACATGCCAGCAGGCTCGAGCGGTGCCGCCGTCGCAGCGAACGACAGCGTGCATTGTTACGGCATCAACGCGTGCAAGGGTCAGGCAGACTGCAAGACTGCCCAGAACGATTGCAAGGGCATGAACTCATGCAAGGGGCACGGCTTCAAGGGCATGAAGGCAGCAGAATGTCTGGACGCCAAGGGCACGATCGGCGATCTCAAGTAACAAGCCCGTGGCCCTGGACGTGATGGCACGCCAGGGCCACGCCGCCACGCTTGCCCCCACAGGTGACCACAACATGAGCACACCGTCGCTGCCCGCTGCGCAAGTCGACCGGCGCATTCAGCCGCTGGGTTTCGGGCTGGGTTTGCGCCCGGCCCATTACGCCGAGTTTCTCAGCGCGCCTCAGGACGTCGACTGGCTTGAGATCATCTCCGAAAACTACATGGTGCAGGGCGGCAAGCCGCTGGCCATGCTTGATGCCATCCGCTGTGACTACCCGGTCGTAATGCATGGCGTTTCGATGTCGATCGGCTCGATCGAACCCCTGAACCGGCAATACCTCGACGCGCTCAGAGCCCTCGCCAGACGTATCGAGCCGGCCTGGATTTCAGACCATCTGTGCTGGACGGGTGTGCACGGCGTCAACCTTCACGACCTCTACCCACTCCCGTATACCGAGGAGGCAATCCGCCACGTCGTGACGCGAATCAGGCAGGTGCAGGACATCCTCGAACGCCGGCTGGTGATCGAAAATGTCTCCAGCTACCTCAGCTATGCCGACTCGTCGATGAGCGAATGGGCATTCCTCACAGCCATTGCCGAAGAGGCCGACTGCCACCTGCTGCTCGATGTTAACAACATCTACGTCAGCAGCGTGAATCACGGCTTCGACCCGCTCGACTTCATCAACGGCGTGCCCGCACATCGGGTGCAGCAGATTCACCTCGCGGGGCACTCGAATGTGGACGGTTTCATCATCGATACCCACGATGCCCCGATCATCGACCCGGTGTTCGATCTGTATGCAGCCGCCTGGAGGCGACTGGGTGCGGTGAGCAGCATGATCGAGCGCGACGACAACATCCCGCCGCTCGAGACCCTGCTGACGGAGCTCGCACACGTTCGCGGCATTGCCGCGGCATGCAAGCATGAACGCACCAATGCCCATGCCGAACCAGCACAGGCGCCAACACCATGTCCGACATGAACCTGGCCGCAACCCAAGAGCGCCTGAAGGCCTACATTCTCGATGCCAGCAACGAGACAGCATCCGTGCTGCCGCTGCTCGACGGCAGTTTCGGGCTGGCGCGGGACGAACGCCTCTCCATCTATCATCGCGCCTACCGCGCCCGCCTGCGCGACGCACTCGGTACGGTGTTCGAGCGCACCTGGATCTATCTCGGCGACGACGAGTTCGGGCGCGAAGCCGCACGCTACATCGAGCAGGCGCCCTCGCACAGCCCGAACCTGCGCGACTATGGCCGCAGCTTCCCGGACTTTCTCGCCGCCTCCATGCCTGCCGACCCGGAAGTGGGAGAACTCGCACGGATGGACTGGCTGCTGCACGACGCCTTCGACGCGCCAGACCACCCTCGCCTGCAGGCCGATGCGCTGACCCAGCTCTCCGACGATGACTGGGAATGCGCGAGATTCGTGTTCTGTCCGGGTGTCGCCCTTGCCGAGTTCACCTGCAACACCATCGACGTGTGGCACGCACTCGACCGCCAGCAGACGCCTCCACCTGCCGCCTCGCTGCCACAAGCAATCGTCTGCCTGTTCTGGCGCAAGGGCACGCAGAGCAGCTTCCGCTCGCTGCATCCGGCCGAACACTGCATGCTTGAGATGTTGATCGCAGGCGAAGGCTTCGCGACGGCCTGCAGCGCGCTCGCCGCACATCACCCGGAGGCAGCCGCCTCCATCGGCCCGTGGTTGCAATGCTGGCTCAACGACGACCTGATCAGCGCCGTCGCCACCACAGCGGAAACGACAAGCCCCTCTCCACGTAATGGGGCCCTTTCGGGATGAACAGTCGTGGCAGCACACCGCTTCCGGACCCTGACGTCCCCGGCGCGCGCACGCACGGGTTAATGCCCTGGTTGAAGCGCCATTCGCGGCTGATGCTCGTTGCGCTCTTCATCGCAACCATACTGCTCGTCGTTCAGCTCACCGGGATTCGCGAACACTTCGGCCTGGACGCGGTGCGCGCGCAGTTCGAAAGCCATCTGATCACGGGCACCGCGACTTTCGTACTGCTGTTCGCGCTTGGCAACCTGATCCAGATTCCGGGCTGGATCTTTCTTGCGGCTGCCGTGCTGTCGCTCGGTCAGCTGTGGGGTGCGGCCGTCACCTACCTCGCAGCCGTACTGTCGTGCACCTTCATTTTCGTGCTGATCCGGTGGCTTGGCGGCAACGCCCTGCGGGACTTCGACAACCGCCTTGCGCGCAGCCTGCTGGCCCGGCTCGACAGACAGCCGATCCGAAGCCAGTTTCTGCTGCGCACCGTGTTTCAGACCGCCCCCGCACTGAACTATGCGCTCGCCCTGTCCGGGGTGCGGGTGCGCCATTACATGGCCGGTCTGCTGCTCGGCCTGCCCCTGCCGATCGCGCTGTACAGCATCTTCTTCGATTACCTGGCGGTGACGTTCGACCTGGTCTGATCCGGTGTGCCTCAGACCTTGAAGCGGGCAATCAGGTTGCGCAGTTCGCCTGCCATGCGCTGAAGGCGCTCGGCTTCGCTCGCCGCACCCGCCACCGCTGCGTCGTTCTGCCCGGCCATCGCGGCGATCTTCGCGACATACTCGCTGATGCTGCGCACCGAATCGGCCTGGGTGCGCATCGCCGCAGTAATCAGATTCACGCCCTCCGAGGTCTTTGCAACCGACTCGCTCGCCGACGACAACTGGCTCGACACGGACTGCAGGAACCCCTCGCTCGCGGACAAGGACTCCTGCCCGCGCTGGATGGCGCCATTGACGTCGTCCGAGCGGCTATTGATCGCCTGGGTCAGGCGGTCAATCTCGCTCGCCGAACTCGCCGACTTCTCCGCCAGCTTGCGTACCTCGTCAGCCACCACCGCAAATCCACGCCCGTGTTCGCCGGCGCGCGCGGCCTCGATTGCGGCATTGAGCGCGAGCAGATTGGTCTGTTCGGCGATATCGCGGACCTGGCCGGTCATGCCGCGAATCTCGAGCGTGGTGTGCACAAACTCCGAAACCGACGACGTAATCTGTTCCACCGCGGTGCGAACGATGCCGATCTCGGCCTGCATCCGGGTCAGCCCCTTATAGCCCTCATCGGTCTTGGTGCGTCCGTCGCGGGCAATCTGGTCGACCTCACCGGCGTTACTCGCAACCTCGCCAATGCTGTCCGACATCGCGTTGGCCGAGCTCGCGGTTTCCTGCGTCAGGCGGCTTTGTTCCACCGATCCTCCGGCAACCTGCCGGGTCGCCTCGTTCATTGCAGCGGCCGCACGGCTCAGGTTATCGGCGCTTGATTTCAAGGTGTTGATCACCTCACCGAACGACGCAGCCATGCGGTTGAAGCTGTCGGCAATATCAGCGAACTCGTCCCTGCTCCCGACATCGATACGGTAGGCAAGCTCGCCACCCGCGAGCCGGCGCCCGCCTTCGAGCAGGTGCGCCGTCCCTTGTTGCAGGCTGAGATAGGAGCCCATCGACAGATATCCGGCCAGCGCAAGGCCGAGTGCAACCAGCCCCAGGTTGACCGTGCGCTGATCAGAGAGCTCACCAGCCCGTGCAGCAAGCTGCTCCCTGAGCGCATTGATTACGGTCTTCTCCAGATCAGCCGCAGCAACACGAGGCGCATCCGTCTTGCTCAGGACCTCTGCCACCGGAATGTTGATGTCGGCGACGTTGATCAGACTCCCGTCAATCACGCGTCTCATGCGGTCAAGACCGGTCTGAATCTCATCCAGCCCCTTGTCGAGCGCCGGCTTGAACGCGGGCGCAGCCGTCCCGATCTTTTCGGTGTTCTCGCGAATCCTCGCCACTTGTGCGATGGCGTCGGCAGTCAGTCGTTCCAGACGACCGATGTCCGCCCCGTCGATCATCTGGATACTGGCGATGCTCGACGCCTTCAGACGGATCTGTCCGAGCGCTTCGAAGAGTTGCGGCAAACGATTGACCAGCGTGTCATAGAGGTAATTGGTATCGACCGCCGGGTCGAGCGGCAGCCCGGCGTGATCGGCGATCACGCGTGCCTGAGCCGCCAGCCGGTCTCCGAAACGCTGATGAAGATCCCGAATCTCGGGCGTTGATGAAGCCCCGATCACCGAGTTGAAGACATCCCACTCCTTTTCGAGCGCCACCCATGATTGCTCGAGATCCGGCCCCGCACCTTCAAGTCCGGCCTGGCGCGCGGCAGCAAGCGCTGCACCGATGCTTTCGCGCAAGGCAGCGGCTTCCTTCCCCGAAGCCGACTCGCCAAGCGAGAACAGCGACGACGCCAGCAGATGCCGGTCGAGCAACTGGCTCGTCTCGCGCAGCGCAACCACATGCTGCACACCCGATTGTTCGGCCTCGGTCATCCGCAGTCTTTCGCCAACCGACTGCAGAAACTGGAACATCAATCCGGCAACGAGAATTCCACCGGCCGCACCGATGAGGATGAAGCGCGTCGCAAAACGCAAACTGTTCATCATGCGCACGGCTGGCGCAAAGAGGAACTGCATGATCTGGTCTCCTGAGTGCTCTGTTATTTTTTCGCGTAGTCAGCTAACGACCACGTCGTGCATAACTTTAGCGTTAAAGCACTCAGCCACGCGCCTGTGGATATCCGCAGCCAGACATCGCCGCGAATACACCCTGGCCCAGTCATGTACAGCAATCAGTACAGCAGACGAAATCCTGCAACGCCCATCGCAGGTAGCAGGCGCAGTCAGAGTGAGCCAGAAGCACGCTCATCCTCAGCGTTGGCGTTGTTTACGGCGAAGATCTTCCAGCGCCAATGAAAGCATCGCAATCGCGATCAAAAACAAGGTTCCAGGTTCAGGGACGGCGGCATAAAATCTCTCCCCGAGAATCTGGTGGGCCACCGTCGTCGGGTGGACAGTGTCAAAGAAAAGATATCCCGGACATCCGGCAATAACGTTTCCCAGATTTGTCGGATCGTTCGGATTGAAGCACGACGCCGTCGCGTCAAGCAGTCCGAACTCCGCCGGGTTCGCGATAACGTCGTGCAGAAGCCCCGCAGTGTCGAACTCGATAAGATTGAAATCGGGAACACTGGGCAAGATTGCCGTACGTAAGCTGCCCAGAGCAGACGCGAGCGCCTGGTTGAATCCGACAGAGAGCGCACTCAGCGCAAGACGATCAGCCTCTGGCAGGGCCAGACCAAACGGTGTCTCTCCAAGATTCGGCATATTCGGAACAAGCAGGTTTCGCACCCCGATCGATGCCAATACACCGACCGAACCAATCAAGTTGGACACGGCATTCGAAGCCGCGCCGAGCGGATCACCGCCGGTTCCAAGAGCCAGAAAAATATCGTTCGCGCCGGCCCAAAGCATGAACAGGGAACTGTCCCGATCAAAAACTGTTCCGCTGCCGGCAAAGGACTCGATCTGTTGGTGAACACCTGTCATTTCCAGAGCGCTCGGCAGGGGCAAGGCGCCCCGCGTTTCATAACCGTAGTTCAGTGCCCCCGTCGTCGCGCCTCCCACCGCGTAATTTGTTCCGCCCACGGACGAAGGCAAAAGCGGGATGCCCAAGCGCTCGGCAAGATACTGGGGTGCAACCGGTCCGTTGGAGAACTGCTGTGCATAGGGAGGCGAAGGTGGCCATGCACCGCCGGCAAGCTGCCAGAAGTTTCCACTATCGGCCAGGCTGTCACCGAACACATACAAGGAGGAGTAGGCAGCAAGGACAGGTGCCTGAAACGCTGACATGAGTGCAACGACTGCGACGAGGCGACGGAGCATGATTGCGCATTCCCATTCAATATGGTGCAAGACCCGCTGGAACCGGCAACTCAACGCAAGCAATATTCGAACCAAATATTTAAAACGATAAATTTCAACTAGATGAAATAATTCTTAAACATGGCGAAATGCCTTGTGTAAGTTTTTCCGACAGCGGGAGAACACCAATCAGATGCGCTGTGCGACCGTTCCGGCCAGCCTCATTGGCACGCGCGTCAATTCAGCACACAAAAAAACGCGCCGGCGCCGACCGGCAAGCGGTCGAGGCCGACGCGAAACACAGCGGGCAAGCGGGAGAGGGAGGGAGGCTTGCCCGCCGAAGGGGGTCGAAGTGGCTTAAACGGCCGCCGTCAGTTCGGGAATCACGCTGAACAGATCCCCCACCAGACCGTAGTCGGCCACCTGGAAGATCGGCGCTTCCGGATCCTTGTTGATCGCCACGATCACCTTGGAGTCCTTCATCCCGGCCAGA